>NZ_JCAXEJ010000008.1:0-190413 GCF_059759005.1 Paenarthrobacter sp. GQ52
CAACAGCAACACATACTACGAGGCGCGGCTGATCGGAGCGACCACGGAGTAGGTGCTCGAGTCACCCTGGATGGCCTGGCTGGGTTTGCCATCGATGCTGACGGGAATGTCGCCCGCAATGGTCACACGGTTGAGCTTGCGGGGCTGGCCGTCGTAGTTGTCCGGTGCGTAGTGCTGCGTGATGCGGTTATCGAACAGGACCACCTGGTTGGGCTCCCAGTTCACCCGGACCACGTTCTCCGGACGCGTCACGTAGGCCTGCAGCAGGCGGATGATGTCCTTGGATTCGGTGTTGGACAGGCCCACGATCCTGAGCCGCTGCGCGAAGCCCCCAATAAACAATCCGCGCTCGCCGGTCAAAGGGTGGACCCGCACCACAGGGTGGGCGGTTTCGAACTTCAGCCGGGTGAATTCCTTGCGTCGTTCTTCCGCGTTGGAGTGCTCAAGGTTCTTGGGCACCGAGTAGTCGTAGTCGTTGGTGTGGATGGCCCACAGGGTGTCCGCGAAGTTCCGCAACTCCTCCGGAAGGTCCTGGTATGCCCCGGCCGAGGACGCGATCAGGGTCTCGCCACCGTAGGCGGGGAGATCGATGCTGCGCAGTGTGGAGGCCTGCGGCGGGTTGACCACGAAAGTGACGTCCGTGTGCCAATTGTTGGCCGAGCCATTCTCGCTGTCCACGGGCAGGACATTCTCTTCGCCGTCCACCGAAGCGACCGTCGGGTGCGCCTTGGTGAGCGGGCCGAAGTGGCTGGCGAACTTCACCTGGGCTTCGTCCGTGAGAATGTTGGCCTCGCGGAAAACAAGTGCCTTGTGCTCGTTCAGGGCTGCCCGGATCTGCGCAATGGTTTCTTCACCCAGGTCGCCGCTGATGTCCAGGCCACGGATTTCGGCGCCGATACGGGAGCCGAGTTTGGCGAACTCGAGTTTGGTTTCGGTAATGACGGTCATGACGTGTTCCTTACTTGTTGAGATGGATCTTGTTGTGATGGTTGCGGCAGGTGCCGCGGGGTGGTTCAGGAAGCGGCAGCGCCAACAGCGGTCCGCCAGCGGGAGAAGTGCTTTTCAAGGGCAACCAGCAGGAAGTTCACGCCGAGCCCCAGCAAGGACACTGTGAGGATGCCCGCGTACATATCCGGGATGAGGAAGCTGCTCTGCGTATTCACGATCAGGTAACCCAGCCCAGCCTTGGCTCCCACCATTTCAGCGGCGATCAGCACCAGGATGGAGGCGGTGCCGGCCATGCGAATGCCCGTGAAGATCGTTGGTACAGCCGACGGGAGAATGAGCTTTTGGAAGAGCCTGAAGCTGTTGAGCCCCAAGGAGCGGGCGGCCCTGATCAGGAGCGGGTCCACGGTCTTCACACCGGCAATGGTGTTGAGGAGAACCGGGAAAAAGGCGGCGTACGCCACAATGCTGATCTTGGATTCTTCTCCGATGCCCAGCAGCAGCGTGAACACGGGAAGAAGAGCCAGCGCCGCTGTGTTGCGGAAAAGCTCCAAGAACGGGTTCAGCACCGAGTTCAGGCGTCCGTACCAAGCGATGAGCAAGCCCAGCGAGACACCCGCCACCAGGGCTGCGCCGAAGCCGGCCACGGACCGGGTGAGACTGGCCGCGATATGGCCTTGGATGGTGCCTGCTTCGAAGAGCTTGCCCCAGGCCAGCAGCACTTCGTGCAGCGGCGGGAGGAACACCCGGGTGGACGGGCTCGCCAAATATGTAGGTCCAAGCTCCCACAGTGCCAGGAAAGCCAGGACCGCTGCGGACTTCCACAGACCCGACCCCACGGCTCCGGCGACGCGTCGCGCTATGCCGGGTGCCGGCGTCGTACGCTCTTCAGTTGCCACCTGAGTAACGGAACGTTCGACGGCGTCACTTGGGTCAGGCGCGGTACCCGCCTTGGGCGCTGTGGCGGCAGTTTCGGCTTGAGTGAGTGTGGTGGTCATCAGGTGGCGCTCCGTTCGGTGATGGTTGCCGGTTCGTCCGGTGCGCTGCCGTCCGGCAGGATCTTGCGGTGCCCGGCGTCCTGGGCCCGGCGGACTTCGTCGTGCAGAAGAGTCCACACCTGGTGGCGGTGCTCCACAAAGGCGTGGTTGGAACGGATGTCCTCGTCGCCGTCGCGGTCCGGGATGTTGATGTCCACGATTTCCTTGAGCCGGCCGGGGCGGGCGCTCAGCACAGCAACGCGCTCGCCGAGGTACACAGCTTCATCGATGCCGTGCGTGATAAAGACGATGGTCTTGCCGGTGGCCTTCCAGATCCTGAGGAGCTCATCCTGAAGCTGCTCGCGGGTCTGGGCGTCCAAGGCTGCGAACGGCTCGTCCATCAGCAGCACATCCGGCTCGTAGGCCAGGCTTCGGGCGATGGCAACACGCTGTTTCATACCGCCGGAGAGTTCGTGAGGGTAGCGGTCCTCGAAGCCCGCGAGCCCCAGCAGGGCCAGGTATTCGCTGGCTTTCGCGGCGCGTTCGCGGCGATTCAGCTTCTTGCCATCCGGACCCACACCTTCGAGCCCGATGGAGACGTTGGCCGACGCCGTCCGCCACGGGAACAACGCATACTGCTGGAACACCACGGCGCGGTCCTTGCCCGGCCCGGTGACGGCTTTGCCATCCACCAGGACTTCACCGGAAGTCGGGGTGGAGAGCCCGGCCAGGAGGTCCAGGAGCGTGGTCTTGCCCGAGCCGCTGGGCCCTACCAGGGTGAGGAACTCGCCGTCGCGAACGTCCAGGCTCAAGGAATCTATGGCGGTGAGGCGGGTGGCGCTTGTGGTTTTGGTGGCCCGGACCGTGAATTCCTTGGTGACGTTCCGGAGGCTGATTTTGGCGGTCATGGCTATCCCTTCGCTGCAGCGAGCTCGTTGAACTCGTTCGTGTAGTACTTGGAAGGCGTGAGCTTGTCCTTGACGATTCCCGACGAGTTCAGCCAGGCCTCCCAGCGGGTGAAGTCCTCATCCTTGACCACACCGTTTTCCGGAACGCCGGGGCTCTTCCAGAACTTCAGGTTGGCTGTGCTCTCATTGCGGCCACGGCTCTCGATGATCTTGGTGTAGCGGGCAATGACCTCATCGCGGGGCGTTTCAGTGGCCCACTTGAGTGCTTTTGCGATGGCCGTGGTGAAGGTCCGGGTAGTGGTGGGGTTCTTCTCGATGAAGTCGTTGCGGAGCACAATCTGGCCGCCGGCGAACGTGCCGAACAGCTCGTAGTCGTTGAACAGGGACCTCAACCCACCGGCCTCGATGGCCCGGTCCTGCAGGACGCCGCCCAAGGTTCCCACGTCCACTTGTCCGCGGCGGATGGCTTCTTCGGTGTCATTCGGCGCGAGGGGCACCAGTTGGACTTGCTTGATCTCGTCCTGGCTGAGCCCGTTCTTGGTCAGGTACGTGTTGATGACGGCTTCATGGTGGGCGCCGAGTGTGTTGACGGCGATCTTCTTGCCGATCAGGTCCCGCGGTTCCTTGATGGCGCTGTCCGCTTTCACGTAGTAGCCGCTGAAGTTCTTCTCGTCCGCGCCGTAGTAGTTGATGACGCCTTTCACGGGCGCACCGGCTTCGATGAGTTTGGTGACGGCGCCGGTGAACGCGCCACCAAAATCGGTCTGGTTTGTGGCCGCTGACTGGATGTCCTGGGGGCCGCTGGTGGTGTTTCCCACCCACTTCAGCTTGACGTCACCCAGGTATCCAAGGTCTTCCGCCAATTCCGGGAAGGTGACCTGGTTGGCCCAGCCCTGGTACCGGAGTTCCGTGATTTCGTTGCCGGCTTGAGCGCCTTGCCCGGCTTCGGCTGCACCGCCGCAACCGGACACCGTCAGCCCTAGTACGACGGCGGCCGCGACGCTCAGCAGGGGCAGATGCAGTTTCATGGGAGCTACTTTCGATGGTTTGTGATCTGTTGGGTGGCCGGCTTAGGCAAGTGCTTGGGAGCCTTGCAACGGCTTGGGAACGATGTAAACCCATCCCGACGCCGACTGGGAAGTGCGGCGGTAACTCCCGGAAACCCTGCGAAACAGCCCGAAATGGAACGAAATCCGGGGCCATTCCCGGCAACCCTGGGACACAAAGACGCCGTGTTGAGCCCTGTGAACAACAGCGACAGGTGGGCCGGATATGACTGGCGCGTCCCGCCGTCGGGCGTTCATACTGCGGGACCCCACAGTCATATGGGGGTTTAGTTCGTATTGATCCTCACAACCGGGTGGAATTCTTCGCTGTGCGGGGTGCCGGACGGATACGGTAGATACATGACGTCTAGCATCGCCGCCGAATCTGTTCGGCCTACCCGCAATATTCCCGCCGACATTGCCCGTTCATGGCTCCTTGTGAATGCCATGAAGACGGAGCTTTTTGACGAATCCGCGGGTTCACGGGCAGACGCCATCATCCTTGACATCGAAGACGCCGTTGATCCTTCCCAGAAGGACATTGCCCGTGAGAACGTGGTCAACTGGCTGACCTCCGGTGGCAAGGCGTGGGTCCGCATCAATGACGCCACCAGCCCATTCTGGGCCGACGACCTTGCTGGATTGCGTGGCACCCCGGGCCTGCTCGGCGTCATGCTCGCCAAGACCGAGTCCGCTGACCAGGTCACAGAGTCCTACCACCGCATGGACGGCAAGACTCCCGTAGTCGCATTGGTTGAGTCCGCCCTCGGCATCGAGGAAGCAAACCACATCGCCCGTGCACAGGGTGCTTTCCGGCTTGCCTTCGGTTCCGGCGACTTCCGCCGCGACACCGGCATGGCGGCCACCCCGGAGGCCATGGCCTACCCGCGCGCAAAGCTCGTCGTCGCCAGCCGCGTTGGTAACCTGCCGGGCCCCATCGACGGCCCCACCGTCGGCACCAACCACCCCATCCTGCGTGAGCAGACGGGCATCACCGTGACCATGGGCATGACCGGCAAGCTCTGCCTGGCAATCGACCAGACCACCGTGATCAACGAGGTCATCAGCCCCACGCCTTCGGACGTCGCCTGGGCCACGGACTTCATGAACGACTTCGAGGCCAACGGCCGCGTCATCCGCGATGGTTCCGACCTCCCGCGCCTGGGCCGTGCTGAGAAGATCATGAAGCTCGCAGTGGCCTTCGGAGTTCAGCCTTCGCTGTAAGCATGCTTGTCCACGGGGTCGCTTGGGACACTTCGTCCCCTTCGCTGCGAATGTTCACGCCGGACGCGGAGTTCAGTGACGTTGCGTTGGTCCAGGGTTCAGCCCTGGGCCTTCGCGTAATCCCCGGATTGTGGTGCCTTGGCCACACCAAAGTCCACGGCCCCGGGGATCGGACGCATGTCCCGTGCCGCAGCGGTTCTCCAGCCGAGCGTGGGAAGCAATGCGGAGCCTGCTTCGCGCGGGACGACTCCCGGCTGATGCACGACTTCCACCGCGGCACGTCCGTACCCACCGGCCTCCGTGCCTACGTGATGCAACCGCACTGGCTCTACGTGGCGACGTTCGCCAACGGTGCCAGCAAAGTGGGTACGGCCTCTGCTCCGCGCAAGTGGAAACGGCTCGCCGAACAGGGCGCTGTCCACGCTGCCTATGTGGCGCACACCGAGGACGGCCGCGTCGTTCGTGTTCTCGAGGACTTGGTGACGCGCGAGCTTGGCCTCGTCCAGCAAGTCCGCTCCGCTTCCAAGGCTGCGGGCCTCGTGGAGCCGCGTGCCGGCGTCGAGCTTTTGACGCTGAACCGTCAGCACGCTGGCCGGGTGCGCGAGCTTCTAGGTGGTTTGGCGATGACCGGCTATTCCGTTGTGGAGGAAGAGTGGGAGCGGCCCGCCTTTGCGGAGCGGCTCTGTGTTCCTGCTGCCGAAGGGGTCCGTCGCCACGCATACCCGGCAACGTTCGACGGCGGCGGGCACGGTTTGCGGATCCGCTCCCTGTCGGGGGCGATCGCCTTGGCGGGCCTCCCGGATGCTTCGGGTAACGAGGTAGAGGGCAGTTTTGTGGCGGACCTGGGTGCTTTGAAGGGCCGCAAGATCGAGTTCGGCCCGCACACCACGGAAATCCCGGCGCTGCAGGACTCCTTGTTCTAATGCGTTGTGGGCCTCGCAACGCCCCCCCTTTGCGTTGTGAGGCCCGCTATGCAGGGTATTTCGGGGTTTTAGGGTGCAGAGTAGGCCTCGCAACGCCCCCCCTTTGCGTTGTGAGGCCCGCTTTGCAGGGTATTTCGGGGTTTTAGGGTGCAGAGTAGGCCTCGCAACGCACCCCGTAGACTTGGATGGTGCTGGAACAATTTTGGGCTACGGCCTCTACGTCTTACAAAGTGCTGGTTTTCAGCGCCATGGGGCTGATCGCCGTCGGGCTCATCCTGTCCATTGTGGGGAATACCTCCGGCAACCAAGGTCTGGCCATTGCTTCGTTGCCCGTCATTGGCGTCGGCCTGGTGCTCCACGTCGCCGGACTGGTGGTTCGGGGCCAGAAGATCCGCAAGAGCTACAAGAAGTAACCTCTTCACCCAAGCAACCCGCTGCGTCCGGGCTCCCGGGGCCGATAGGGTTGGACCATGAGTATCAATCCGGACTTGCAGGGCCGAAGCTACCCTGCCGCAGAGGTATACGACGTCGGGCGTGAAAAGATCCGCGAGTTCGCAAAGGCTGTAAAAGCCAGCAACCCGGCGCATTTTGATGTTGAGGCAGCCAAGGCCCTGGGCCACAGTGACCTCGTAGCCCCGCCGACTTTCGCCATCATCGTCGCCCAGCGTGCTGACGCCCAGTTGGTCCAGGACCCGGAGTCGGGCATCGACTTTTCCCGTGTGGTCCACGCCGACCAGCGTTTCACGCACCACCGAGCCATCGTTGCCGGCGACCGCCTTGTTGCCGAATTGCATGTTGACGGCGTCCGGGCCATGGGCGGGGGAGCGATGATCACCACCCGCTCTGAGATTTCCACCGAAGCCGGCGAAAAGGTCGCCACCACAACCTCGTCCATCCTGGTCCGCGGAGAGGGACAGTAACCATGAGCCCAACATTCGAAGAACTGACGGTCGGCCAGGAAATCGGCACCCGCAGCATTGACGTCACCCGTCAGGACCTGGTCAAGTACGCCGGAGCATCGGGCGACTTCAACCCCATCCACTGGAACGAATCGTTCGCAACCTCCGTGGAACTGCCGGGTGTCATCGCGCACGGCATGTTCACCATGGGTGCCGCAGTGCAGTTGGTGAGCGACTGGGCAGTCGACCCCGCCGCCGTCGTCGATTACCAGACCCGCTTCACCAAGCCCGTCCTCGTCACCGACACTACCGGGACCGATGAGGCGGGTGCTGTCATCGACGTCACCGGCGTGGTGGGAGCGCTCGACGCCGATGCCCGCACCGCACGCATTGATCTCACCGTCGTTGCGGGCGGACAGAAGGTCCTCATGAAGTCGCAGGCGGTTGTGAAGGTCTCTTGAACCAACCGAACACCACTCAACGGCGCGCTACTTCGACTGACATGTCGCGGTGGCGCGCCGCTGTTCTTGCTTCATATGGGGCCAGCGGTATCGCGTTCGCCACCTGGGTTTCCCGGCTCCCTGCCATCCGTGACGGGCTGAATCTCACGCCTGGTGGCATCGGCCTCTTGCTCATGTGCATGACGGTGGCCTCGTTCATTTCGATCTCCGCCTCGGGGCTTATTGTGTTGCGGCTCGGTCCCAAGCTGACCACGAGGATCGGCAGCTGCATGGTGGGTGCGGGCCTTGTCATCGTGGGTGTGGGCACCTCTATGGCAGCCAATCCGCTGGTGGTGGCCGCAGGCTTGGTAGTCCTGGGTCTGGGTACGGCCAGTTGGAACACTGCGTCCAATGTGGAAGGGGCCTCGCTTGAACGCGAATTGCAACGGCACATCATGCCGCACTTGCACGGCGCTTTCAGCCTCGGAACCGTCGCCGCTGCGGGGTTCGGTGCCTGGGCCGCTGCCATCCATATGCCGGTGTTCTGGCATTTCCTGATCTCGGGTGTGGTTGTAGCGTCATCCGTGGTTACCGCAACCTTCTGGTTCCGTGCGGAAAAGACCGCTGCAGCCACGCACACGTACCGCGCCGAAGAAACCGACACTTTCCAGGATCCGTCCACGGGCCCGCTGCCCATCATCTCCGGAGACGCGGCCGGCCCTCAGACGGACGCCGGCAAAGCCGCCGCTCCACTGGATAACAAGCGGCTCGTGGCCCTTGCCTGGCGTGACCGAAGGACTTTGCTGATCGGCGTCCTGGTCCTCGGCTTGGCGTTAGCCGAAGGAGCCGCGGGGGACTGGGTTGCACTGGCACTCGCTGATGGTTACGGGCAGTCCGATGCCGCTGGGGCTGTCGGTTATGGGCTCTTCGTCACCTTCATGACCATCGGGCGTTTCACTGGCACTGTCATCCTGGATCGATTTGGACGTGTAGTGGTGATGCGCTGGTGCTCGGCCACCGCCGTCGTGGGCCTTGCGCTGTTTGTTTTTGCTCCGGTTCCATGGCTCGCGTTTGTAGCCTTGGCGGTGTGGGGCCTTGGTGCCTCACTCGGATTCCCCGTGGGGATGTCTGCCGCTGCCGACGATCCTGTGCACGCGGCGGCCCGCGTGTCAGTGGTGTCCACCATTGGTTACGGCGCTTTCTTGTGCGGACCTCCGCTCCTGGGGCTGTTGGCCGAACATTTCGGCATCCTGCATTCGCTGCTGGCACCCCTGGTACTGCTGGTGGTCAGCTTCTTCCTGGCACCATTGGCCGGTCAACAGAAGGCGAAGTCAGCGCACGCCAGCTAAGCCCGTTAGGCTTGATTGGTGACCCAAACGCTGCTTTCCGAACTGACCACTGCTGCCGTCGGCGGCCCCGCGGGCAACTATGTTGAGGCCCGCACCGAGGCAGAAATTATCGACGCCGTCCGGTCGGCCGACGCTGCCGGTGAAAAACTCCTGATCATCGGCGGTGGCTCCAACCTCCTGATTTCCGACGAAGGCTACCCCGGTACCGTTCTCCGAATCGCCTCCGAAGGATTCACCGTGAACTCCGAAGACAGCTGTGGAGGCGTGTCCGTCGTAGTGCAGGCAGGCCACAACTGGGACGCCCTGGTGGAACACACGGTGCTTCACGCCTGGTCAGGCCTGGAAGCATTGTCCGGTATTCCGGGAGCGACCGGAGCCACCCCCGTGCAGAACGTAGGAGCCTACGGCGCCGATGTTTCACAGACCATTGCAGCTGTCCGTACCTGGGACCGCGAACGCAACGCAGTGCAGACATTCACCAACTCCGAGCTCAAGTTCGGATACCGCGATTCCATCCTGAAGCAGACCACAGTTGAGGGCTCGCCCCGCTACGTGGTGCTGACAGTGGAGTTCCAGTTGCCGCTGGGACGGATGAGTGCCCCCATCAAGTACGCCGAGCTGGCCCGTGTACTGGGCGTCGAGGCAGGCAAGCGCGCCTACTCCAATGATGTGCGCAGGGAAGTCCTCCGGCTCCGCGCGTCCAAGGGCATGGTCCTGGACTCAGCAGACCGCGACACCTATTCCACGGGCTCATTTTTCACCAACCCGATCGTGCCGGCGGAGCGTGCCTCAGCCCTGCCGGAGAACGCGCCAAGGTATCCCGCTGGCGACGACGGGCTCGTGAAGCTCTCCGCTGCGTGGCTCATAGATCAGGCGGGATTTGGTAAAGGCTTCGGTCTTGAGGAATCCAGCGTCTCCGGTGGGCGGGCTTCCCTGTCCACCAAACACACACTTGCCATTACCAACAGGGGTTCAGCAACGGCTACGGACATGGTGGCCATCGCGCGTGAGGTGCGTTCCGGCGTCGTCGAGCGTTTTGGCATTGAACTGCACCCGGAACCATTGCTGATCGGCGTCAACCTCTAGCGAGTGCGGCGTTCGGCTATCGGCAGGACCTTGTTGAGCAGCAGGAACGTGAGGCCGCAGCTGACCGCTCCCAACAGGAAGATCTGGCTGAACGCGATACTTTGCGGCGACGGGCCGCTGGGCATGAACAGCCCGGCTGTGGCGAAGCCAACTAAACCCAGGAGCAGGACGATCGCTCCGAGCAGGAAGCTGCGGACTTGGGCTGCGGCTGCCGGGTAGAACCAGGGTTCGGGGGCGTCGTCGTCGCGGTCGGCTACGGGCTGGGTGGCGGCAGCGGTTCCGATGAGTAGCGCGGCTGCCGCAGTTGCCACCAGGCTGACCGTCTGAATGGCCTGCATTGAAGGGGAGAGGCTCACGCCGGTACCCACCGCCACGATCAGCCCGGCGCCGAGCCCGGCGAGCGTGCAGAACCAGCCGGCGGTAGCCAACCACCGGCTCATCGGCCGCACGAACGGAGCAAGATCACCAAAAAGCATGAACCCATCCTAGGATCTACTGCTGGGTGACGGCTGGGAGGCGCGGCAAGGTTCCCTGTGCTGGCCGGTCCTTTTAGGATGAAGCATGCCTGCCGAGAGAACCACTCCCACTCCGCGCGTCATGGGTCGGTTGCGGCTCGCCAGCCAAGGCCTGTTGGGCAGCGGCTTCACTACAGTTTCGGACGCGGTCCGGTGGATGACGGCCATGCAGGCGCAGGACCTCGGCTCAGCTTTGTGGGCAGTAGGCCAGCGTGTTCCGGGCACGGTTGCGTCGGATGTCCGGGCCGCCCTCGACGCCGGGACAGTGGTCCGCTCGTGGCCCATGCGCGGGACACTGCACCTGGTTGCCCCCGAGGACCTCCGCTGGATTCTGGGTATCACCAGCGACCGACTGATGAATTCACTGGCAGCTCGCCACCGTGAACTCGGCATCACGCCCGATGACATCAGCCATTGCCGGGACATCGCGTTCAAAACCACTGAGGTCCTTAAAGCAGGGGGTGCGCCAGGAGCCACACGGGAGCAGTTGTTCCAAGCGTTCGAGGAAGCCGGCCAGCTCACCAAGGCGCAACGTGGCATTCACTTGCTGGGGAGCCTCTGCCAACGTGCGTGGCTGGTCCAAGGGCCAATGGCAGGGACCAACGGCAAAGTGGGCGTGCAGCAGCTGTTCGCGCCGTTCGACGAGTGGATTCCGGAGTCCAGGCAGCTGGGACGCGAGGACGGAATTGTCGAGCTGCTGTTCCGCTACTTCCAGAGTCACGGCCCCGCAACCATCAAGGATTTTTCGTGGTGGAGCCAAGTGCCCCTGACGGAAGCGCGCCAAGCCCTGAACGAGGTACATGGCCGCCTGTTTGAGCTGCAGTTCGGTGGCACTAGTTACTGGCTCTCGCCGGAGACAGCAGAAATGCTCGACGACGGCGTCCCCGGCTCGCGCTCGTTCCTGGCGCTCCCGGGGTTCGATGAATTCTTGCTCGGGTATCAGGACCGGGACCTCGTGCTGGCTCCCGAGCATGCGGAATTGGTGGTGCCTGGCAAGAATGGAGTCTTCAAAAGAATCATGGTGTCCGGCGGAGAAGTGGTGGGAACGTGGGCAAGGGCCGTGAGCGGAAAGACCATAGGTGTGGTGCCTGAACCATTCACGGGGCATCTGGGTCCGGCCGCTGAGCGTTCGTTCCAAGCCCAGGGCCGTGCCTACCTGAAGTTCATGGCCGGCTGAACCCGCCGGAAGAGTGCCAGGCAGAACCCCTAAGACGTCGAAAACCCGCTGTTCCGTTGCTGGGCAGCAACGGAACAGCGGGTTAGCGACGTGCTAAGCCGGGCAGGATTAGAGCTTGCCTGTCACAATGTTGAGCATGCGGCGGAGCGGCTCGGCTGCACCCCACAGGAGCTGGTCTCCCACGGTGAAGGCGCTGATGTATTCCGGGCCCATTTCGAGCTTGCGGATACGGCCCACAGGGATGTCCAGAGTGCCGGAAGCGGCCACGGGCGTCAGGTCAGCCATGGAGGCTTCCTTGGTGTTGGGAACAACCTTGGCCCATTCGTTGTCCTTGGCCAGGAGATTCTCGATTTCGGTCACGGACAGGTCTTCGCGCAGCTTGAGCGTAAGGGCCTGGGAGTGGGAACGCATGGCGCCGATGCGGACGCACAGGCCGTCCATGGCGATGTGGTCCTTGCCTGCGGTGCCATTGCCGGTGCCGAGGATCTTGTTGGTCTCCACCCCGGCCTTCCACTCTTCCTTGGACTGGCCGTTGCCGAGATCGGCGTCGATCCACGGAATGAGGGAGCCAGCCAGCGGCACGCCGAACTGGGTGGCGTCAACGCCGGTGCGCTGGGCAGCGAGGACCTTGTGGTCGATTTCGAGGATGGCCGATGCAGGATCGTCCAGTTCGCTGCTGACCTCGTTGTTGAGGGTGCCGAACTGGTTGAGGAGTTCACGCATGTGCCGGGCGCCGCCACCTGAAGCTGCCTGGTATGTCATGGAGGTGCCCCACTCGACCAGGTTGTTCTTGAAGAGACCGCCGAGGCCCATCAGCATGCAGGAAACCGTGCAGTTGCCGCCGATGAAGTCCTTCACCCCACCGGACAGGCCGGCGTCGATGACATCGCGGTTGATGGGGTCCAAAACGATGATCGAGTCGTCGTTCATGCGCAGGGTGGAAGCAGCATCGATCCACAAGCCATCCCAGCCGCGGTTGCGGAGTTCGCCGTGGACCTGCTTGGTGTAGTCGCCACCCTGGGCGGTGACAATAATCGGCAGCTTGGCCAGCGTCTCAATATCGAACGCATCCTCGAGCTTGCCGGCCCCCTCAGCAAAGGACGGGGCGGCACCTCCTGCGTTCGAGGTGGAGAAAAATACCGGGTTGATGTTGGCGAAGTCGTTCTCTTCCTGCATGCGCTGCATCAGGACGGAGCCGACCATGCCACGCCAACCGACCAGTCCAACGGACGGATTAGCTGCTGTAGTCATTCACCAAGTCTAAACTTTCGGAGCGAACTGCCGCTGTTGGTTACGTCACGCACACGCTGCACGACGACGGCACTCGCTGTGGCGGAACCAGGAGGCTGACGCGCGTGGCTAGCGGCTGCTGGCGTCGGGTTCCTGGAGAAGGAGGGCTTTGCGCTTGCGCAGGGCAAAGAAAGCACCAAACGTAAAGACCTGCGTGACAACGATCAGCACGATAATCCCGGCAATCCTGTTGCCGCCCAAGATCATGGTGAGGCCCACAATGGCAGATATCAGGGCGAAGAGCGGCAGCAGCATATAGCCCAGCACGAACAAGGTTTCAGGTTTTTTCAGCATGCTTAGTCTTCCTGGGTTTCCTGGCTAGCGTTCCGGCGCCATGTGGTGAACCGGTAGTTGGTGCCGTTTTTAGCAGTGAGCCAGCCTTCGGGCGGGGCTACCGCGTCGAAGGTCCAATCCTCACCGAGTTCCGGTGCGAAGGTGTCGCCTTCCAGCTCGGCATCAATAATGGTGACTACGGCCAAGTTAGCGATGCCCATGGACTGTTCAAAGATTTCGCCGCCGCCGATAATCCACACTTTCTGGCCCCCGGGGGCGAACTGAGATTCCAGCAGTGCCGCATCAAGGGATGAAACCACGACGGCGCCCTGGGCCTCGGGCGTGGACGCCCAGTCGGCGTTGCGGGTCACCACAATGTTGGTCCGGCCGGGAAGCGGACGGTACTTTTCGGGGAAGGACAGCCAGGTCTTGCGGCCCATGATGACGGGGTGCCCCGTAGTGAGCTGGCTGAAGTGCTTCAAGTCCTCGGGCAGGTGCCACGGCATGGAGCCGTCCTTACCGATCACGCCGGACTTGGTTTGGGCCCAGATCAGTCCGATGCCCGTCATTCGGGCCGCGGTCTCCTGGGTGAAGATGACGCCGGGAAGCTGGGATGGAGTCTCAGGGGTAGGCACGCTCATACTGCAATCGGCGCCTTGATGGTGGGGTGGTGGCGGTAATCCACAACCTCGAAGTCATCCAGCGTGTAATCGAAGATGGAGTCCGGCTTGCGGAGGATCTTCAACTGCGGGTACTCGTACGGCTCGCGGCTGAGCTGCTCGGCAACCTGGTCAACGTGATTGTCGTAGACATGGACATCGCCGCCGGTCCAGACGAATTCGCCGGGATCGAGTCCAAGCTGCTGCGCCACCATGCGCGTCAGCAGGGCGTAGGAGGCAATATTGAAGGGGACGCCCAGGAACGTGTCCGCGGAGCGCTGGTACAGCTGGCAGGACAACTTGCCGTCCGCCACATAGAACTGGAAGAACGCATGGCACGGCGGCAACGCCATGTCCTTGAGCTCGGACACGTTCCAAGCCGACACAATGTGGCGCCGGGAATCGGGGTTGGCCGCCAGATTGGTTATCAGCTCAGAGATCTGGTCGATGTGCCCGCCGTCGGGAGTGGGCCAACTGCGCCACTGCACACCGTACACAGGGCCCAATTCGCCGTCGGCATCCGCCCATTCGTCCCAGATGGAGACGCCCTGATCCTGCATCCACTTCACGTTCGAGTCACCGCGCAGGAACCACAGGAGTTCTACTGCCACGGACTTGAAGTGAACCCGCTTGGTGGTGATGAGCGGGAAGCTTTCGGCGAGATCGAACCTCAGCTGGCGGCCAAAAACGCTGCGCGTTCCCGTTCCGGTGCGGTCCGACTTGTGTGTGCCGTTGGCCATGACGTCGCGCAGAAGGTCTTCATATGGGGTGGGGATGCTCACGAGTCCAGCTTACTTGTTTGGGCAAGTCGTCCCCGAAGCAGGTCTACGAGCGATTCGTCACCTATGCCTATGTCGCGCGACGTTCGAATCAAATCGTCGACGGCGGCAATAACCGCGGCGTCTCCGCCCGCCACGGCACGCGTCGGCTGAGGTGGCCCGACGACGATAGTCCCGTTTCGCCGTCGTGATTCAATCAATCCCGACTGCTCAAGTTCTTTATAGGCGCGAGCCACAGTTCCGGCGGCGATACCAAGATCGGCGGCCAGGCTGCGGACCGTGGGAAGCCGGCTCCCGGGTTCCAAAACCCCTACCGCAATCAGCGAGCTGAGTTGTCGTCGGATCTGCTCGTAGGGCGGCACCGGATCGGAAAGGTCCAAGGTAATTCCGGCAGTCATTGTGCGCGTTCCCCATGTTTGACAGGCTCGCTGCGGGGGATGGCGCGGAACAGGCTGCGCACCGGTACCACCGAGACGATCACGGCGATGGCCGCCAGCACCATTCCGACCGTGATGGCCGGGCTGGGTGCCAGCGGATATTCGCCATCGCCCGGTGAGAACACGCTGTACCAGGCATCGCCGGTGATCATCAGCAGCGCTCCCGCCTGCCCCAGGCAGTATGCGGCCAGTGTCCTCAAGATTCGATACATGCTGATGGCCCTCAGGGCGGCGTCCAGGCCTCTGTCACCATCCCCTTCCGGAATACCACGACGCCGGCGCACGACGAGGATGGCCACCGTACCTGTTCCGGCAACCGCAGCAGAGAGCAGAAGAACAGCGTGCCATGTCCCGGGGACAAAGGGCTGTTCTTCCGCGGCCACGGCCACGGCGAAGGCTACTGCCACGGCAAGCACCAATGCGCTTCCGATCGCGAAGGAGAGCAATCCTCGCGAAACGGGCTGTCGCGGCCAGTGGATTGGCGCTTCGGTTCGTCCGTAATTTCGCGCCATCAACGCCTCACCCACCGCAATGGCCGACAGCAGAGTCGCGGCAGCAATGGCGGTCAGGACGGGAAAAGGCCATGGATTGAGAGGACGCACGGCGACAAGGATCACCACCACTCCGGCCAGGAGCGCGAGTCCGCCCACGACGCCCAACACCGCGCCAAGGGAGATGGTGAGCCGGACAGCGCCGTGCGTTCGGGAATCGGCGCGCAGCGTGTTTGCGCTCGTGGTTTTCCGGACTTTGAGAAGCGACGGGAGTTCAGGGACCTTCCACCACAACATGGCGAGGAGCACTGCCATGTTGACAATCCCCAGGACATTGAACCAGGACGACTGCCACACTGCACCCGGCTCCGGTTGTGCCGCGAAGTTGCCGGCGATGGAAGCCAGCCCTGCGGCGATGGTCGCGACGGTCCGGAGTAGCCGGTTAGTGGCAATGGTCCGGAGTGTTCGATTGTCGTCGGCGTCGAGGGTTTCCAACTGCCTGCGCCGGGCGATCAGGAGAAGGACCACCCAGGTTCCCAGGGCCAGGACCAGCAAAGCCCCGCCCAGCCACAGCGCCATATCCGAGCCCGGAATCCGACCGTCCTGCCCTTGAAACGTCGTAGTGGGGGCGGAGGGTGCGTTGGGCTGCTGGGGGGAAGCCGGCGGCGCAGGCTGTGCCGGCACCAGGGCGGCGTGCCCAGGCAACGCTGCGATCCATGCAATGGCCAACGCTGCGTAGAGAAAGATCACGCCTGTGGTCCGCGCAAGATTTCGGGGAAGGAAGTCCCTGATTCTGCGGACCGTCAGTTCCGCGTATCTGCGGGGTGCCTTCGGTGCAGGGTAGCTCAGTTGACCCAAGGCGTGAACGGCGAGGCAGGCCAGGACGGGCCAGGCTAGAGCGACGCCGATCTGGTCCGGAGTTGCGGGGGCGCTGGAACCCATGGGGTTCGCGCGAATGATCCCCGCGTCCATGGCACCCTGCAGGGAACTGGCCATCCACCCGATGATGCCTACCCACCACCCGTGGGAGGCAACGGCCTGGGCATCCGGCTTGGACCAGACCTGCATGCGCAGAAACAAGTACAGGATGACGGCGCCGATTACAGGCCCCAGGAAAAACAACGTTGGCAGAACAACCACAGCAAGACCCCCACATCTTTTGTATCAATCTACTGATACAAAGAAGTGAGGGTCAAGCAAGCAGTTCCTAGTCGTCGAAAGGCTTGACCTGCTCAACGGACACTATTTTCCGTTCAGACCCGCGAGCTACCTGGCAAACAATGACCTCACCCGGCGACAGGTAGGGATCAGCGGAAGGCAGCAGGTTCCGCAGGGCCTGTGACATGTGTTGGCCCAACTGCTTCAGCGCCGTGGGCAGGGCGGGGCGATGCGTACACACAGCGATCGGCACTTGCTTGTCGAACAGGGCCTCAACAGCGGCTGCGGTTTTCTTGGGGGAGCGTTGGTGGGTGTGCTCGGTGAGTGCTTCCACCAGTTTCACCTTGGCTCCGCTGGCCTTGGCATAGGGGGCGATAGTGGCGACACAACGCGCCCAAGGGCTGGTCACCACACGTTGCGGTTTCCACACCTCCAAAAGGCGCTGGACAGCCACTGCCTGCCGTTGGCCCGTTGCTGCCAAGGGGCGGTCGCCCTCGGCTTTTGTCCATGAGGAGCGCGGCTTCGCTTTGGCATGGCGGATCAGTACCAACGGCCACGTGTCCAGTTCCCCGCGGACGTGGGCCTTCTCGAGGTATTCGAGCGGCTCCACGTCCGTAGGGTTGCTCAGGAAGCTGGCAGCCCGGTCCGGGCTGCACCACATGACGCTGTCCACTTCTTTGCCGTCGGGCCGGAGCTGCGCTCCATTGACCTTGACCGCCCAGTACCGGACCACCTTCAAGCCGGCAGCTACATGGTAGTGAATAGCTGGAAGAGGTATGCCCAGTGGTGCCTGTAGGCCTATCTCTTCCCACACTTCACGGGCGGCGCATTCGGGAACTGTTTCGCCGGCGTCGAGCTTTCCTTTGGGCCATGACCAATCGTCGTAACGGGGGCGGTGGATCAGGAGAACCTCAAGGGCACCTTTGGTGACGCGCCATGGAATCGCGCCGGCGGCTACAACGGCCACCGGCTCGCCGGGGTGATCTGTTTGATCTGCCACGGGGGTATCGCTGTTCAACTGGGTCCTTACCGCCGGGCCGCAGCGCGCTGGCGTGAACGGGAAGCCAGGAGCCAGGACTGCATGTCCAGCAACGGCTTGCCGTCTTCGTCCAAGTGGTGCCTGGTCCAATGTCCGTGATCGTCCAGGTGCCAGCTGGCGGTCCCGTCGTCAACATAGCGGCGCAGCAGGTCCATGACAGTCGCCGTGTCTTCTTTGCTGGCCAGCTGCACCAGTGCCTCTACGCGGCGGTCCAGGTTGCGGTGCATCATGTCTGCGGAGCCGATGTACACCAACGGATCGCCACCGTTGCCGAAGGCAAAGACGCGTGAGTGTTCAAGGAAGCGACCCAGGACGGAGCGGACCCTGATGTTTTCGCTGAGTCCCGGCACCCCCGGGCGCAGGGAGCAGATACCGCGCACCACGACGTCAACCTTCACGCCGGCCTGCGAGGCCCGGTAGAGGGCATCGATGATGGCTTCGTCCACCATGGAGTTGACCTTGATCTGTACCAATCCGGGAGCGCCGGCCTGGGCATGGCGGATTTCGGCTTCAATCCTGTCCATCAAGCCGGCCCGCACCGATCGCGGCGCAACGAGCAACCTCTTGAACGTGGACTTTGGGGCGTAGCCGGAGAGCTGGTTGAACAGCTTGGAGAGGTCTTCTCCCACTTGTTCGTTGGCGGTCAGCAAGCCAAGGTCTTCGTAATAGCGGGCTGTGCGCGGGTGGTAGTTGCCGGTGCCGATGTGGCAGTAGCGCCGCAGTCCGTCCACTTCCTGGCGGACCACCAGGGACAACTTGCAGTGGGTCTTCAGGCCGACGATGCCGTACACCACGTGAACGCCCGCTTGTTCGAGCTTTCGCGCCCAGGAAATGTTGGCTTGCTCGTCGAAGCGGGCCTTGATCTCCACGAGGGCCAGGACCTGTTTGCCTGCCTCAGCGGCATCGATGAGAGCGTCAACGATGGGGGAGTCACCTGATGTCCGGTACAGGGTCTGCTTGATGGCCTGCACCTTGGGATCCGCTGCAGCCTGCTCCAGGAAGGCCTGAACGGAGGTGGAGAACGAGTCATACGGGTGGTGGAGCAGGATGTCCCTGCGGCGCATCGCTGCAAAGACGTTGGCGGCCTTCGAAGTCTCGGACTCGTTGAGGTAGCGGGACGTGTGCGGGACATGCTTGGGGTAGTGCAGGTCAGCGCGGTCAATGGCGCTGATAGCTGACAGTCCCCGGAGGTCCAACGGCGCGGGAACCGAGTAGACCTCGGACTCTTCAACCCCGAGCTCACGGATCAGCAAAGCCTTGATGTTCGGGTTGATATCGGTGGTGACCTCTAGGCGGACCGGCGGGCCAAACCGGCGGCGCAGGAGTTCCTTCTCCAGGGCCTGCAGGAGGTTCTCGGCGTCGTCCTCTTCTACTTCCAGGTCCTCATTGCGGGTGACGCGGAAGGTGTGGTGTTCCAAAACTTCCATCCCGGGGAAAAGCTTGTCCAAGTGGACAGCGATGACTTCTTCCAAGGCGATGAAACGGGCTACGCGGCCCGGGATGGCACCGGCGCGCGGTCCGTCCACGGAAATGAGGCGGGGGAGCTGGTCCGGAACCTTGACGCGGGCGAAGAGCTCCTTGTCGCTGATCGGGTTGCTGACGATCACGGCGAGGTTGAGGGAGAGGCCGGAGATGTAGGGGAAGGGATGTGCGGGGTCCACAGCCAGCGGCGTCAGGATGGGGAAGACCTTCTCCTGGAACATGATGCTGATCCGGTGGCGGGCATCCTCATCCAGTTCATTCCAGTGCATGATGTGGATGTGCTCGTAGGCCAGCGCCGGGCGGATCTGCTCAGCGAAGACCCTGGCGTGACGTTCCTGAAGCCTGTGGGCCTCTTCGCTGATCTGTTCCAGCACCTCAATGGGGCTCAGCCCGGCCGGTGAAGGCACAGCCAGGCCTGTGGCTATGCGCCGCTTGAGGCCGGCAACACGGACCATGAAGAACTCGTCGAGGTTGGAGGCAAAAATCGACAGGAAACCGACACGTTCCAACAGGAAAAGGTCAGGATCTTCGGCGAGCTCCAGCACACGGGAGTTGAAGGCCAGCCAGCTCAGCTCGCGGTCCAGGAAGCGGTCCGGGGAGATGTCGCCTTCGGGCTCCAGGCTCGGTGCGAATTCCGGAATATCGATGCGGTCCTGGGTGGCTCGCGAGGCCGGCACTTCCGATGATCCGAAGCGTGGGGGCAGGGTTGCGCCCTTCGAGGTGGATCCGGCGGTGCCGACGGGGTCCGGCTGCATGGGTTCTCCTAAGCTCAGGACGGGGTTTCCTCCCACATTACAAGCAATTGCGGTGCTCGAATCCAAGATGTCACCGGCTTTCCGGCAACTGATCCCCTCAGGTTAATTTTTGGTTAAAGGCCCATACATCACGTCGGTGTCCCAGCGAACAAAGCCAAGCTTCTGATATAGAGCTACTGCTGCCTCATTGTCAGCATCAACGTAGAGCATGACGGCGTGCAGGTCCTGGTCCTGGAGGTGCTTGATGCCCGCAACCGTGAGCGCCTTGCCAAGCCCCAAACCCTGCGCCGCTGGAGTCACGCCCACCACATAGACCTCGCCGATGGCCGGGTGGGGACCTTGCCGGGGATGGACCTTGGTCCAGTGGAAACCCAGCAGCTCGCCTTCAGCGTTCACAGCCAACAGGAAGCCTTCGGGATCGAACCAATCCTCAGCCTTGCGTGCCTCGAGGTCCGCCAGTGTCATGGACCCCTGTTCGGGGTGGTGGGAGAACGCGGCCCTATTGGCTGCCAGCCACGCCTGCTCATCCCGGCCCGGCACGAAGGCACGGAGCGAAACACCGTCCGGAAGTCCGGCGTCGGGCAGTGCTGCGGTTGAAGACATCAACCGCATCTTCCACAGTTCGCGCATCGGACCGTAACCGAACTGCGTGGCCAGCTCGGCGGCGGCCTCATGGTTGCCGTGGGACCATGCGCTTAATCCGTCGAGGCCCCGCTTGCCCTGCAGCGCGCCCAGCAGCCTTCCGGCAACGCCCTGGTTGCGGTAGCTGGGGTGGACGGCCAACTCCAGGACACCGCTTCCGTCTTCACTTTCAACGACGACGGCGACACCCGCCAGATCCTCTCCGGTGGCCGGATCAGAATCTTCGTCCGGTGCATACAGGACGAAGGACAAGACTGAATGCTCGCCCGAGTCCGCACCGCGCAGCATGACAATCGTCTGTTCGGAGAAGGGCGGATTCCCGTCGGACTCCCCGGCGGCTGCGGCGAGGGTCTTGACGTCCCTGAGGAGTTCAGTGTCCAAAGCTCCGGCAATGATCAGTACGGGCCAGTTTTCCGGGTGCGCGTGACTCATGATGCAAGGCTATACGTCCGGTGCAACCCTGATGATTTGATGTCACTGGAAATGGGAGGTAGTCTCAATATCTCGTTCGGCTTTGCGGTTTGTCCGCGAGTCAGCACAGGGGGGATCCACCAGTGGGGTGGCCTCGATACGTTCGACCCGTATGTCCTCCACCAGGAAATGAAAAAGAGGCCAGGATCCGTGTGGATCCTGGTCTCTTTTTTGGTCTGCTTCATCTGTCCGGGTTGCCGCTCAGGCTTCGGACAACTCATCGTCCGGGAGGCGGACAAGGGTGAGCCGGTAGCCCACGTTGCGGACTGTACTAATCAGGTTCTCGTGATCCACGCCGAGCTTGGCCCGAAGCCGCCGGATGTGGACGTCCACTGTCCTGGTGCCTCCGTAGTAGTCGTAGCCCCACACTTCGGTCAGCAATTGCTGGCGGGTGAATACGCGGCCCGGGTGCTGGGCCAGGTACTTCAGGAGTTCGAACTCCTTGAATGTCAGGTTGAGTGGCTGGCCGCTGACACGGGCGGTATAGCTTGCCTCGTCAATCACGACGCCGGCGGCCCGGATTTCGGTCTGGGTTTCCTCTTCGCCGGGGACGGCACGCGCCATGGCAAGCCTGATGCGGGCCTCTACCTCCGCAGGCCCGGCGGAGTCCAGCACAATGTCATCCACTGCCCAGGCCGAGGAGACAGCAGCCATGCCGCCCTCCGTGAGGATCAACATGAGCGGCGCACTGAGGCCGGTGGCTTTCAGCAACTGGGTCAGTGAGCGGGCACCCACCAGGTCCTTCCGGGCATCCAGGAAGACGATATCCGTGGGGTCGGTTTCCAGTAGTGCTGTGGGTTCTGCCGGGAGGATGTGCACGCGGTGGTTCAGCAACTCCAAGGCAGGCAAAATGTCCACCGAAGAGCCGGTGCTGTTCGTTAGGAGCAGGATGTGCGACATAGTTCCTCCAATGGGCTGTACGCGCATCATCGGGCGTCGAAACCGGAGTCTCACCGGTCGGTCACAACGCATTGGCAGCCTCTCCCGTTGTAACGGGATCGCGGCCAACACAGTGCGCTGTTGAAGTCTGAGTATACCCATCAGTGCCTTGCGACACATGGATTCGTGACGGGCAAGCGCTGGAATTACGACATATTGGGTCAGCTTAAGGCAGGATTGTCGAGAGGTCGTAAGGCGCATCGGATTGAGGTCGGCACACAGTGAAGTCTTGGAGCATCGGGGTATTCGGACTCGTGGCGCTCGCAGCCATCGTGGCCAGCACCTTCGTTTCCCGGGAAGCCATGGTGGGCGCAGGCATCGCGGCGTCAGCGGCTGTCGGGATCGGGTGGCCGCACTTTCTGGCTGTCCCGGCCAAGAAAACGCTGGCCGCCGTCATTGGTCTCGCCGGCGCGGGATCTGCTGTCACCGCTGCCTATATGCCGGCGCCCGGATTCCTGGACGGTACACCCGCGTTCGTGGCTCTGGGCGTGATGGCAGTGTTCGTCGTCCAACTGGTCAGGGGCACCGGGCAGGCCCAACGCTTGGAATCCACCCTCGGCTGCTCTGCCGGTGTGCTGCTGAACTGCCTTGGCGCGGGATGGATCGCCAGTGCACGGTTCAACGGCGTCAAGGAGATGGTCCTCGTGGCCGGACTCAGTGCCGCGGTGGCCCTGCTGGTGGGAATCATCCGTTGGCCGGACCGGATCGTGGCTCCGCTCGGCGTTGTGATGGCTGGCCTGATGGGGCCGCTGGCAGGGCTTGTTTTCTCCGATATCGCCGTGCTTCCGGCCGCTTTGGTTGGCGTGGTGGTGGGTTCCGTCCTCGTTTGCTTCCGGCGGATGACCACCCTCCGGCGGGGGCGCCTCAACATCCCGGCAGCAATAGGAATGGGCGTAGCGCCCGTTTGGGCTGTGGGGGCCTTGGCTTACTTCATAGACAAACTACTCATCTACTAACGGTTAGGATTGCATCATGTCTGTACTCGCATTTGAAATCTTCTTCCTCGTTCTCCTTGGTCTGGCCAGCGTCGCCATGGCATGGTTTGCGGGATTTGTCGTTTACCGCCTTTTCAAGGGCCAGAAGTAACCTTCTGATCCTGCAGCTCGACAGAGGTAATCGTTGTGCCTATTGAGATCCCAACAGATCTGACGCCCGAACTCGTCCCTCTTTCCTGGCTCATTGGTGAGTGGGAAGGCCGCGGCCGGCTCGGCAGCGGAGACGAGGATTCCGAGCATTTCGTCCAGCACGTGTCCTTCACCCACAACGGGCTTCCGTACTTGCAGTACCGGGCCGAGACCTGGCTCAGTGACGACGCCGGCGAGAAGTTGCGCCCGTTGACCGTTGAGACAGGGTTCTGGGCGTTGGAGCGGAAGCTTGAAGAGGGCGACGGCGGTCCCGGCCTGATCCCGGCCGACATCGTCCCCGTCCTCAAGACAGCTGACGAAGTCGAGGAGCGTCGAAACAAGGAGGGCGGCTTCGACATCTCAGTGTCGATCGCCCACCCCGGCGGAATCACCGAGCTTTACTACGGCCAGATCAAGGGACCCCAGATCCAGCTGAGCACCGACATGGTGATGCGTGGAAGCCACTCCAAGGAGTACACGGCGGCCACCCGCATCTTCGGTTTGGTTGATGGCAACCTCCTTTGGCGCTGGGATGTCGCTGCCAGCGGCAAGGCTCTCGAAGCGCACGCCTCGGCATTCCTCCACAAGGTGTCCTGACCCGAGGCCTCACTGTACGTTCCACGGCAACCAGCAGAAGGAGCAGATAGTGAACAACCTCAAACCGGAGGGCTACAGTGGGCTTAAGGCTGTCTTCTTCAATGGCACGCTGAAGCCCTCGCCGCAGCTCAGCAATACCGACGGCCTGATCAAAATCAGCCGGGACATCATGGAGAAGCAGGGCGTCAGTACCCGCCTCATCCGGACCGTGGACCACGACATCGCCAGTGGTGTCTACCCGGACATGCGCGAGCACGGCTGGAAGACCGACGAGTGGCCTGAGATCTACCCGCATGTCCGCGACGCCGACATCGTTGTGGTTGCAGGGCCCATCTGGTTGGGCGACAACTCATCCATGACCAAGAAACTCATCGAGCGCTTGTATGCCCACTCCGGCGAACTGAACAGCAAGGGCCAATGGGCTTTCTACCCCAAGGTGGGCGGCTGCCTCATCACCGGCAATGAAGACGGCATCAAACACTGTTCCATGAACGTGCTGTACAGCCTTCAGCACATCGGCTTCACCATTCCGCCCCAGGCCGACGCCGGATGGATCGGCCCGGTGGGACCCGGACCCAGCTATCTTGATGAAGGATCGGGCGGGCCTGAGAGTGATTTTACTAACAGGAATGCCACCTTCATGACGTGGAACCTGCTCCACATGGCCAAGCTCCTGCGGGATGCCGGGGGAATTCCCGCCTACGGCAACTTGCCGGAGGAATGGAAAGCGGGCACCCGATTCGATTTCGAAAACCCGGAATACCGCTGACCCGCAAGGACTTCTACTACATATGACTTACAAGAGCCCCCTGTTGTCGCGCCCTGGCGCCGTTGAAGATACCGGCCTCGATGCCGGCGTCGCGGCCCACTACGGTGAACCCCTGCGTGAGCAGCGCGCCCTGGCGACCGGTACCGCCGTCGTCGATCTTTCGCACCGTGGCGTGGTGACCGTGAGCGGCCCGGACCGGCTCAGCTGGCTGAACACACTCTCCTCCCAGCAGCTCACGAATCTCCAGCCGGGCGTCGCCAGCGAACTGCTGCTGCTCAGCGTCCAAGGCCGCATCGAGTTCGATGCCCGCGTTATTGACGACGGCAGCACCACGTGGCTGATCGTAGAGACCGCCGAGGCCGCGCCGCTTGCTGAGTGGTTGAACCGGATGAAGTTCATGCTCCGCGTCGAGATCAACGACGTCTCGGAGCATTGGGCCGTGCTGGGCGCCACCAAGCCGGTGGAGCAACTGTCCGGCCGCCTCGTGTGGGAGGATCCGTGGCCGCACGTGAGCCCTGGGGGTTACGCATACAGCATCGTCCCGGAAGAATCGCATCCCGGACTTGAACGCCCTTGGTTCGAGTACCTTGTACCGGCCAGCGAGTTGGATGAAGTCGTTGAAGGCCTTCCCCTGGCAGGCGCCATGGCGGCAGATGCCTTGAGGATTGCAGCGTGGCGGCCCCGCCTTGGCGCCGAGACTGATGAAAAGACGATTCCCCACGAGCTGGATCTCTTGAGGACCTCGGTGCACCTGAACAAGGGCTGCTACAAGGGCCAGGAGACCATAGCGCGTGTCCACAACCTTGGCCACCCGCCCCGGCGCCTCGTGTTCCTCCAGCTTGATGGGTCACAGCACACGTTGCCGGCCGTTGGCAGCGTCGTATTTGTCGGGGAGCGCAAGGTAGGTACTCTGACATCGGTGGCGCAGCACTTTGAAATGGGACCCGTTGCTCTGGCCGTGATCAAACGGTCCGTTTCGGCGGAAGAAACCCTGACAGTGATGGACGGCGAGGAACCGTACATCGCAGCCCAGGAAGTGATCGTCGCCCCCGACGCCGGCCAGGTTGTCGGGCGCCAGACCGGATTCCTGAAGGGACCCCACCGATGACCCAAGCTACAGGCCCCGACGACGAAACGTTGGCCTTGGCCCATGCCTTGTTCGATGCTGCCCGCGAAGGTGACGCAGAACTGCTGCGTGGCTACTTGAACGCCGGCGCTCCTGCCACGTTGACGAATGCCGCTGGTGACTCCCTGCTGATGCTGGCGGCCTACCACGGGCATGCGGAAGCCGTGCAGCTGATCCTCCATCACGGTGCTGACGTAAACGCCGCGAATGATCGAGGACAGACCCCACTCGCCGGAGCTGTCTTCAAGGGATACACGGATGTGGCGCGGGTCCTGCTGGACGCGGGAGCAGATCCCGACGCCGGAACTCCCACCGCGCGCGAGGCCGCCTCGATGTTCGCCCGATCGGAGATCCAAGCCCTCCTGGGCTAAAGCAGGTATCACGAGGGGAGCCCGGTCGCTGTGCGGCCGGGCTTTCCTGCGTGCGGGCTTTCTTGCGTGCCGGATACTCCACGTGGAATAGTTGTTGTGGAATAGTTGTTGTGGAATATTTGATGGGGAAGAAGGTCATCGTGCCGAAAATCGCAGAACTGACGCCGCTCGGTGTCGCTTCACTGGCGCTCCTGGCAGAGCAACCCATGCATCCGTACGAGATGTACCAATTGTTGATGGCACGCCATGAGGACCGCCTCGTCAAAGTCCGCCCCGGCACGCTTTATCACGCAGTGGGCCGGCTGGCGGAAAGCGGGCTTGTGGAGGCCGCAGGAACGGAACGCGAAGGCAACCGTCCCGAACGGACCACCTACAGGATTACCGCCGCCGGACATGAGGCCCTCGATGCGCGGATCCAAGACATGCTCTCCACGCCCGTCAACGAATACCCCGTGTTTCCCCACGCAATCGCCGAAGCCCATAACCTTCCCGCGGCTGTGGTGATGGAACTGCTGGCGGAGCGGCTGGCAGCCCTCGGAGCCGATCTCGACTTCCTCGTGCATGCCGAGGCAACCGTGACAGCCAAGGGGCTGGATCGCAAGTACTGGATCGACATCACGTATCAACAAGCAATGCGCCGAACGGAGATCGCGTGGATCCGCGAACTCCTCGAGGAGTTGCGCAATGGGCGCCTGCCCTGGGATGAACCCCGGCCAACTCCAACCGAACTTTCATACAAGCCAAAGGAATCCCTTGGAAAACGTAGCTAAGCCGTGGCCGGCCCTGTGGTCACTGGTGGTGGGCTTCTTCATGATCCTCATCGACACCACTATCGTGTCGGTGGCCAACCCTCGGATCATGGAGGGCCTCAACACGGACATCAATGCCGTCATTTGGGTTACCAGCGCCTACTTGTTGGCCTATGCCGTGCCGTTGCTGATCACTGGCAGGCTGGGTGACCGCTTTGGGCCCAAGAACCTGTACCTGATCGGCTTGGTTGTCTTTACGCTCGCTTCGCTGTGGTGCGGACTCTCCGGCGACGTCACCATGTTGATCGCGGCCCGGGCAGTCCAAGGCTTGGGTGCGGCCATGATGACTCCCCAAACCATGGCCGTAATTACGCGCATTTTCCCTCCGGACCGCCGTGGTGCAGCCATGGGGTTGTGGGGAGCCACAGCCGGCATGGCTGTGCTGATCGGACCGATCCTCGGTGGCTTGCTCGTGGACAGCCTCGGCTGGGAGTGGATCTTCTTCGTCAATGTCCCCATCGGGATCGTGGCCTTCATCCTGGTGATGCGTTTCGTGCCGAAACTGACCACGCACAGCCATACGTTCGACGTCGTGGGCGTGGTGCTTTCCGCCGTCGGCATGTTCCTGCTGGTCTTCGGCATCCAAGAGGGTCAAACGTACAAGTGGGGAACAGTCACAGGCTTCGTTTCCGTGTGGGGACTGATCATTACAGGACTTGTGGTCCTGGTGCTGTTTGTCGCCTGGCAATGGCTCCTTGAACGCCGGGGCGGGGAACCCCTGCTGCCGCTTGGCCTGTTCAAGGACCGCAACTTTTCCCTGGGCAACACCGCCATCATGGCGGTTGGCTTCACGGTGACCGCCTTCCCGCTGCCCACCATCTTCTACTACCAAACCGTCCGGGGACTGACGCCGACGCAGTCTGCGTTGCTGATGATTCCCATGGCCGTTATTTCAGGTGCGCTGGCCCCGTTCGTGGGCAAGCTCATAGACCGTGCCAACCCGCGCTGGTTCGCATCCTTCGGCCTCGTCTGTCTGGCCGGGGCTCTGTTCTGGACGGCGTCCCTGCTGGGGCCGGATACTCCCATCTGGATGTTCCTGCTGCCCAGCGCACTGCAAGGTGTTGCCAATGCCTTCATCTGGGGGCCGGTGTCCAACGCGACCACCCGCAACCTGGAACCACGCCAGGCAGGGGCCGGTTCCGGCGTCTTCAACACCACGCGCCAAATCGGTGCTGTCCTCGGTTCGGCTGCCATCGCCGCCCTTATCCAGTCGCGGCTCGCAGCGGAGTTGCCCGCAGCTCCCGCCGGGGCTCCTGTTGGCGAAGCCTCCCTGGGCGGAGTGTTGCCGGAAGCGCTCCACGCGGGATTCTCGACGGCGATGAGCCAGTCCATCATGTTGCCCGCCTGCGCGATTCTGCTGGGTGCCGTGGTGGCGTTGTTCTTTGGCAAGCCAAAGTCGGTCAGCGGTTGGGGTGGGGAAGCGGCTGGAGAGCCGGCCGTGCAGGAAACTGTCCGGAAGTAGCATTTGTTCGGTGTCGGGACCAGCCCACTTTTGGGCTGGTCCTGCCCTGTTTAAGCGCTGTTCCCGCCCTTTACTTGCCCAATGTAGGGCCGGTTCGGCGCTTTGTTAGCCGAGGAGCACGCTCGCGTGGAGCCCGCCGGTGGCAAAGCCAAGGCTGCGGGCCATCGCGAGCGCTCCGGTGTTGCTGACATCGGCCTTCCATTGGAGGGTCAGCCCGGATGCCAGGGCCTCGTGCGCAGCGATGGACGCGGCCAGGGTGCCCACGCCGCGTCGTCGCCAGGGAGGCGCAACCAGGACGCCCATGTTGGCCAGGATGCCTTCCCACTCGGCATAGGCTCCGCAGGCCACGGGCGTAGGCTGGTCCTCTTCGGGGTGCATGATAGTGAAGCGATGCTCGAGCCCTTGCAACCCGACTTCATTGACGTCATCCGGCGGGCATAATCCCTCCAGGCTGATTGCTTCGGGGTTGCCCTGCGAAACCGTGAGTTCGTCGGACGGCTGCTTGAGCGGTAGATCGTCCGCGAAGAACAAGGCGGATGACCCGAGGCCGTGTCCGCCGTGTGACCGGGTGATGGTCAGCAGCGTCACGTGCTGAGCGAGCTCGGTGTCCGGAATTGGCGCCGCCGCATCCAGCGCCCACTGCGGCCCCACGAGCGCCGAGACGCCAAAGAGGCGCAGGAAAACCAAGGCCCGCGCAGAATCATCCACACGGGTAATGCGGTTGCCGGGTTCCCCTGGGTCTACCGCAGAAGCGGTGAGCCGGGCAGCCGCGCTGGCGAAAGCGTCGTCGTCGAGCCCCAAACGGCGAGCCCACGCCAGCTGGATAATGGCAGCAGACGTGGGCTCTAGAGTCATGGATTCAGCCTAGCGGACTAGCCGAACAGCACAGACGCTTCGTCGTAACGGTGTTGCGGCACGGTCTTGAGCTTGCCGAGAGCTTCCTCGAAGCCCACGTGGGAGATGTCCGTCCCCTTCAGGGCCACCATGGTGCCCCAGCGACCTTCCACCACGGAGTCGATGGCTGCCATGCCCAGGCGCGTGGCCAGGACGCGGTCGTAGGCCGTGGGGACGCCACCACGTTGGATGTGGCCGAGGATGGTGGCCCGCGTTTCGATGCCCGTGCGCGCTTCGATTTCGGGGGCGAGCTGGTCAGCGATGCCGCCAAGGCGGGGACGGCCGAACGTATCCAGGCCGCGCTCGGAGTGCGGGGACTCCATGTGGTCCGGAACGAAGCCCTCGGCAACCACTACCAGCGGCGCACGGCCACGGTCGTGGGCTTCCTGGACCCATTCGGTGATCTGTTCGATGCTTGCCTTCTGCTCCGGAATCAGGATGGCGTGGGCCCCGGCTGCCATGCCGGCGTGCAAGGCGATCCAACCGACGTGGCGGCCCATGACTTCGGCGATCATGCAGCGGTGATGGGATTCGCCGGTGGTGCGCAGCCGGTCGATGGCCTCAGTGGCGATCTGGACAGCGGTATCGAAACCGAAAGTGTAATCAGTGGCATCAAGGTCGTTGTCCACGGTCTTGGGGACGCCAACAATCTTCAGGCCCGCGTCGGTGAGGCGCTTGGCAGCTGCCAGTGTTCCCTCGCCCCCGATAGCGATGATGGCGTCGATGCCAAGGCGTTCCATGTGTGCCTTGATGACGTCCGGGCCACCGCCGTTTTCAAACGGGTTGGTGCGGGAGGTGCCCAGAATGGTGCCACCCTGCTTAGCGATACCGCGGACCATGGTGCGGGGGATGTCGATGACATCACCTTCAACTACACCGCGCCAGCCGTCGCGGAAGCCCACAAACTCCTGGCCGTGGATGGCAATGCCCTTAAGGACTGATCCCCGGATCACTGCGTTGAGGCCGGGGCAGTCGCCACCGCTGGTAAGAATGCCAATTTTCATGTTTGCTCACTCATGGCTTGGAGGAATACGTGCAGAGCGCCACGCTGAGCTCCCAATGATTGTAGACGCGCATGTGGGGTGGGACACAAACGGTTACTTTTGACCTTGGCCGTGCGGTATTGGAAACCTAGCTGAAAACAACGAAACGCCCCGCTAACTGGCGGGGCGTTCCATTGTTTCGGCTTGCCGTAACCGGCAACTACCGGGAACGCTGGCTGATGAAAGATTCGAGCGCGATCTTGTTGTTCTGGTCAGGCAAGATGAGCCAGCCCAGGATATAGGCCACGAATGCGGGGCCGGGCAGCAGGCAGAAGAGCAGGAAAGCGACCCGGACGTACGCTACGTCGACCCTGAGCTTTGCTGCGATTCCGCCGCAGACTCCGCCGAGCCAGCGTTGCGGACCACGCTTCAGGCCGAAGCCCCTGACGATGCTGAAGAACTTGTCCATGGCTACACCCTTCCCTGTTGCGGTTGCTTTGTCACGTTGCTGCTTCGAGTCACTTCGCCGGGCTCTTCGTGCTGCCGGAACCCTTACGGGCCGAGACGAGACCACCGACCACCAGGGCTGCGCCGGCGCCGATCATCAGGCCGATCAGGACATACGTACCGTTCAGCGTGACCCAACCGAGTGTCGAGATGACAATTAGGGCCGCCAGGGCGATCACAATCAATCCCCACACCACTGTGCCGATCCGTGCCTGGTGGGGTTCGTCGTCGTCCGCGTGCTCCACCTTGAAGCTGGGCTCCAACGGTGGCGTGAGCGGGATCTGCTGAAGGCTCGGCTTTGGAAGGGCCTCCGTGGGGCGGGTTTCCTTGGGCAGTGGCTCGGTTGCTTGGGCTTCCCGTGCCTTGCCTGGCTCGTTGGTGCTCATATCAGTTTCCTTCCTGGATGGTCACGTTGCTGAACGTGCCGTCAATTTCCACCACGAGGTTGGCTCCGGGCTTTTCTGTGTTGTAGAGGGTTCTCTCGTCCTGCAGCCGGCCGCCCCGGTCCGTGCCGCGTTCGTTGAGGTTGCCGAATGTCATGTCTGCCCGGACCTCAACGGGGACGTCATCGGGAATGACCACGGTGACGTTGCTGGCTGTGGCATCAACCGGAATCAGGACCTCGGAAACCAGCGGGGGCGTCATGGTGATTTCGCTCAGGTCCACCACACCTTGTGCCCCGGTTACATCGATGCCTTGCCGTGCCTGCTCCAGACTGGTGGGCGCCCAGTTCACGTCATGGAAGGTGAAGCGGTCGCCGTCCCTGGGGACCACATTGAAGATTCCGCCGATGATCAGGGCGGCCACGGCGAGGAAGCCAAGGAAGCCTGACGTCCGCCCACGAAGTCCCGCGATGAGGATGCCCAACCCGAGTACGGCGGCACCGGCAGCCCACACCACGGCGTTGCCCGAGTTGCCCAAATCAATGACGTTTCCGGCGTCGAGCGCTTTCAACGTGCCGCCGGCAAGAAGTGCCGCACCGGCTGAGACCGAAACGATCGCAGCCCCGGGTCCCCTGCGCTTGGGAACGGCGGGCTTTGGTTGCCAGCCTTGCGGGGGAGTGGAACCGTAAGGAGGACGCGGGCCCGAAGGCGTGGACGGTCCTGAGGGGCCGAACGGCCCTGACGGGGGAACCGGCCCGGAGCCGTGGCCATGACCGGAACCGTAGGCGCCGCCTGCGGAAGGAGCTCCGTAGGTTTTGCTGCCGGGCTGGCCACTGCCGTAGACAGGCACACCGGTGTTAGTGCCGGTGGTCGTGGTGGACGCGAAGGACGTGGGCGTACCGTAGGCAGCTGTGTTGCCGGAAGAGTACGGCGTCGCGGAGTAATTCTGATGGCCCACAGGTGGAGTTCCCTTCGAAGCTTTGTTGCGTTGAACCAGGAAGTAGATGAGGTAGAAGACGCCGCCCATCCAGAAGAGCGTCCAGAACAGTCCGGGCAGTCCATCCCAACCCCAGCCCCAGAAGCCGCGGCCCAGGCTGGGCAGGCCGATAATGGTGGTGATCAACGCACCGGTCATGCCCCCTGACCATCGGCCCGCGGCTGCTTCCTGCACGTGGATGCGGCCGTCAGGCTCCGGGAGGAGCGCCCAGGCTACGCCGTACAGCAGCACGCCGACGCCCGCGAACAGTGCCAGGACAATGAAGATGCCCCTCACAATCAGGGGGTCGATGCCGAACCGGTGGGCCACTCCGCTGGAGACGCCGCCGATCCAACGGTCCGGTCCCCGGCGGATGCCTTGGTCACGGATCCAGTCGAAGAAGTTCTGCTGGGAGGTTGCAGGAGCGCTGCCGGCCTGCGGATAACCGCCGCTGGCGGCACCGGTTCCCGAGGGCACGCGGGCTTCATCGGGTGCCGCGGATGGTGCCCCCGAAGGTGCCCCGGAGGGTGCCCCGGACGTAGCGCCAGGGGCGCCGGTGGAAGCGCCGGTGTTGGCGCTGGAGCCGGATTCGCCGGCGGTGCCTGGCGTTCCGGGTTCCTCTGGGTTCATGCTGTTCGCGTTCATACTTCGATCCTGCCGCCCGGGCCATCCTTCCCTCTACTGGGGGATACCCTGATTGATCCCTGAGCGACCCCCGAACAACGCCGGTTTCCGGTCCGGGGCACCCTGATCCGTGTTTGGATTGGTACATGACAACCGTTGTGCAACGCCCCACGCTGGTCCGCAGCAGCGACCGCATGATCGCGGGCGTTTGCAGCGGTTTGGCCGATCATTTGGGCTGGCCGGTCAAGTTCGTCCGGCTGGGGATGATTCTGGCCTGCTTCGCCGGTGGAGCAGGCGTGGCCTTCTACGCGTGGCTGTGGACCATGGTTCCCACCGCGGACGAGAACGCCAAGCGCAACGCCCGCCGCCCGGCGTCGCCCATTGCTCCTGCGGTGAGCCTCCCGCCCACCTTCGCGGCCCCCGGCCCTTCCGCGGAGCCAACGTACGACGCCGGCCCCTCGCCGACCGTGGCCGGCGCGCCTCCGGTATCCGGTTCAGTCACAGGGAGCAGTCGTGTTCCAGGCAACGGTTCTGTCCCGGGTAATGGTTCTGTCCTCGGGCAGGCAGGCGCCGGGTCCGTCGCCGAACCTGCGGCCTTTGGCAGTGCCGCGTCATCGTGGGATTGGGCAGGATCCAGGGGCGAAGCAGCCAACGGCACCGGAAGTACGTTGTCGTCCTGGTTCACGTTCCGCAAGATCCAATACGGCAAGGAAATCCTGCTCGGCGCAGCCTTGCTCTTGGTTGCTGCGATCCTGATCGCCCGCCAGTTCGGCGTCGACGTCCCTTTGGGCACACTGATTCCGGCGGCCGCCATCCTCGGTGGCGCAGCTATTGCCTGGATGCAGCTCGATGAGACCCGCAGGGCCGGCCTGGTGGACAAGACGAAGGCCGACCAGGCCGGCGGATGGACGCGCCTGGCAGCGGGTTTGGCGCTAGTGGTGGCCGGCGTCCTGGTGATGGTGTCCGGTTCGGGGTCGTGGGAGCAGACGTGGCTGGCGCTCCTTGCCTCTGTCGCTGTCCTGGGCGGTGTTGCCTTGGTATTGCTGCCGTGGGGGCTGAAGTTCTGGAAGGACCTTGAAACGGAACGGGCCGGCAGGGTCCGTGAAACTGAACGCGCAGAGATCGCTGCCCACTTGCACGACTCCGTCCTTCAGACCCTGGCGCTCATCCAGCGCCGGGCGGGCTCCGAGCAGGACGTCATCCGGCTCGCAAGGGCCCAGGAACGCGAACTCCGCTCTTGGCTGTTCAGTGATCCCGCCAAGGAATCGGGCCTTCTGGCTGACAGGATCAAGGCCGTGGCGGCAGAAGTGGAGGACTCCCATGGGCATGCCGTTGAGGTAGTCACTGTAGGGGACACCGACATGACGGACCGGCATGAGGCCTTGGTCCAGGCAGCCAGGGAAGCCATGCTCAATGCCGCCCGCCATGGTGGCGGGACAGTGTCCGTTTACTTGGAGAGCACTGCCGGCAGTACGGAAATCTTCATCAAGGACCGCGGCCCGGGCTTCGACCCTGATGCTGTCCCGGATGACAGGCTGGGCGTGAAGGAGTCGATCATCGGCCGGATGAAGCGGCACGGCGGCACGGCGGTCATCAACAGCAGCAGCGATGGGACGGAAGTCCGATTGTCCCTTCCATCAATAAGTCCGGACGCCGGCGAGCAGCGGAATGGTGAGCAGCGGAATGGCGACCTGCGGAATGCCGAACATCGGAATGGAGAAACAAAGCAATGAACAACAGCCCTGAAAGTGGTGTCGGACGCAGGGTGCGTGTGGTCATCGTGGACGACCACACCATCTTCCGTTCTGGTTTGAAAGCGGACCTCGACGAACGCATGGATGTGGTGGGCGAGGCCGGCACCGTGGAGCAGGCCATTGCCGTCATAGCCGAGACGCGCCCTGAAGTCGTGCTCCTGGACGTGCACCTCCCGGGCGGATTGGGCGGTGGCGGACGTGAAGTCATTGCCGGCTCCGGCGCTTTGCTCGGCACCACCAGCTTCCTTGCCTTGAGCGTGTCCGACGCCGCCGAGGACGTGGTGTCGGTGATCCGGGCCGGAGCACGTGGATACGTCACCAAAACCATCTCGGGCAAGGAGATTTCCGACGCCGTCATCCGCGTGGCCGATGGCGATGCCGTCTTCTCTCCCCGTTTGGCAGGCTTTGTGCTGGACGCTTTCGGGACCGCTCCCGCTGACATCGCAGACGACGAATTGGACAAGCTTTCTGCCCGCGAACTCGAAGTCATGCGGCTCATTGCCCGGGGTTACAGCTACAAGGAGGTGGCCAAGGAGCTGTTCATCTCCATCAAGACGGTGGAAACACATGTGTCGGCAGTACTGAGGAAGCTACAGCTATCCAGCCGCCACGAACTTACCAAGTGGGCGGCCGAGCGTCGCCTCCTCTAACGCTCCCTCACGTCCCGTCGGGTTTTCCCGATCGGTCTCTCACGTCCCGCGCCTTAAACGGAAACGCTCTTCCACCTGTCACAGGTGGAAGAGCGTTTGCGTTGGCTGGTTGCTACTTGGCCTTGCCCAGGAACTCCTGGATGCGGCGGACACCCTCTGCGAGGTCGTCATCGCCGAGTGCGTAGGACAACCGCACGTAGCCGGATGGACCGAAGGCTTCGCCCGGAACGACGGCAACTTCAACTTCGTCGAGGATCAGCGTGGCGAGTTCCGCAGAGGTGGACGGGCGGACGGGACCATTGGAGGTCTCAAATTCCTTACCCAACAGGCCGCGCACGTCCGCGTAGACGTAGAAGGCGCCGGTCGGCGTCGGGCATTCAACACCTTCGATCGCGTTCAGGCCGGCGACAATCGCCTTGCGGCGTCGGTCGAACGCAACTTTCATTTCGTCGACGGCGGTCAGCGGCCCCGTGAGGGCTGCTGCGGCTGCGATCTGCATGATGTTGGAGACGTTGGACGTCGCATGGGACTGCAGGTTGGTGGCGGCCTTGATGACGTCGGCAGGGCCGATCATCCATCCCACGCGCCAACCGGTCATCGCGTAGGTCTTGGCAACACCGTTGAGGATGACAACCTTGTCGCCCAGTTCCGGCGCAGCAGTGGCGATGGACGTGAACTCGACGCCGTCGTAGGTCAGGTGCTCGTAGATCTCGTCAGTGACAACCCAGAGGCCCTTGGACGCGGCCCACTTGCCGATCTCCGCAACCTGCTCCGGGCTGTAAACAGCGCCGGTGGGGTTGGACGGGGAAACGAACAACAGGATCTTGGTCCTGTCCGTGACAGCGGCTTCGAGCTGCTCGACGGTTACCAGGTAGCCCTGTTCCGGGCCGGCGAAGACCTCAACGGGCACGCCGCCGGCGAGCCGGATGGCTTCCGGGTACGTGGTCCAGAAAGGGGTGGGGATGATGACTTCGTCGCCCGGGTCCACGAGGGTCGCGAACGTGTTGTAGACGGCCTGCTTACCCCCGTTGGTCACCAGGACCTGGGAAGGATCAACCTGGTAACCGGAGTCCCGCAGGGTCTTCTCGGCGATAGCCTTCTTCAGCTCGGGGAGCCCACCTGCGGGGGAGTAGCGGTGGTACTTCGGCTGGCCTGCCGCCTCAATGGCGGCCTGGACGATGTAGTCCGGGGTTGGAAAATCAGGTTCGCCGGCACCGAAACCGATCACGGGACGTCCCGCGGCCTTCAGTGCCTTGGCCTTGGCGTCAACGGCAAGGGTGGCGGATTCTGCAATGGCGGAGATTCGCTGTGAAATGCGGGCGGTAGTTGTTCCGGCAGACATCTATGTACCGTTCTACGCAGGCAGCTCGAGGGCTGGATGATGGGATTCGACGTAAACTACCTTATGCTGTTCTGCGGAGCTCCCGGGTGCCTACAGAACTTTGTGACTGATAATGCTGGTCACAGGCTTTTAGGGCTGGGAGGTCCGGAATCGGGCCGGTTCGACTAACGCGAAATTCTTGCGTAGACTGGTTCACCGGTGTTGAAAAGCACCGCAGGCTGAAGTGCGGCCTGAAACATGGATTCGATCCATAGGGTAGTGGCGCAATTGGTAGCGCAGCGGTCTCCAAAACCGCAGGTTGCAGGTTCGAGTCCTGTCTGCCCTGCGCAAGCTGTTCCGGCGGAAACGCCGGGGCACGCGCAGCAACCATGGCTCTGATCAGAGTCGGGTCAACGACTTTGCAAGGTGAGTGAGGACCAGGTGACCGAAACAGCTGCCAGCAGCTCGAAGGGCCGTCCCGCCAAGAAAGCCGATCGCGGCTTCTTCGCCCGTATTGCACTCTTCGTCCGCCAGGTCATTGGTGAACTGAAGAAGGTCGTTGCGCCCACCCGCAAGGAACTGATCAATTACACGCTCGTGGTGCTGGTGTTCGTGGCCATCATGATGCTCATCGTCAGCCTGCTGGACATCGCCTTCGGGACGGGAGCCAGCTGGGTCTTCGGTGGGACAGGCGTCACGGACCGCTAAGCGGATCTGTCCGCAAACTGTGTGAAATTCCTTGTTAGCTCAGGGATTTTGCGGGGTTTGCGGAATTGAGCCATTTAAATAGGCATGTTAGGCAATGAGGAAGCAGGAGACCAAGTGTCTGAGCAGGAGCTCGAGGTAAACGAGACTGAGCTGGAAGAAACTGAGGGCGCCGCAGCTGAGGCTGTGGAAGAGTCCGAGGTTGATTCCGCTGCGCCCGAATCTGCCGACGCCGACGATTCCGAAGAGGACTTCGAAGCTGACGTGGACGCCGAGTCTGATGCCGCGTCGGACGACGCTGCAGGCGACGAGGAAGAGTCCGACGGCGACGACCTGGCAGCCGCTGCTGCTGCAGCGCCGGCCGATCCGGCTGAAGAATTCAAGGGCAAGCTGCGCCGCCAGGAAGGTGACTGGTACGTCATCCACTCCTACGCCGGTTACGAAAACCGCGTGAAGGCCAACCTTGAGACCCGCATCCAGACCCTGGACATGGAAGATTACATCTTCGAGATCCAGGTGCCCATGGAAGAGGTCGTCGAGATCAAGAACGCGCAGCGCAAGGTCATCAACCGCGTGCGCATTCCCGGCTATGTCCTTGTCCGCATGGACCTGACCGATGCTTCCTGGGGCGCCGTTCGCCACACGCCGGGTGTCACCGGCTTCGTGGGCAACGCCCACAACCCCGTCCCGCTGCGGCTCGATGAGGTCTTCTCCATGCTCGCCCCGGTCTTCGAAGAAGAGCAGGCAGAGCAGGGCAAGCCCGTCAACAAGCAGAACCAGGCTCCCGTGGCCGTCGACTTCGAGGTCGGCGAGTCGGTCATCGTCAAGGAAGGTCCGTTCGAGACCCTCCCGGCAACGATCTCCGAGATCAAGCCCGAGTCCCAGACCCTGGTGGTCCTGGTCTCGATCTTCGAGCGCGAAACCCCGGTGACGCTCGCATTCAACCAGGTCACCAAGATCTAGCTGATTCCAAAATTTCGCTCCAGTCCTGCCTGCTTAGCAGTTCGGGAGCGGCCGGCCGCCTCGCCATGGCGGCCACCAACCTGGGACGCGCTCCTGTGTCCCAGGAAGCTATTGAGAGAAGGACCCTACATTGGCTCCCAAGAAGAAGGTCACCGGCCTCATCAAGCTGCAGATCCAGGCAGGTGCCGCTAACCCGGCTCCGCCGATCGGTCCTGCGCTTGGCCAGCACGGTGTCAACATCATGGAATTCTGCAAGGCGTACAACGCTGCAACGGAATCCCAGCGCGGAAACGTTATCCCGGTTGAAATCACGGTTTACGAAGACCGTTCCTTCACCTTCATCACCAAGACCCCGCCGGCTGCAGAGCTCATCAAGAAGGCTGCAGGCGTCGCCAAGGGTTCGGCTACCCCGCACACCGTCAAGGTTGCAAAGCTGACCCAGGCACAGGTTGAGGAAATTGCTTCCACCAAGATGGAAGACCTCAACGCCAACGACATCAAGGCAGCTGCCCTGATCATCGCAGGCACCGCCCGCTCCATGGGCATCACCGTAGAAGGCTAGTAACCTTCGAAGGCCCTTGTGGCCTTCACCCGCCGGGCAACCGGCATCTGAAACATTGAAATGTCGCAGGATCCTTGCCGGATCCGCGACTTGTGGCAGGGCCCAGCGCGGTCCGCAGACCACAACTGCACAAGGAGAAATAGCAGCATGGCAAAGCGCAGCAAAGCATATGAGGCAGCCGTAGCCAAGATCGAGGCAGACAAGGTCTACGCCCCGATCGAGGCCATCACCCTCGCGAAGGACACCAATCCTTCCAAGTTCGACGCAACCGTTGAGGTCGCTTTCCGTCTGGGCGTTGACCCGCGTAAGGCTGACCAGATGGTTCGTGGCACCGTCAACCTGCCCCACGGCACCGGTAAGACCGCCCGCGTCCTCGTTTTCGCAACCGGCGACAAGGCTGAAGCAGCTATCGCTGCCGGCGCCGACTTCGTTGGTTCCGATGACCTGATCGAAAAGATCGCAGCCGGCTGGACCGACTTCGACGCCGCAGTGGCAACCCCTGACCTCATGGGCAAGGTTGGCCGCCTCGGTAAGGTCCTCGGCCCGCGTAACCTGATGCCGAACCCGAAGACCGGTACGGTTACCCCGGATGTCACCAAGGCTGTCAACGACATCAAGGGTGGCAAGATCGACTTCCGCGTCGACAAGCACTCCAACCTGCACTTCATCATCGGCAAGGTGTCCTTCGACGTCAACAAGCTGGCTGAGAACTACGCAGCTGCTCTGGAAGAGGTGCTTCGCTTGAAGCCGTCCGCTTCCAAGGGCCGCTACATCCAGAAGGCTACCGTTGCCACCACGTTCGGTCCGGGCATCACCGTTGACCCGAACGTCACCAAGGTCCTCGTCGACGCGTAAGCTTCGCGGGCACTTGCTCTGATAAAAGGACCGTCCGGCTTTGCCGGGCGGTCCTTTTTCTGGCTCTTTTCCCTGTTCACCACCGGGGGAGAGCCGTAGGCTGTGGTGCGTGCCGACGTCGAACTCTTCCGCCATCGCCGGGTTGTCCGTGCAGCGGATCCCGGTGCCGAAAAGCCCCGACGCGAAGGGGGAGCCCGATTTCCGCGCCTTCCATGACTTGGACGTTGCCCACCACATGGATCTCTGGGGGAACCTGGACCGTTGCTCCACGCTGGCCGAAGCTGTCCTCTTCTGGCAGGGCAATGAATACGAAGAACGGCATGTTTTCCTGGCACGCCTCGGCGGTACCGTAGTGGGCAGCGGCACACTGACTCTGCCCCTTAGCGAAAACACGACGACGGCGGGCGTGGACGTCCTGGTGGACGCTGCCTTTCGTCGGCACGGCATTGGGACGAGGGTCCTCGGGGTGCTGGAGCAAGTGGCGCGTGAGCGGGACCGCACGTCCTTTGACGCGTTTTGCGCCGAGCCAATCCGGTTCCTTATCCCGGGCGTTGAGTTGCTGGAGGCAAAGTCAGGAACGGGTGGCGTCCCACTGGATTCCGCCTCTACCCGCTTTGCCCTCCATCACGGATATTCCCTGGAGCAGGTCGAAACCAACAGCACGCTGCCCCTCCCGGTCGAAGAAGCGCTCCTGCAGGACCTTGAAGAGCAGGCAACAAACCGGGCAGCAGGCTACAGCGTCATCGGGTGGCAGGACCGCTGCCCAGATGAGCTTGTGGATGTGTTCGCGAAGCTCAAAAGCCTCATGAGCACCGAGGTGCCCATCGCAGGCCTTGGCTGGGAGGGCGAGGACTGGGATGCCAACCGCGTCCGTCTCGAGGAATCCACGTGGCTGGCAGGCGGCGTTGCTTCCATGGCGGCTGTTGCCCGGCACGACGCCACGGGGGAGTTGGCGGCCTACACCATACTCACCCACCGCGAGGCTACCCCGGGCATGGTCTACCAAGAGGACACGTTGGTTGCCCCAGGGCACCGCGGACACCGCCTTGGCATGCTGATCAAGATTGCCAATCTTCGCCGTATCCACGAGCTATGGCCCAGCGCCACGTCCGTGATGACATGGAACGCCGATGAAAACCGGCATATGCTGGCCATAAATATCGCATTAGGATTCAAGCCCTCCGGCTTTGACGGCGAATGGCAGAAACGGCTGGAATGACTGTAGACGAGGCGAAGACCGTTCAAGTCGAGCAGCTGTGGGTGCCTGACACCCTGGACAGCCCCGACGCCGCTGATTTCCTGGACGCCGTTGAAGTTGGGCGCCGGGTACGTATGGAGACATGGGGGAGTGACGACCTCGCCTATACGCCTTTGGAAAAGCTGTTGGAGTTTTCCGATCCCTATGAGCGCCAGATTATTTTGGTGGCAAAAGTAGAGGGCGTCATTGTGGGCACGGTAGATATTGCCCTGCCCTTGGCGGATAACCTGGACCTGGCCGAGTTCACCCTGGACATCCTTCCTGAGTTCCAGGGCCAAGGGGTTGGCCGTCAGTTGCTGGAGGCAGCGGAGCAGCTCGCCCGGGCGGAGGGACGCACCATGGCGTTGGTGGATACCAACCACCCGGCAACGTCGCTCACTGAGGTACCCGAGGACCAGTTGATCCCGGGCAGCGGGGCCGGGTTTGTTCCTGAGAGCAGCAGGGAGGTGGACTTCGCCAAGCGTGCCGGGTACACCCTTCAACACATCGAACAGTTCAGTTCATGCGTGCTGCCCCTGGATTCCAAGCTGGTGGGGGATCTGCAGCTTGAAGCCGAAGAAGCCAACGGCGGCCGGTACACCTTGCACCACTGGACTGACCGTTGCCCCGAGCCCTGGCTGGAAGCCGTGGCCGCACTGGAGAACGCCGCGGGCGAGGTAGTCCGTGACGCTGGCGACGAAGACGCCCCTGAAGTGGAGGCGAGCGGAATGGTCTTCGACGCAACGGTACTTCGCGAAACCGAGGATGCGGCCTTGGCGCAGGGCAGGCGAACGGTGGTGACCGCCGTCGAGCATGTGGAGAGCGGGCGGCTGGTGGGTTTGACCACCATCAGCGTCCTGGCGCACCGCCAGGACGTGGTTTTCCAGGACGACACGTTGGTCCTGCAGGAGCACCGGGGCAACAAGCTCGGTCTGTTGATCAAGATCGCCAACATGGAACGGCTGAGTGAGCAGTTTCCGGACGCCCGGGTCATCTATACCTGGAACGCGCCCGAGAACAGGTACCTCCTGACCGTGAACAAGCAGTTGGGATTTACCACCGCGGGCGTCACCGGACTGTGGCAGAAGGAACTTCCGGGCAGGCTCGCAGGGGCTACATCGTCAGACTAGGCATGGCCGATTTGGTTTGCTGAACACTCTCCCGTAACCTTGAAGTACCAAAGACCGTCGGTTGATGGGAATCCACTCTTTCGAGCAAAGCTCAATTCTGTAGCTGTGCCCTTGAGGTAAAAGTGAATTCCTTGACGAAGGACCCTGAACATAGGGCGGCCGGCGCAGGTGAACGAAGCAAGTCTCCACGGATCAAACTGTGTTGAGCCAAGCCCCGTGCATCTGCGCGGGGCGTTTTTAGTTTTAGCTCTCGTGAGCGGGGACCCGGAAGACCGGCTTTATTCCCCGGAAGGAGGGTTATGACAACGCCTAGCAAGATCTCAGCAGTTGCAGAGATCACCAACGATTTCAAGGAATCGAACGCGGCTGTCCTGACCGAATACCGCGGGCTCACTGTTGCACAGCTCAAGGAACTGCGTGTTGCGCTCGGCCAGGACACCAAGTTCTCGGTCGTCAAGAACACCCTGAGTGCCATTGCAGCCAAGGAAGCTGGAGTTGAAGCATTCAACGATCAGCTCGCCGGCCCTACTGCAATCGCCTTCATCAAGGGTGACGCTGTTGCTGCTGCCAAGAGCCTGACGGACTTTGCCAAGGCCAACAAGCAGCTGGTTATCAAGACCGGCGTCTTCGAAGGCAAGGCATTGGACGCAGCAGGAGTTGCCGCACTGGCAGCCCTCGAGTCCCGCGAGCTGCAGCTTGCACGTGTTGCTGGTGTCCTCAAGGCTCCCGCATCCGCTGCTGCACGCATCATCGACGCCCTGCGCCTCAAGCTTGAAGAAGAGGGCGGCGCATCTGCACCGGCCGCTGAAGAAGCCCCGGCCGCTGAAGAGGCTGCTGCTGAAGAGGTTGCGGCTCCGGCCGAAGCCGCTGAAGCTGCAACCGAAGAGAACTAAGTTCTCCCCTCAATCAAACTCTGGTGCATGGACAGGCTTAGCCCGGATCTGCACCAACTAATGGAAGGACGCCACCATGGCGAAGCTCAGCAACGAAGAGCTCATTGAAGCTTTCAAGGAACTGACCATCATCGAGCTCTCCGAGTTCGTCAAGCTCTTCGAAGAGACCTTCGAAGTTACGGCTGCTGCTGTTGCAGTTGCTGGCCCCGCTGCCGGCGGTGCTGCTGAAGCTGCTGAAGAGAAGACCGAATTCGACGTCGTTCTCGAAGCTGCTGGCGACAAGAAGATCGCAGTGATCAAGGAAGTTCGCGCCATCACCTCCCTCGGCCTCAAGGAAGCCAAGGACCTGGTTGACAGCGCACCGAAGGCTGTTCTCGAAGGCGCCACCAAGGAAGCTGCCGAGAAGGCAAAGGCTCAGCTCGAAGAAGCTGGCGCAACGGTTACCCTCAAGTAACTCGTCTTGCTTGTGGAAGCCCCGTCCGGTTCGCCGGGCGGGGCTTCCTGCGTTAACGCACCCAAGGTTTCGGGCACCCAAGTAGGTAGCAGTTAAGCGCGTTTTGGGCTCTCAAAACGCGCTCAGCTGCGACTTAGTTGGGTTCGCTGATGTCCGCTACTACCGCGCCCAGTGCTGCGGTGAGTGCGTCCGCGTCCACGAAAGCACTCCGGCCATGCGCCCCGGCACCCATCGAGATACGTCGCCCGGCAATGGTGGCGTCGGCATAAACAGGCCACGGTGTGGTGCTGCCCAGCGGAGTGATGGTTCCACGCTCGTAGCCGGTGGCGGCCAAGGCGACGTCGGCGTGGGGGAGCGAGAGCTTATTGACGCCTACCAAGGCTCGCAGCTTGGGCCAGGAGATCTGGCGGTCCCCGGGAATGAGTGCGAAGAGGAAACTGCCGTCGCGGTGTTTGACCACCAACGACTTCACAATGTCCGCGGGCCTGATGCCCAGGATGTCGGCAGCCTCTTCCAAACTGCGGGCAGCTGGACGCTCGACGACGTCGACGTCCAGTCCGCGCGCGGCGGCGTCTGACAGGAATCGTTCGGCACCGTCCATCCCGGGCACAGGCACTGCGTCAGTCATCAGTCGCGGTAAAGGAGGAGGGCTTCACCCTGGCCTCCGCCTCCGCACAAGGAGACAGCCGCTTTTCCGGTTCCCCTGCGCTTGAGCTCGTGTGCGGCATGCAGCGCGAGCCGTGCTCCGGATGCCCCGATGGGGTGGCCCAAGGCAATGGCGCCGCCATGGATGTTGCACTTCTCCAAGGGATAGCGGAGGTCCTTGAGGGACTGGACGGCCACGGAACCGAAAGCCTCATTGATTTCGATGAAGTCCAGGTCCTCCGCCGTCCAACCGGCGCGCTTCAATGCCTGCGCTATGGCGTTCGAAGGCTGTGAATGGAGCGAGTTGTCAGGTCCTGCAACCTGCCCGGGCTTACCCACCACAGCCAGGTAGTCCAGCCCGTTGTCCTTGGCGAAGCGGCGACTGGTCAGTACCAGTGCGGAGGCGCCGTCGGACAGGGGAGAGGAGTTGCCGGCCGTGATGGTGCCGTCGGTGGCGAACGCAGCCTTGAGCGGTGCCAGCGTCTCCACTGTGGTGTTGGGGCGGATGCCCTCATCCGTGGTGAGCACCAGCGGATCGCCCTTGCGCTGCTTGACGCTTACCGGAGCGATTTCGACGTCGAAAGTTCCGGCCGCGATGGCGGCGGCAGCCCGCTGGTGAGAGGCCGCCGCAACTTCATCCTGGGCCTTGCGATCGATGCCGAGCGTGACGTTCTTCGTTTCCGTGGACAAGCCCATGGACTGTCCGTCGAAAGCATCGGTGAGGCCGTCATGGGCGGCGACGTCCAGCGCCTGGATGGCTCCGTACGTCCACCCCTGCCGGGATCCCGGAAGGAGGTGTGGCGCCCGGGTCATGGATTCCTGGCCTCCGGCAACTACCACTGTGGCATCGCCGCTGCGGATCATGCGTGCGGCATCAATGACGGCTGTGAGGCCGGATAGGCACACCTTGTTGATGGTGACGGCAGGGATGTTCCAGCCGACACCTGCGGCGATTGCGCTCTGCCGGGCCGGATTCTGGCCTGCACCGGCCTGAAGAACCTGGCCCATGATGACAGCGTCCACCTGTTCGGCTTTGACACCGCTGGCCGCCAGCGCGGCGGTTATGGCATGAGCGCCGAGGTCGACGGCGGTGAAGCCCGCCAATTGCCCGTTGAGCCGACCCTGTGGTGTGCGGGAAGCAGCAAGGATGACAACGTCATTGTCGTCAGCGGAGTTGGTCATGGTCTCTCTTCCGATCCGGGAGTGGTGTAGCAAGGCTATCGCGGAGCGCGCGCCAGCCAATCTCTTCAACAATTGTGCCGTTCCTCCCATTCCTTGTCGGCTTCCTCAAGTACGTGCCCGGCATTGGTGCCTGCAGCAACCGTGCTTGCAATCACGGCCGATCTGGGGTAGACAGAAAGGCTGCTTTGCCGTATCGTAGATATTTGCGTCTTCCCTGTTAACCTTCAGCCTTCATATAGCGGTGGGCTTTACCTCTCAGCTGCGTCATTGACGTGCCGTTCCGAAACGTGCACTGTCATAAGCGGACTGGGTCCGGGTCATATAGCGGAACCGGAAAAAGTATCCTGCGGAGCACTCTGCAGGATGCAAACGGGGGAGATCTGAAAACGCCTGAAGGTCTGTGGAAGGATCCCTCTTGGTCGCCTCGAGCACCTCTAATAACGAAACCGCTAACACGGCAAGCACCGATGGTGCCACCCGCCGCCTCTCATTCGCAAAGATTCACGAACCACTTGATGTTCCGAATCTTCTCGCCCTGCAGACAGACAGCTTTGACTGGCTGGTCGGAAACGAACGCTGGCAGGCGCGGGTAGCGAAGGCTGTCGAGGAGGGCGACCTCAGCGTCGCCACCACCTCCGGACTTGCCGACATCTTCGAAGAGATCTCCCCCATCGAGGACTTCCAGGGCACTATGTCCCTGAGCTTCTCCGAGCCGGAGTTCGCTGACCCGAAGTACACCATGGCCGAATGTAAAGACCGTGACGCCACCTACTCGGCCCCGCTGTACGTCAAGGCCGAGTTCATGAACAACAACACGGGCGAAATCAAGCAGCAGACCGTGTTCATGGGCGACTTCCCCCTCATGACTGAAAAGGGAACGTTCGTCGTCAACGGCACCGAGCGTGTCGTTGTCTCCCAGCTGGTCCGTTCGCCGGGCGCCTACTTTGAGCGCACCGCTGACAAGACCAGTGACAAGGACATCTTCACTGCGAAGATCATCCCGTCGCGTGGCGCATGGTTCGAACTCGAAATCGACAAGCGCGATCAGGTCGGCGTTCGCCTCGACCGCAAGCGCAAGCAGTCGGTCACGGTTCTCCTGAAGGCCCTTGGCTGGACCGAAGGCCAGATCCTGGAAGAGTTCGGCCAGTACGACTCCATGCGTGCAACGCTGGAGAAGGACGCCACTGAGACCCGCGAAGACGCGCTTTTGGACATCTACCGCAAGCTGCGTCCAGGCGAGCCGCCCACAGTTGAGGCTGCCCAGTCCCTGCTGGACAACCTGTACTTCAACGCCAAGCGCTACGATCTTGCCAAGGTTGGCCGTTACAAGATCAACCGCAAGCTCGGCATCGACCGCTCCCTTGGTGACAAGGAAGCATCGGTCCTGCACGTTGAAGACATCGTTGCCATGATCAAGTTCCTCGTTGCGCTTCACGCCGGCGAGAAGACCCTCATGGGCAAGCGCGACGGCGAAGACCACGAGCTTCGCGTCGACGTCGATGACATCGACCACTTCGGCAACCGTCGCATCCGCGCCGTAGGCGAACTGATCGAGAACCAGGTCCGCACCGGCCTCTCCCGCATGGAACGCGTCGTCCGCGAACGCATGACCACGCAGGACGTCGAGGCCATCACGCCGCAGACACTGATCAACATCCGTCCCGTCGTGGCAGCCATCAAGGAGTTCTTCGGAACTTCGCAGCTGTCGCAGTTCATGGACCAGAACAACCCGCTCTCGGGTCTGACCCACAAGCGCCGCTTGTCCGCGCTTGGCCCGGGTGGTCTGTCCCGTGACCGTGCAGGCATGGAAGTTCGAGACGTTCACCCGTCCCACTACGGACGTATGTGCCCCATCGAAACTCCTGAAGGCCCGAACATTGGTCTGATTGGTTCGTTGGCATCCTACGGCCGCATCAACCCGTTCGGCTTCATCGAGACGCCGTACCGCTTGGTTTCCGAGGGCGTCGTGTCCGACGAAGTCCAGTACCTGACGGCCGACGACGAAGCCGAGGTCCTGATCGCACAGGCCAACGCTCCGCTGGATGCTGACAAGAAGTTCTCGGAAGAGACCGTTCTTGTCCGTGCCCGTGGTGGTGGAGGCGAGCCTGTCCTGGTTCCCGCTGCCGACGTTCAGTTCATGGACGTTTCCCCGCGCCAGATGGTGTCCGTGGCAACTGCCCTGATCCCGTTCCTTGAGCATGACGATGCCAACCGTGCACTCATGGGTGCCAACATGCAGCGCCAGGCCGTGCCGCTGGTCCGTTCCGAGGCTCCTTTCGTGGGCACCGGCATGGAGCGCGCAGCAGCCGTCGACGCCGGTGACGTTGTCATCGCGAAGAAGGCAGGTGTGGTCACAGAGGTTTCCGCCGAGCTGGTTGTCATGATCAACGACGACGGTACCGAGACCAACTACCGCATCAACAAGTTCGCCCGTTCCAACCAGGGCAACTGCTACAACCACCGCGTATTGGTCAGCGAAGGCCAGCGCCTGGAAGTTGGCGGCATCATCGCAGATGGTCCCGCAACGGACCAGGGCGAGCTCGCCCTTGGTAAGAACCTGCTCGTGGCATTCATGTCATGGGAGGGCCACAACTTCGAGGACGCCATCATCCTCTCCCAGCGCATTGTTGCTGAGGATGTACTCTCCTCCATCCACATCGAGGAACACGAAATTGACGCCCGCGACACCAAGCTTGGTGCCGAGGAAATCACTCGTGATATCCCCAACGTGTCCGAGGAAGTCCTTGCAGGCCTGGACGAGCGTGGCATCATCCACATCGGTGCCGAGGTTGAAGCCGGCGACATCCTGGTCGGAAAGGTCACCCCTAAGGGTGAAACCGAACTGACCCCGGAAGAGCGCCTCCTCCGCGCAATCTTCGGTGAGAAGTCCCGCGAAGTCCGCGACACCTCCCTGAAGGTGCCCCACGGCGAGTCCGGTACGGTCATCGGCGTGCGCGTCTTCGACCGTGACAACGACGACGAACTGCCTCCGGGCGTGAACCAGCTGGTCCGCGTCTACGTCGCAGCCAAGCGCAAGATCACCGACGGCGACAAGCTCGCCGGCCGTCACGGCAACAAGGGTGTTATCTCCAAGATCCTTCCGATCGAGGACATGCCCTTCCTTGCAGACGGTACCCCGGTGGACATCGTCCTGAACCCGCTGGGTGTTCCGGGTCGAATGAACGTTGGCCAGGTTTTGGAAACCCACCTCGGTTGGGTTGCCAAGACCGGTTGGAAGATCGAAGGCGAGCCGGAGTGGGTCAAGAACCTCCCGAACCTGCCCCGTGAAACCGGCCAGACCACCGTTGCCACCCCGGTGTTCGATGGCGCCCGCGAAGAAGAAATCACGGGCCTGCTTGACTCCACCAACGTGACCCGCGATGGCGACCGCCTGATCGACTCCTCCGGTAAGACCCGTCTGTTCGACGGCCGCTCCGGCGAGCCGTTCCCGGATCCGATCTCCGTCGGTTACATGTACATCCTGAAGCTCCACCACCTGGTGGACGACAAGATCCACGCGCGTTCCACCGGCCCGTACTCCATGATCACGCAGCAGCCGCTGGGTGGTAAGGCTCAGTTCGGTGGCCAGCGCTTCGGTGAAATGGAAGTGTGGGCGCTCGAAGCTTACGGTGCCGCTTACACCCTTCAGGAACTCCTCACGATCAAGTCGGATGACATCCATGGTCGTGTGAAGGTCTACGAAGCCATCGTCAAGGGCGAGAACATCCCTGAGCCTGGCGTTCCCGAGTCCTTCAAGGTCTTGATCAAGGAAATGCAGTCGTTGTGCCTGAACGTGGAAGTTCTTTCCACCGACGGAACCACGATCGAAATGCGTGACTCTGATGACGCAGTCTTCACGGCTGCGGAAGAACTGGGCATCGATCTGTCTCGCGCAGAGCCCAGTTCCGTAGAAGAGGTCTAGCAGCTGTTCCGGCGGGCAGCCTCACAACTGTCCGTCGGAACAACTCCCTCTTCCCGTAACCAAGACTTCAGAATTTAGAGAACAAGAGAGAACAGGGACCATATGTCCAGCGAATCCTCCTTCGGCCTCATGCAGATCGGCCTCGCCACCGCGGAAGACATCCGCGGATGGTCTTACGGTGAGGTCAAGAAGCCGGAAACCATCAACTACCGCACGCTCAAGCCCGAGAAGGACGGCCTCTTCTGCGAGAAGATCTTCGGCCCGTCCCGCGACTGGGAATGCTACTGCGGTAAGTACAAGCGCGTCCGCTTCAAGGGCATCATCTGCGAGCGTTGTGGCGTTGAAGTCACCCGCGCCAAGGTGCGTCGTGAGCGCATGGGCCACATCGAGCTGGCCGCGCCTGTAACCCACATCTGGTACTTCAAGGGCGTTCCCTCGCGCTTGGGCTACCTTTTGGACCTGGCACCGAAGGACCTTGAAAAGGTCATCTACTTCGCTGCCTACATGATCACCAGCGTTGACACCGAAAGCCGTCACGCTGAACTGCCGAACCTCCAGGTCGAGCACGACCTCGAGAAGAAGCAGATGGTGGACAACCGCGACAGCGACATCGCCACGATCGCCCGCGACCTTGAAGACGAGCTTGCCCGTCTTGAAGGAGAAGGCGCCAAGGCTGCCGACAAGAAGAAGGCCCGCGACTCTGCTGACCGCCAGATGGCGAACGTCCGCAAGCGTGCCGACGCCGATATCGAGCGCCTTGAGCAGGTTTGGGATCGCTTCAAGAACCTCAAGGTCGCTGACCTTGAAGGTGACGAAGGCCTCTACCGCGAACTGCGCGACCGTTACGGGCTGTACTTCGAAGGCTCCATGGGTGCCGAGGCCATCAAGAAGCGCCTCGAGACCTTTGACATGCAGGCTGAAGCTGAGTCACTGCGCGACACCATCCAGAACGGCAAGGGCCAGCGCAAGACGCGTGCCCTGAAGCGCCTGAAGGTTGTCAACGCGTTCCTGACCACCAACAACAGCCCGCTCGGCATGGTTCTCGACGCCGTTCCGGTGATCCCGCCGGAATTGCGCCCGATGGTCCAGTTGGACGGTGGCCGCTTCGCGACCTCCGACCTCAACGACCTCTACCGCCGTGTGATCAACCGCAACAACCGACTCAAGCGACTGCTTGACCTCGGCGCTCCGGAGATCATCGTCAACAACGAGAAGCGCATGCTTCAGGAAGCTGTTGACAGCCTCTTCGACAACGGTCGTCGTGGCCGCCCCGTTACGGGTCCGGGCAACCGTCCGCTGAAGTCCCTGAGCGACATGCTCAAGGGCAAGCAGGGTCGTTTCCGCCAGAACCTCCTCGGCAAGCGCGTTGACTACTCCGGCCGTTCGGTGATCGTCGTCGGCCCGCAGCTGAAGCTGCACCAGTGTGGTCTGCCTAAGCAGATGGCCCTGGAGCTCTTCAAGCCGTTCGTGATGAAGCGCCTGGTTGACCTCAACCACGCACAGAACATCAAGTCGGCAAAGCGCATGGTCGAGCGTTACCGTCCGCAGGTTTGGGACGTGCTGGAAGAGATCATCACCGAACACCCGGTGCTGCTCAACCGTGCACCTACCCTGCACCGCCTCGGCATCCAGGCCTTCGAGCCGCAGCTTGTGGAGGGCAAGGCAATCCAGCTTCACCCGCTGGTTTGTGGCGCCTTCAACGCTGACTTCGACGGCGACCAGATGGCAGTACACCTGCCGCTGAGCCCGGAAGCGCAGGCCGAAGCCCGCATCCTGATGCTGTCCTCGAATAACATCCTGAAGCCGTCCGATGGCCGTCCGGTGACCCTTCCTTCGCAGGATATGATCATCGGCCTGTACCACCTGACCACCAAGCGCGTCGGCTCCGCCGGCGAAGGCCGCATCTTCTCCTCGGTGTCGGAAGCCATCATGGCGTACGACGCCCGTGACCTGCACCTGAACTCCCAGGTGAAGATCCGTCTGGACGACTTTGTGCCTTACGCAGGATGGGAAGCTCCGGAAGGTTGGGAGCCCGGTCAGCCGGCGCTCGTTGAAACCTCCCTGGGCCAGGTCATCTTCAACCAGACGCTGCCCGAGGATTACCCGTGGGTTGAGGCTGTTGCGGATAAGGGCGAACTGTCCCGGATCGTCAATGACCTCGCCGAGCGCTACCCGAAGGTTGTTACGGCGGCAACGCTGGATAACCTGAAGGATGCCGGTTTCTACTGGGCCACCCGTTCGGGTGTCACGGTTGCCATCTCCGACATCGAGGTGCCTACCTCCAAGCCTGCCATTCTGGCCGGTTACGAGAACATGGCTGCCAAGATCCAGGGCCAGTACGACAAGGGCCTGATCGACGACGACGAGCGTCGCCAGGAACTGATCGAAATCTGGAACAAGGCAACCAACGAAATCGCCCAGGCGATGCGTGACAGCCTGTCCCCGATGAACACCATCAACCGCATGGTGTCCTCCGGTGCACGTGGTAACTGGATGCAGGTCCGCCAGATCGCGGGTATCCGTGGTCTTGTGGCCAACCCGAAGGGTGAGATCATTCCTCGCCCGATCAAGTCCTCCTACCGCGAGGGCCTGTCGGTTCTGGAATACTTCATCGCCACGCACGGTGCCCGTAAGGGTCTGGCCGATACCGCTCTCCGTACCGCCAACTCGGGTTACCTGACCCGTCGTCTGGTGGACGTTTCGCAGGACGTCATTGTCCGCGAAGAGGACTGTGGTACCGAACGCGGTCTGGTCACCCCGATCGCCGTGCCGGATTCCAACGGTGAGCTCGTCCTGGACGAGAACGTCGAGAACAGCGCCTACGCCCGTACGCTGGCCGTCGACGTCGTCGATGCCCAGGGCAACGTCCTGGCTGCCGGCGGCACCGACTGCGGCGACGTCGTCATCGACCAGCTGCTGGCTGCAGGCATCACCGAGGTCAAGGTCCGCTCCGTGCTCACTTGTGAGTCCAAGGTCGGCACCTGTGCACTTTGCTACGGCCGTTCGCTGGCCACTGGCAAGACCGTGGACATCGGCGAGGCCGTGGGCATTATTGCCGCACAGTCCATCGGTGAGCCGGGTACCCAGCTGACGATGCGTACGTTCCACACCGGTGGTGCTGTTTCCGCCGGTGGTGGCGACGACATCACCCAGGGTCTGCCCCGTATCCAGGAGCTCTTCGAAGCCCGTACTCCGAAGGGTGTTGCACCGATTGCTGAAGCAGCCGGCCGCATCACCATCGAAGAGTCCGAGCGCCAGATGCGCCTGGTCATCACTCCGGACGATGGTTCCGAAGAGATTGCCTACCCGGTGCTGCGCCGTTCACGTCTCCTCATTGAGGATGGCGAGCACGTCAGCGTCGGCCAGAAGCTGATCAACGGTCCGGTGGACCCGAAGCAGGTTCTGCGCATCATGGGCCCCCGTGCCGCACAGAAGTTCCTTGTGGACGAGGTTCAGGGCGTTTACCGCAGCCAGGGTATTGGTATCCACGACAAGCACGTCGAGGTTATCGTCCGCCAGATGCTGCGCCGCGTGACCGTCATCGAATCCGGCGACTCCGACCTGCTCCCCGGTGAGCTTGCAGAGCGCGCCCGCTTCGAGGACGAGAACCGCCGCGTCGTGTCCGAGGGCAAGGCCCCGGCTTCGGGCCGTCCGGAACTCATGGGTATCACCAAGGCTTCCTTGGCTACCGAGTCCTGGCTGTCGGCAGCTTCCTTCCAGGAAACCACCCGCGTCCTGACGCAGGCGGCCATGGAAGGTAAGAGCGATCCTCTGCTCGGCCTCAAGGAAAACGTCATCATCGGTAAGCTCATCCCGGCTGGTACGGGTCTGCCCCGCTACACAGAGGTCACTGTGGAGCCGACGGAAGAAGCGAAGGCAAGCCTGTTCACGGGCCCCAGCGCTTTCACCGACTTCTCCTATGACGCCCTGGGTGGCGACGGCGCTCCCGAGTTCCACGCCATCCCGCTGGATGACTACGACCTCGGCAACGACTTCCGCTAAACCGGCTCACGCCGTCACCGCAAAGTTGACGCTGTAAGGTTCGGCCCCGTACTCAGTGAGTGCGGGGCCGGACCCGTTAACGGCGGCTTTTGCCCGGCGAGCCGGGGGAGCGGAGGACGACGGCGGCAGCCGGCCTGCGCCGTCGTCCTCCATACACCCGATTAAGGCGCCAGATCAAGCCGTGCTAGACTTTTGGTAATTGTTCTGTGTGGCAGTGGATGAAGGCCGCCGCAGCATCATTTTGGTTTTGTTCTCATGGTGCTGGGTGGAGCCTGTTTCCGGGTTGCGGGCAACATGCGCAACGAATGCCGCACTTTTGCACGCCTACCGGAGTTTCGGCCGGCTGCACGAGCAACGCCAAAGTTCCCACGTTTACACCGGCTGGCGCCTGTGTGTGGGGGCAGAGATCAAACAACGGAGAACACGAAAGTGCCTACGATTAACCAGCTGGTCCGCAAGGGCCGCACGCCGAAGGTCTCCAAGACCAAGGCTCCCGCGCTGAAGGGCAGCCCGATGCGCCGCGGTGTTTGCACCCGCGTTTACACCACCACCCCCAAGAAGCCGAACTCGGCTCTCCGTAAGGTGGCACGTGTGCGTCTCAACGGCGGCGTAGAAGTTACCGCCTACATCCCCGGTGTTGGCCACAACCTCCAGGAGCACTCCATCGTGCTCGTTCGTGGTGGTCGTGTTAAGGACCTTCCGGGTGTCCGCTACAAGATCGTCCGCGGCGCACTCGACACCCAGGGTGTAAAGAACCGCAAGCAGGCTCGCAGCCGTTACGGCGCAAAGATGGAGAAGAAGTAATATGCCTCGCAAGGGTCCGGCCCCGAAGCGGCCGCTAGTTTCCGATCCCGTTTACGGCTCCCCGTTGGTCACGCAGCTGATCAACAAGGTTCTTGTCGACGGCAAGAAGTCCACCGCAGAGCGCATCGTTTACGGCGCACTCGAAGGTGCACGTGCCAAGTCCGGCGGCGACCCCGTTGCCGCTCTCAAGAAGGCCATGGACAACGTCAAGCCTTCCCTCGAGGTGCGTTCACGCCGTGTTGGTGGCGCTACCTACCAGGTTCCGGTTGAGGTCAAGCCGGGTCGCTCCACCGCCCTCGCTCTGCGTTGGCTCGTGGGCTACTCCAAGGCCCGCCGTGAGAAGACCATGACCGAGCGCCTCCAGAACGAAATCCTGGATGCCTCCAATGGTCTTGGTGCCGCTGTGAAGCGTCGCGAAGACACCCACAAGATGGCCGAGTCCAACAAGGCCTTCGCACACTACCGCTGGTAAAAACTTTCCGGACGCCGCCGGCTCACTGAGCCGGCGGCGAACGTGTAGTCCATCCGAAAGGGAGACCCCGTGGCACAGGACGTGCTTACCGACCTTAATAAGGTCCGCAACATCGGCATCATGGCCCACATCGATGCCGGCAAGACCACCACTACCGAGCGCATCCTGTTCTACACGGGTGTGAACCACAAGATCGGCGAGACGCACGACGGCGCTTCGACGACTGACTGGATGGAACAGGAAAAGGAACGCGGCATCACCATCACGTCTGCCGCCGTGACTTGCTTCTGGGACAAGAACCAGATCAACATCATTGACACCCCGGGCCACGTTGACTTCACGGTTGAGGTTGAGCGCTCCTTGCGCGTCCTCGACGGTGCAGTCGCAGTGTTCGATGGCAAGGAAGGCGTGGAGCCGCAGTCCGAGACTGTTTGGCGCCAGGCTGACAAGTACAACGTTCCGCGTATCTGCTTCGTCAACAAGATGGACAAGCTGGGCGCTGACTTCTACTTCACCGTAGACACCATCATCTCCCGCCTTGGTGCCAAGCCGCTGGTCATGCAGCTGCCCATTGGTGCTGAGAACGACTTCATCGGTGTTGTTGACCTCCTCGAAATGCGCGCCCTGGTTTGGCCTGGCGACGCTAAGGGTGACGTCACCATGGGCGCTTCCTACGAAGTGCAGGAAATCCCGGCGGACCTCCAGGCGAAGGCCGAAGAGTACCGTGCACAGCTCGTTGAGACTGTGGCCGAGGCTTCCGAAGAGCTCATGGAGAAGTACCTCGAAGGTGAAGAACTCACCCTCGAAGAGATCAAAGCCGGCATCCGCAAGATGACCATCAACTCTGAGCTCTACCCGGTCTTCTGTGGTTCTGCCTTCAAGAACCGCGGTGTCCAGCCGATGCTTGACGCTGTTGTTGACTTCCTGCCGAACCCGCTCGACGTCCCGCCGATGATCGGTCACGATCCCCGCGACGAAGAGAAGGAACTCACCCGCAAGCCGTCTGCAGACGAGCCGTTCTCGGCCCTCGCCTTCAAGATTGCCGCGCACCCGTTCTTCGGTCAGCTGACCTTCGTCCGCGTGTACTCCGGTCACGTCGAGGCAGGCGCCCAGGTGGTTAACTCCACCAAGGGCAAGAAGGAACGCATCGGCAAGCTGTTCCAGATGCACGCCAACAAGGAAATGCCTGTCGAGGGCGCTACCGCCGGCCACATCTACGCAGCCATCGGTCTGAAGGACACCACCACGGGCGACACCCTGTGCGATGCCAACAACCAGATCGTCCTCGAGTCCATGAGCTTCCCGGAGCCCGTGATCTCGGTTGCCATCGAGCCCAACACCAAGGGTGACCAGGAGAAGCTCTCCACGGCCATCCAGAAGCTCTCCGCTGAGGACCCGACCTTCCAGGTCTCCCTCAACGAAGACACGGGCCAGACCATCATCGCCGGCATGGGCGAGCTTCACCTGGATATCCTGGTGGACCGCATGCGCCGCGAATTCAAGGTCGAGGCAAACGTTGGCAAGCCGCAGGTTGCTTACCGCGAAACCATCAAGCGCGCCGTTGAGCGCCTTGACTACACGCACAAGAAGCAGACCGGTGGTTCGGGTCAGTTCGCAAAGATCCAGATTGCGATCGAGCCCATGGACACCGCTTCCGGCGAGCTGTACTCGTTCGAAAACAAGGTCACTGGTGGCCGCGTTCCGCGCGAATACATCCCGTCCGTTGACGCTGGTATCCAGGATGCACTGAACGACGGCGTCCTGGCCGGTTACCCGGTTGTCGGCATCAAGGCCACGCTGATTGATGGCGCGTCCCACGACGTTGACTCCTCGGAAATGGCGTTCAAGATCGCCGGGCGTATGGCTTTCAAGGAAGCTGCACGCAAGGCGAACCCTGTTCTGCTTGAACCGCTGATGGATGTTGAGGTCCGCACACCTGAGGAATACATGGGTGATGTTATTGGTGACCTGAACGCCCGTCGTGGCCAGATGCAGTCCATGGAAGACGCAGCAGGTGTGAAGGTTATCCGTGCACACGTTCCGCTGTCCGGCATGTTCGGCTACATCGGTGACTTGCGGTCCAAGACCCAGGGTCGCGCTGTGTACTCCATGACGTTCAACAGCTACGCGGAGGTCCCCAAGGCAGTAGCCGACGAGATCATCCAGAAAACCCGCGGCGAGTAATCTCCCGGTAACGGATGCAATTCCGGTATCGGGAAGGCATCTGAGCGCTTGAGGCGGGGCTGCGGCGACAGCCGCGGCCCGGCACCTGCGCAAACAGGCTCGAGGAACTACCATTGGTTCCTGAATCTGCAATTTCACCAAAACCAAGCCCCCAAGTAGACTTGCTAAAGTTTCTGCCGCGAAAAGCGCGGCCGAGGAGCACTTCACTTGAAATCGTTCTAGGAGGAACCTGTGGCAAAGGCAAAGTTCGAGCGGACTAAGCCGCACGTCAACATCGGCACCATTGGTCACGTTGACCACGGTAAGACGACGCTGACTGCCGCCATTTCCAAGGTGCTGTACGACCAGTACCCGGATCTCAACGAGCAGCGCGACTTCGCGTCGATCGACTCTGCTCCGGAAGAGCGCCAGCGCGGTATTACCATCAACATCTCCCACGTGGAGTACCAGACCGAGAAGCGCCACTACGCACACGTAGACGCCCCGGGTCACGCTGACTACATCAAGAACATGATCACCGGTGCTGCCCAGATGGACGGCGCAATCCTCGTGGTTGCTGCAACCGATGGTCCGATGGCTCAGACCCGTGAGCACGTTCTGCTCGCCCGCCAGGTTGGTGTTCCCTACCTGCTGGTCGCACTGAACAAGTCCGACATGGTTGATGACGAAGAACTCCTCGACCTCGTCGAAATGGAAGTTCGTGAGCTCCTGAGCTCGCAGGGCTTCGATGGCGATGAGGCTCCGGTTGTTCGCGTTTCCGGTCTCAAGGCTCTGGAAGGCGACCCGGTTTGGGTCAAGTCCGTCCAGGACCTGATGGCAGCTGTCGACGAGTCCGTTCCGGACCCCGTACGTGACCGCGACAAGCCGTTCCTGATGCCGATCGAAGACGTCTTCACGATCACCGGTCGTGGCACCGTTGTTACGGGCCGCGCCGAGCGTGGAACCCTCGCCATCAACTCCGAGGTTGAGATCGTCGGCATCCGCCCGATCCAGAAGACCACGGTTACCGGTATCGAGATGTTCCACAAGCAGCTCGACGAAGCATGGGCCGGCGAGAACTGTGGCCTCCTGCTCCGCGGTCTGAAGCGCGACGATGTCGAGCGTGGCCAGGTTGTCGTCAAGCCGGGTTCCATCACCCCGCACACCGACTTCGAGGCTAACGTCTACATCCTTTCCAAGGACGAAGGCGGACGTCACAACCCGTTCTACTCCAACTACCGCCCGCAGTTCTACTTCCGTACCACGGACGTAACCGGCGTTATCACCCTGCCGGAAGGCACGGAAATGGTTATGCCTGGCGACAACACTGAGATGACCGTTGCGCTCATCCAGCCGATCGCTATGGAAGAGGGCCTCGGCTTCGCTATCCGCGAAGGCGGCCGCACCGTTGGTTCGGGACGTGTAACCAGCATCATCAAGTAGTCTCTACTTGTAGATCGGTGACACTCCGGCCCAGCCGGTAGTTAGCTAAGAGAACCCCACCGCTACGGCGGTGGGGTTCTTTTTGCTATAGTTACTCTATCGAATGGATAAAGGCAGGCCAGCTGCTGCGTCCGGCGCAACCTAGGAGCTTCCATGACTGCATTCCTCATACTGCTGCTCATCGTCGTCGTTGGCGGGGTTGGCTTTGCGGTCGGTTTGGCTATGGGGCGCCGAGGGACTTCGTCCGATGCTTTTTCCACGCCGGACCAAGCCGCCTATCAAGCGGGCTACCTCGCCGGCCACCTGGCCGGTTGGCGGGATGCTGAGGCCAGGGGCCAGGGTAAGGACGGACCCTCGACCATGACAGTCCCTCCTTCCCCTGTGAGCCCGCCAGTGGCTCCGCTGTACACGCAGTCGTCCACGGGGTTGCCGGCCCAGCCCTCCATGCCAGCACCAGCTGTCCGGCACCCCTTGCCGAACCAAGCGGAGTATTTCCAGCCGCCTAGCCCGCAGCCCGTAGGCCCGGCAGCCCCGTATTCATCGCGGCAGGCCGTTCCGCAGCAGGCCATGCCACGGCAACCTGTCCCTCAGTCGCGGGCGGCTTTCCTTGCTCAGCAGCCGCCGGTCGTGCGGGAAACTCCCGAAGCCGCCGCTGCCCGCAAGGCGAAGCGTGACCAGCAAAACATCAACGTCACCCTCTACGTGGCCAGCCTACTGCTGGTAGCTGCAGGGGCCTTGTTCGTGGGCACGAGCCTTCCTGCACTCTTCCGCTTCGTGGGTATTTGGTTCATCACTGCTTTGTTCTACGTGTCGGGCATGGTGATCCATTCCCGGGTTCCCCGCCTGCGACCAGCTGCGGTTGCCTTCGTCGGAACCGGCCTGGCACTCATCCCCGTCACCGGCTTGGCCATGTACAACTTCGTTCTCCACAACGGTCCTGCTGCCTGGCTGGTCACATCGTTGCTGGGCACGGCCGTTTATGCATATACAGCAGTAAAACTGGACAACAAAGTCCTGGCCTTCCTTTCCCTGAGTTTCGTCGTCTCAACGGCGTGGTCCGGTGTCTCCGTTCTTGGGGGCGCCTTGGTCTGGTACTTCACGGCACTCATCGGCGTGGCCATTCTCCTGACTGTTGTTTCCTTGCTGCGTCCCAAGTGGCTTCCTCCGTTGTATGTCCGTCCGCTGATGCTGCTGCACCCCTCCCTGGTTCCCCTCGTGGCCGTTGTCGTGACTTTCACTCCGCATCTCTTGTCGAAGGGGGAGTACGCCTGGGTGATGTTGATGTGCGGCATCTACTTCGCTGTCATGTTCTTCGTGCCGCGGGCGCGGTACAGGAGGCAGCATCTTTATGCTGCCAGGGCTGCGCTGACACTGGCTGTCCTCGGGGTGGTGTGGGATATCACCGGTGACGTGAGCTCGGTGATGTTGGCAGCAATAGTCTGCCTCAGTGTTCAGTCCCTGGCAGTTGCCTTCGGCGGCAGGAAGTTGTTGCCGCGCTTCTGGTGGAACGACGCCATTTCCTGTCTGGCCTTGCAATTGATCACCGCGGCCGTACTCACTGTTGTGCTGGAGTTCGGGGCGTTCGACCTTCCCAACTATGTTCCGCTGTCCCTGACAATGCTGACTGCCATGGTGGTTGGTTGGAAACTGGGCCAAGGCATGGAGTTCGCCCCGGCCGTGGTGCTCGGGGTGGGAGGTGCGCTCGGAGGCCTGCTGGGTGCATGGACCGTCGCGGCACTCTTGGCTTCAGCGGCACTTTACTGGTTCGTGCGCGCAACGGTTGGGCCGGTCTCTTCGCGCCGGTACTTGATTCTTGCGGGACGGATCGCGCTCACCCTGGCAGTGCCCGCCGGTGTGGCAGGCATGATGACCGGAAATCAGGACAGGACTGCTTACTCCCTGATAGCGCTAGTGGCCGTGGCTGCTGTGCAGCAAGTTGTGAGCGCCGGGCTTGAACGAGGGGGAGTCCGCCTGTTGGCTCCGCAAGCGTCTGTGGCTGGCTTCGGCGGTGCCGCCGCGGCTGGGCTCCTTGTCCTCCCGGTGTTCGATGACGGCGCCGGACGCCCGGTAGTGGCCGCAGCTGTTCTGCTCCTCTTGTCGGCGGGCCTGGTCTCGGGCCTCCTGATGTTTCCGGGAACTCATCGGGCGCCGGATGCACCCGTGGCGTGGCGCCCAACGGTGGCTGAGGTAATCGCTCCGGCAACTGCGGTTCTTGCTGGCGGCATGGCAGCATCATTCGTGTCCTGGACGCTGGGAAATGCTGTCCTGCTGGCTTTGCTTGCCTACCTTGTGGTCACGGCCCTTCGAATCCACCCGTCCTTCCACAGGCAGTGCTATTGGTGGCTGGCCCGGGCAACCGGCACGGTGTTGGCGGCATCGGCCTACGGAGATGCAACGCGCGATGGCTGGAGCATTCGCCTCGTAGGCGAAGTTCCCGCGATTGGGCTTGTACTCGTCATGGCTGCTGCGCTCCAGTTGTTCCTTCCCCTGAATGCCGGCAACCGACGCCGTTACCCCCGTGCTTCCGTGCTCGATGCCGGCGCTGTGGTTGTCGTCATGGCCGCGGCTACCACCTTCCTTACTGTCACCACCGCGTGGGGAGCTTGGAGCGTCAGGGACAGCTGGCAGCCGGGTGTTGCCGCGGTAACAACTGCCGTCGCTGCCGTCCTGGTCAGTTCGGTTCTCCGAAGTCACTCCGCAGCGTGGATCTTCGCTCCCTTGGCATTTGTGCTCCTCCTGGCTCTTCGGCTGGGGAATATCCGGGACGTCGAAATCTTGCTTGCCATCTTCGCGAGCTACAGCGGTTTCATGATGGGCGTGGTAGGCGACCGGTTGATCCGGGGTGGTTACCTGCTTGGCGTCCGGGTGCTTGCGGGCGCCTTGATCGCTGTAACGGTCGGTGATGTCACGGACTCGCCCGCAGCGGTGTCCATCAGCCTGGCCCTGGTGCTTGCGTTGCAGCATGTGTTCACCTTGGTCCTGCGCAGGCGTGGCGTGGATGTCGCCTTCCAACAGGCAACCGTTCAGCTCACCCTGGGTGCCCAACTCTTGCTGCCGTTCGCCTACTTGCTTGCAGGAGATTACGACGGCGGTGGCCGCTGGGTACTGTTGCTTCAGTTGGCCTTGGTCCCGGCTTCCGCTGCGGTCGCCTGGCGTGTCCTCGGTGCACGCGGGTCCCAATACTTCGGTGTCGCGGCCATAGGAGCGGGAGTCATCGCAGCCGGGCCCGCGCTCACGTTCCCTGTATCGACGTGGCTGCAGCAACCACTGCTGGACAAGTCCCAAGTACCCGTAGTCTTGCTCGCACTGGCTGTCGCCATGATTGGAGCCAGGGCCGCGTTCCGGCCGGAAAAGACGCCTCCCGGTGCAATCGAGGGTGTTACAGAGCGGTGGTTCTGGCTCATCTCTGCCATCGCGTTCACGGTTGCGGGCGGCCTTCTGACCTTAGGTGTGTCCTACTCCCTGACCGGACTTTCCGTGTTGGTCCTGGCTTGTGTTCTGTTCTCAGCCTCACACTTTGAACGAATGCCGGCTCTTTATGCGGCAGCCGCTCCAGCCGTGCTGGTAGGGGCGATTCCCGCCGTCGACGGGCTGCTGCAAGGCCTGCCTGCGGGCGTCTGGAGCGATTACGCTGTTTGGCTCATTGGCGGAGTCGGGACCGCTGTGCTCCTTTATTCGCTAAAGACCTTTGGCGGACCGGCAATGAGGGACGAGGACTGGCGGCGGAACTCCCTGGTTGCGGCCGCGGCCTTGGCTGTTGCATCATCCGCGGCGGTGGGACTGGGAAGCGACGAAACATCCATGGTCGGGTTTATCCTGGTGGTCGCAACCGGGGTGCTGGTGGTGGCTGAGGTTCCGCACGGTAAATGGGTGGCCGCTGAGGTTGCGGGACTGGTCTCTGTCGCAGCCCTCCAACGGGCGGTCCTGTTTGTGGACGCATCCAGGCCTGATTGGTTCTGGGCCGCGCAGTGGTACGTGATAGCCGGCGCCGTTATAGCAGGGCTGCGCTACATGAAGGGGCAGCGGGCGGATGGCCTGCTTCGGCTGTGCATTGCAGCCGGAGCTCTGTCGCTGACGTCCGTGGGGACCATCTTCAGCGGTACTTCATCGCAGCAACTGTACGTACTCGTGGCACATGTCCTGCTACTGGCCGCCGGCCTGCTGCTGGCGGAGCGGGTGCTTGTCTGGTGGGGGGCCATTGCCGTTGCGCTGAGCATCATGTGGGCGTTGCGCTCCTATGCCTTTGCGATGCTTGCCCTCGTCGCTTTGGGCCTGATTGTGCTGGCGGTGTGGCGCTTGAACCGGAAGCCGCCAGGCAATACAGGCGAACCGGGAGAGGGTGGAGCTCCGAGTGACGCCCCGCCTGCGCGGACCCGTGACGGAATCCGATAATGTTGCAGTCTACGGAGAGGAGCGCACCATGGAATTTTTGATTTTCCTGGCAGTCATTGCAGCTATCGGCGGCGGCGTGTTGTGGGGTCGAAAGAACTTCAAGACCGAGATTGAACGCGCCAAGAGGATTCGGCGCGCCAACAAAAACAAGTAGGGCAACGTTCCGTAGTGCGGGAGTTAACCCGGGCGGGCTACATGACGATAATTTCCGCGGCCTATAAGTGACGGTGACGTGCACGGCCCAGCGCCCGGTACCAGTAGAACGAATCCTTGGGCGTCCTTTCCAAGGTTTCGAAGTCCACATGGATCAGGCCGAATCGCTGCGAGTAGCCCGCCGCCCACTCGAAATTGTCCAACAAGGTCCAGACGTAGTATCCGCGAAGATCCACATCCTCGGCTATGCCTCCAGGCCCGGTTGCCGTCAGTGCGTGGCCTAGATGTTCAGCCAGGTATGTGATGCGGTTGTGGTCCTGGACAGGTCCATCGACGTGGGCAGGTTCGGGAAAGCTGGCTCCGCCTTCGGTGATGTAAATGGGAGGAAGTGCATCACCGTACCGGTCCTTCATTTCGCGTAGCAGCAGGGCCAGGTACTCAGGCGCAACCGGCCAGCCGAACCCGGTGGTCTCATACTCCTGGTAGGCGGCCAGATGGAATGGAACCTTGGTCATCTCCTGCGACCTTCCGGTGGGTATCTCCGCCGGACCGGGGCCTGCCGCGGCCTTCACGGGGTAGTAGTAGTTGAGCCCATAGAAGTCCAGCGGTTGGCTGATCAGTTCAAGGTCGCCGTCGTGAACTGTACCCAGCGAGCGGAACCACGGTTTCATGGGCAGGGGTGGCTTGGGGTATTGGCCCAGCAGGATCGCATCGGCATAGATGCGGTTGAGGATCAGGTCCAGGGCCTGCGCCATCAATCGATCGACGAGACTGGTGCTGGCTGGTTCGACGGGGCAGTGCATGTTGGACACGCCGATCTGCCCCTTCACTCCTGCGCCTCGGAGGGCCTGGACCGCCATTCCATGGCCCAGCAATTGATGATGTGCGGCAGGCAGTGAGTCGAACAGCAACTGCCGGCCTGGTGCGTGCACTCCCAACGAGTATCCCTGCACGGTGACTGACACGGGCTCGTTCATGGTCACCCAGTGCTCAACGCGATCCCCGAAGCGCTCGGCTGCGGCTTGGCAGTAGACAGCGAAGCGTTCGGCTGTGTCCCTGTTCATCCACCCCCCGGCATGTTCCAACTCCAGCGGGGTGTCCCAGTGGTACAAGGTGGCCATGGGGGAGATGCCTGCGGCAAGGAGTTTATCGATCAGGCGATCATAGAAGTCCAACCCCCGCTGGTTGACCGCGCCCTTGCCTCCGGGCTGGATGCGCGGCCACGAGAGTGAGAAACGGTAGGAGTCGACTCCGAGCTCCTGCATCAAGGCGATGTCTTCGTCCGAACGGTTATAGTGATCGCAGGCCACGGTGGGGGAGCCGCCGTCGACTATTGCTCCAGGCTTTTCACAGAACGCATCCCAGCCGGACGGTCCCCGCCCATCAGCGGTCAGCGAACCTTCTATCTGGAAGGCTGCGGCCGCGACACCCAGCGTGAACCCCGGGCGGAGTCGGGCGGCGAGATCTTCCACGGAGCCTGAATCCTGGGCGTTCATGACCCCATCATCCTCACCGGATGGGGGCCGGGCAATGGCTCCTCAGCGTCGATTGGCCTTTACACCATATTTCCGCCATACTGGATGAGTTGTTCAAGCGCTTCTTCGTGTCCCGATCCGGATAATGCCGGGTGTCAGGGTCCAGGCTGAAGCCCAAACATAACCCTGAACCCCATGATTGCGGTCGAGTTTGCGTGGAAATCGCGACACGCCCGACCGCGGGGGTCGGTGCGCCGACAAGGTGAGGAACCCGGATTACTCCGGATTCAGCTTGTGCGGCGTGTGGTGGTAAATCCTCAAACGCTTCGGCGGCCACATCAACAGGTAAGTAAACAGAGCAGCCCTAACTAGAGCAGCACTAGCTGAAAGAGAGTCAGGCGACATGGCGGGACAAAAAATCCGCATCCGGCTGAAGTCATATGACCACGAGGTCATTGATGTTTCAGCGCGGAAGATCGTTGAGACGGTCACGCGCGCAGGCGCAACGGTAGTCGGCCCGGTGCCGCTGCCGACGGAGAAGAACGTTTACTGCGTTATTCGCTCTCCTCACAAGTACAAGGACAGCCGTGAGCACTTCGAAATGCGTACTCACAAGCGTCTGATCGACATCATCGACCCCACGCCGAAGGCTGTTGACTCGCTTATGCGTCTCGACCTGCCCGCCGACGTGAACATCGAAATCAAGCTCTAGGGAGGTGCTGAGAGACTATGACCGCAACCCGTAACGTAAAGGGCCTGCTGGGCACGAAGCTCGGCATGACCCAGGTCTGGGACGAGAACAACAAGCTCATCCCGGTAACTGTTGTCCAGGCTGACTCGAACGTCATCACCCAGCTGCGCAACGCAGAGGTAGATGGCTACGTCGCCGTACAGATCGGCTACGGCCAGATCGACCCCCGCAAGGTCACCAAGCCGCTGGCTGGTCACTTTGAAAAGGCTGGCGTGACTCCTCGTCGCCACGTCGTCGAACTGCGTACCGCAGACGCCGCATCCTACGAGCTGGGCCAGGAGCTCTCTGTTGAGATCTTCGAAGCCGGCCAGAAGATCGACGTCGTCGGCACCTCCAAGGGTAAGGGCTTTGCCGGTGTTATGAAGCGTCACGGCTTCCACGGCGTTGGCGCTTCCCACGGTGCCCACAAGAACCACCGTAAGCCTGGCTCCATCGGTGGCGCATCCACCCCGAGCCGCGTCTTCAAGGGCCTGAAAATGGCCGGCCGCATGGGCGCCGAGCGTCACACCACGCTGAACCTCACGGTTCACGCCATTGACGCTGAGAAGTCGCTGCTCCTTATCAAGGGTGCCGTTCCCGGTGCCCGCGGCCAGGTCGTACTCGTACGCACCGCCGTGAAGGGAGCCTAGTTAAATGACTAGCACTGTCAAGGTAGACCTGCCTGCAGAGATCTTCGACGTCCAGACCAACGTGCCGTTGCTGCACCAGGTCGTCGTCGCACAGCTCGCTGCTGCACGCCAGGGTACCCACAAGACGAAGACCCGCGCCGAGGTTTCCGGTGCAGGTCGCAAGCCGTTCAAGCAGAAGGGTACCGGCCGCGCCCGTCAGGGTTCCATCCGTGCTCCTCACATGACCGGCGGTGGCGTTGTCCACGGTCCGACTCCTCGTGACTACAGCCAGCGCACCCCCAAGAAGATGAAGGCTGCTGCACTCCGCGGCGCCCTGTCTGACCGCGCCCGCAACGGCCGCATCCACGTCATCGCTGAACTGGTAGCCGGCACCAAGCCGTCCGCCAAGGAAGCACTGGCTTCGCTGCGTGCAGTCTCCGAGCGCAAGAACCTGCTCGTCGTAATCGAGCGCGCCAACGATGTTGCTGCACTGTCCGTGCGCAACCTCGAAGGTATTCACGTTCTGTACGCAGACCAGTTGAACACCTACGACGTGCTTGTCTCCGACGACGTGGTCTTCACCAAGGCTGCTTTCGAGGCGTTCGTCGCTGACAAGGCCAAGAACGAGGAGGCCTCCAAGTGAGCGTAACCACCATCAAGGACCCGCGCGACGTCGTGCTTGCACCCGTCGTTTCGGAAAAGAGCTACGGTCTGATCGACGAAGGCAAGTACACCTTCCTGGTGGACCCTCGCTCGAACAAGACCGAGATCAAATTGGCCGTTGAGAAGATCTTCTCGGTCAAGGTTGACTCGATCAACACCATCAACCGTGCCGGTAAGCGCAAGCGCACCAAATTCGGCTGGGGACAGCGCAAGAGCACCAAGCGTGCAATTGTCACCCTCAAAGAAGGCACAATCGACATCTTCGGCGGTCCGCTCGCGTAGCGGAGACCACTTTAACGAGGAAATAAATTATGGGAATCCGTAAATACAAGCCGACTACCCCGGGCCGTCGTGGCTCGAGCGTAGCCGACTTCGCTGAAATCACGCGATCGACTCCGGAAAAGTCGTTGCTGCGTCCGCTGCACAAAACAGGCGGCCGTAACAACTCCGGTAAGATCACCACCCGTCACAAGGGTGGTGGGCACAAGCGCCAGTACCGTCTGATCGACTTCCGTCGTCACGACAAGGACGGCATCAACGCCCGCGTTGCCGAAATCGAGTACGACCCGAACCGTACGGCTCGCATCGCACTCCTGCACTACGTTGATGGCACCAAGCGTTACATCATCGCTCCTAACAAGCTGTCCCAGGGTGACTTCGTCGAGGCTGGTCCTGACGCTGACATCAAGCCGGGCAACAACCTGCCGCTGCGCAACATCCCGGTTGGTACCGTAATCCACGCAGTTGAACTGCGTCCGGGTGGCGGCGCCAAGATGGCACGTTCCGCAGGTGCTTCGGTACAGCTCGTTGCCAAGGAAGGCCGCTTCGCACAGTTGCGTCTGCCCTCCGGCGAAATCCGCAACGTTGACGTGCGCTGCCGCGCAACCGTCGGCGAGGTCGGCAACGCCGAGCAGTCGAACATCAACTGGGGCAAGGCCGGCCGTATGCGCTGGAAGGGCGTTCGCCCGACCGTCCGTGGTGTAGCCATGAACCCGGTTGACCACCCGCACGGTGGTGGTGAAGGTAAGACTTCCGGTGGACGTCACCCGGTTAACCCGAACGGCAAGCCCGAGGGCCGTACCCGCCGTCCGAACAAAGAGAGCGACAAGCTTATTGTTCGTCGCCGCCGTACTGGCAAGAACAAGCGATAGGAGCCTGGACACATGCCACGCAGCCTGAAAAAAGGTCCTTTCGTTGACCAGCACCTCTTTGTGAAGGTCGCACGGGAAAACGATAAGGGCACCAAGAACGTCATCAAGACCTGGTCCCGCCGTTCGATGATCATCCCCGACATGCTCGGGCACACGATCGCCGTACACGACGGACGCAAGCACATCCCGGTGTTTGTCACAGAGTCGATGGTCGGGCACAAGCTCGGCGAATTCGCTCCCACGCGGACATTCCGCGGCCATGTTAAGGACGACCGTAAGGGCAAGCGCCGCTAGGCGCCTGACTTTACGTCTTAGACGAGAGAAGGAAAGCAATGGAAGCCAAGGCTATTGCGCGTCACATCCGCGTAACGCCTATGAAGGCCCGGCGCGTCGTCAACCTTGTTCGTGGTAAGCAAGCGAATGAGGCTCTGGCAATTCTGAAGTTTGCCCCCCAGGCAGCTTCGGAGCCGGTATTCAAGGTACTTCAGTCGGCAATGGCCAACGCACGTGTCCTCGCGGACCGTGACGGCGTTGCATTCGACGACAGCGACCTCTTCATCACCGAAGCATTTGTTGATGAAGGCCCGACCATGAAGCGGTTCCAGCCGCGTGCCCAGGGCCGCGCCTACCGCATTAGGAAGCGGACCAGCCACATCACGCTGGTTGTCGCAACCCCGGAGAAAGAGGAGGCTCGCTAAGTGGGACAGAAAGTAAACCCGCACGGGTTCCGACTCGGCATCACCACCGACCACGTTTCGCACTGGTTCGCTGACAGCACCAAGCCCGGACAGCGCTACAAGGATTTCGTCCGCGAGGACATCAAGATCCGTCAGCTCATGTCCACCGGCATGGAGCGCGCCGGCATCGCCAAGGTCGAGATCGAGCGCACCCGTGACCGTGTCCGCGTGGATATCCACACGGCACGCCCGGGTATCGTTATCGGCCGCCGCGGCGCTGAAGCAGACCGCATCCGCGGCGAGCTCGAAAAGCTCACCGGCAAGCAGGTTCAGCTGAACATCCTCGAGGTCAAGAACCCCGAGATGGAAGCACAGCTTGTTGCCCAGGGCATCGCTGAGCAGCTGACTTCCCGCGTGGCTTTCCGCCGTGCGATGAAGAAGGCCATGCAGTCCGCACAGCGTGCGGGTGCCAAGGGTATCCGTGTTGCTTGCTCGGGTCGTCTGGGTGGCGCAGAAATGTCCCGCTCGGAGTTCTACCGCGAAGGCCGTGTGCCCCTGCACACCCTCCGCGCGAACATCGACTACGGCTTCTACGAAGCCAAGACCACCTTCGGCCGTATCGGTGTGAAGGTTTGGATCTACAAGGGTGACGTAACTGCCAAGGAACTGGCTCAGCAGGCAGCTGCTGCTCCGTCCCGTGGCCGTGCAGGAGACCGTCCGGGCCGTCCGGGTGGCGACCGCCGTCGTCGTAACGACCGTCCGGCAGCTGAGGCAGCACCCGCTGCCGTTGAAGCACCGGCCGCTGAAGCTGCTGCTCCGGCAGCAGAAGGAGGACAGGCTTAAATGCTTATCCCACGTCGAGTCAAGCACCGTAAGCAGCACCACCCGGGTCGTTCCGGCGCTGCAACGGGCGGCACCAAGGTCAGCTTCGGTGAGTACGGTATCCAGGCTCTCAGCCCGGCATACGTAACCAACCGTCAGATCGAGTCCGCTCGTATCGCGATGACCCGCCACATCAAGCGTGGCGGCAAGGTCTGGATCAACATCTACCCGGACCGTCCGCTGACGAAGAAGCCTGCTGAAACCCGTATGGGTTCCGGTAAGGGTTCTCCGGAATGGTGGGTCGCAAACGTCAAGCCGGGCCGGGTTCTCTTCGAACTCTCCGGTGTCAATGAAGAGGTAGCTCGCGAGGCCCTGCGCCTGGCAATCCACAAGCTCCCGTTGAAGGCACGCATTGTGCGTCGCGAAGGTGGTGAATAGAAATGGCAGTAGGGTCGAAGGATCTCGCACCCGCACAGCTGGACGGTTTCGACAACGAGCGTCTCGTTGAAGAACTCCGCAAGTCCAAGGAAGAGCTGTTCAACCTGCGTTTCCAGTCCGCCACCGGACAGCTGGAGAACCACGGTCGCCTGCGTGCGGTAAAGAAGGACATCGCACGCATCTACACCGTTCTCCGTGAGCGCGAGCTGGGCATTCGTGCCGAGGTTGCCGCACCGGTTGTGGAAGCCAAGGAAGAAAAGAAGTCCAAGAAGGCTGCCAAGGCTGACAAGGCCGAGGTTGAAGCTGGAGAGGACGCCAAGTGAGCGAGAAGGAAACTGTGACGGAAGCAGCAGCCAGCGCTGAACAGCGCGGTTACCGTAAGACGCGTCGCGGCTACGTTGTCTCTGACAAGATGGAAAAGACCATCGTTGTTCAGGTTGAAGACCGCGTGAAGCACGCTCTGTACGGCAAGGTTATTCGCCGCACCTCGAAGATCAAGGCTCACGACGAAGAGAACACCGCCGGCATCGGCGACCTCGTTCTCATCTCTGAGACCCGCCCGCTGTCCGCTACCAAGCGGTGGCGTCTGGTGGAGATCCTCGAAAAGGCCAAGTAAATCCGACGCCGGGCACGCCTGGCAGTGATTCACTGGAAAGGCCCGCATTCCTTTGGGAATGCGGGCCTTTCCGCTTCTCCCGCCGTTTCGGTTACAGGCTGTAAACGTGCTAGGATATTGAGTTTGTATGGCGCCACTTGTGCGTCGTCCACTACCTCGTAAACAATCGTGCCGCTGCATACTGCCCCGCGCAGAGTTTTCTGCAAGGGAAGCTGATGCTTGTGGCACGGGCGTTTAGGCCTGTACTGGCAAAATCCAGGCAGGTCAAGAGACACCCCGATCAACCGTTCCGCAAGGCTCATTCCGTATGCATGATTTCGGTCTGAGAACCGGCGCGACGCAAGGAGTAAAAATTGATTCAGCAGGAGTCGCGACTCAAGGTCGCCGACAACACGGGTGCTAAGGAAATCCTTACCATTCGCGTTCTCGGTGGATCCGGTCGTCGCTACGCAGGCATCGGCGACGTCATCGTCGCCACCGTCAAGGACGCTATCCCTGGCGGCAACGTAAAGAAGGGTGACGTCGTCAAGGCTGTCATCGTTCGTACCAAGAAGGAACGCCGCCGTGCGGATGGTTCCTACATCAAGTTTGACGAAAACGCAGCTGTGATCCTGAAGAACGACGGTGACCCCCGCGGTACCCGTATCTTCGGCCCGGTTGGTCGTGAACTTCGCGACAAGAAGTTCATGAAGATCGTTTCGCTGGCCCCGGAGGTGCTTTAGTCCATGGCTAAGATCAAGAAGGGTGACCTCGTTCAGGTCATCACTGGCGCCAAGCAGGAACGTGGCGGCGACCGCGGCAAGCAGGGCAAGGTCCTGCGCGTATTCCCCGACACCAACCGCGTGCTGGTAGAGGGAATCAACCGCGTCACCAAGCACTCCAAGGTCGGTCAGTCGCAGCGCGGCACCAAGACCGGTGGCATCGAGGTTGTTGAAGCCCCGATCCACGTTTCCAACGTTGCTTTGGTTGACCCGTCCACCAAGAAGCCGACCCGTGTTGGTTTCCGTCTCGACACCGTTGAGAAGGATGGCGCTACCAAGACCGTCCGTATCCGCGTGTCCAAGGCCACCGGGAAGGACATCTAATGACTGAGACTCTCGAGACTCCGGTAAAGATCGTTCCGCGTCTGAAGACGAAGTACGCAGAGACCATCAAGAAGTCACTGCAGGACGAATTCAGCTACGCGAACGTCAACCAGGTTCCCCGCCTGGTGAAGGTTGTAGTGAACATGGGTGTTGGAGATGCCGCCAAGGACTCCAAGCTGATCGACGGCGCTGTCCGCGACCTCACCCTGATCACCGGCCAGAAGCCGCAGGTAACCAAGGCCCGCAAGTCGATCGCACAGTTCAAGCTGCGCGAAGGCATGCCCATCGGTGCACACGCAACTCTGCGTGGAGACCGCATGTGGGAATTCGTGGACCGTCTGGTTTCGCTGGCACTGCCGCGTATCCGCGACTTCCGCGGCCTCAACGGCAAGCAGTTTGATGGCAACGGCAACTACACCTTCGGTCTGACCGAGCAGGTTATGTTCCACGAAATCGACCAGGACTCCATTGACCGCGTTCGCGGTATGGACATCACGGTCGTCACCACCGCCAAGACCGATGACGAAGGCCGCGCGCTGCTCAAGGCGCTTGGTTTCCCGTTCAAGACCGAAAACTAACTACGTGACAGGTCCGTCCGCGCAGGCTCTTAGGAGCAAGCGCAGCGGAAACCGGTACGAGGAAGGGCTATAGCCCAAATGACTATGACAGATCCTGTCGCAGACATGCTCACGCGTCTGCGCAATGCAAACTCGGCATACCACGACACCGTGTCCATGCCGTACAGCAAACTGAAGGCACGCGTTGCTGACATCCTGAAGGCAGAAGGCTACATTGCCGGCTGGAAGGAAGAAGACGCCGAGGTTGGCAAGAAGCTGACCATCGACCTGAAGTTCGGTCCGAACCGCGAGCGTTCCATCGCTGGCGTCCGCCGCATCTCCAAGCCGGGCCTCCGCGTTTACGCGAAGTCCACCAACCTGCCGCACGTGCTGGGTGGCCTGGGTATCGCAATCCTGTCCACCTCTTCCGGCCTCCTGACTGACAAGCAGGCCGGCAAGAAGGGCGTGGGCGGCGAAGTCCTCGCGTACGTCTGGTAACGGGAAAGGAAGAGAATAATGTCACGTATTGGACGTCTCCCCATCACCGTTCCTGCCGGAGTTGAGGTCAAGCTCGATGGCTCCGTCATCAGCGTCAAAGGTGCCAAAGGCGAGCTGAGCCACACTGTGGCCAGCCCGATCGAGGTTACCCAGGAAGAGAACACTCTCACGGTCACCCGCCCGAACGACGAGCGCAACTCGCGTTCGCTGCACGGCCTGACCCGCACCCTGATCGCCAACATGATCCAGGGCGTTACCGAGGGCTACGAGAAGAAGCTTGAAATCGTTGGTACTGGTTACCGCGTTCAGGCCAAGGGTTCTGACCTGGAGTTCGCTCTGGGCTACAGCCACCCGGTCAACGTCTCTGCACCCGAAGGCATCACCTTCGTAGTAGAGGGTCCGACCAAGCTCTCTGTTGCGGGTATCAACAAGCAGCAGGTCGGCGAGGTTGCTGCCAACATTCGCAAGCTGCGCAAGCCCGACCCCTACAAGGGCAAGGGTGTCCGTTACGCCGGCGAAGTCATCCGCCGCAAGGTCGGAAAGGCTGGTAAGTAAACCATGGCCATCGCAATTAACAAGAAGCGTTCGAACAAGAGCAAGTCGGCTGCACGCAGCCGTCGCCAGCTTCGTATCCGCAAGCGCATCACCGGTACGGCTGTACGTCCTCGTCTGGTCGTCAACCGTTCGGCACGTCACGTATTCGTCCAGGTTGTCGATGACAGCAAGGGTGTAACCGTGGCTTACGCTTCCACTCTGGAAGCTGACCTCCGCGCATTTGACGGAGACAAGACTGCCAAGGCCAAGCGCGTCGGCGAGCTCGTTGCCGAGCGTGCCAAGGCTGCAGGCGTCGAAGCTGTTGTCTTCGACCGTGGCGGTAACAAGTACCACGGCCGCATCGCCGCCGTCGCTGACGGTGCTCGCGAAGGTGGGCTGGCACTGTGACCGTTGAAAATAACGAAAAGGACACCCAGGTGACTGAAGCTGTAGCTGCTGAAGCAACTGAGACCGCACCCGCTACCGATGACCGCCGCGGCGGACGTCGTGGCGAGCGCGGCGACCGTGGCCAGGGCCGCGGCGACCGTGGTGGCCGTGGTGGCCGCGACGGCGGTCGTGAGGCTGAGAAGAGCCAGTTCGTAGAGCGCGTTGTCACCATCAACCGCGTTGCCAAGGTCGTCAAGGGTGGTCGTCGCTTCAGCTTCACCGCTCTCGTCGTCGTCGGTGACGGCAACGGTATGGTCGGCGTCGGCTACGGCAAGGCCAAGGAAGTTCCCGCGGCTATCGCAAAGGGCGTTGAAGAGGCCAAGAAGTCCTTCTTCCGCGTTCCCCGCGTTGGCAGCACCATCCCGCACCGTGTGCAGGGTGAGGCCGCTGCAGGTGTAGTCCTGCTGCGTCCGGCTTCCGCCGGTACCGGTGTTATCGCCGGTGGTCCGGTCCGCGCGGTATTGGAGTGCGTGGGTATCCACGACATCCTCTCCAAGTCGCTCGGTTCCTCAAACGCGATCAACATCGTTCACGCGACTGTTGCCGCTCTGAAGCAGCTCGAAGAGCCCGCTTCCGTGGCTGCCCGCCGTGGCCTGCCGCTGGACGAGGTTGCTCCTGCTGCTCTGGTGCGCGCGCTCCAGAACCAGAAGGCAGGTGTTTAGTCATGGCTAAGAACCTGACTCCCTCCGACGCCAAGTTGGAGATCACCCAGATCAAGGGCGTCATTGGCGCCAAGCAGAACCAGAAGGCCACCCTTCGGTCCCTCGGCCTGAAGCGCATCGGACACACCGTTGTCCGTAACGCTGACGCTGTGACCGTTGGAATGCTGAACACGGTTCCGCACCTCGTGAATGTAGAGGAGGCGAAGTAATGGCAGAGAACAAGACCGCCGAAGAGACTGCTGAGAAGCAGCACGCTCTGAAGGTCCACCACCTGCGCCCCGCCCCGGGTGCCAAGACCGCCAAGACCCGTGTTGGTCGTGGTGAAGGCTCCAAGGGTAAGACCGCTGGTCGCGGTACCAAGGGTACGAAGGCCCGCTACCAGGTAAAGGCTGGCTTTGCCGGCGGCCAGCTGCCGCTGCACATGCGCCTGCCGAAGCTGCGCGGCTTCAAGAACCCGTTCCGGGTTGAGTTCCAGGTTGTTAACCTGGAGAAGCTCAACGAGCTGTTCCCGGAAGGTGGCGTTGTCACCGTCGAGTCCCTGGTTGAGAAGGGTGCCGTTCGCAAGAACCAGCCCGTCAAGGTGCTGGGCACCGGCGACATCACCGTCAAGGTTGACGTCACCGCTCACGCATTCTCTTCCAGCGCTGCGGAAAAGATTGCTGCAGCAGGCGGAAGCACCACTGCTCTCTAAGAGCCAGTGGGGCAAATGCCCGTTGTAAAAGGATCCCGGTATGCGGGGCTTCGGCCCTGTATACCGGGATTTTTTGCGTGATTGTGGACTCTCGATTATTCCGACGGCGTCACAAGCGGTTAGACTCGGTTGTTGGGTTTCATTGATCCCATCCACATCCTTGTACTTTCTACTCAGGAGGACGCTTGCTAAGCGCATTCGGCCGGGCGTTTCGGACGCCTGATTTGCGACGCAAGTTGTTGTTCACGCTGGGAATCATCACAATCTTCCGCTTGGGAGCTTTTATCCCCTCGCCTGGTGTGAACTACCAGAATGTCCAGCAATGCTTGAACACCGGTGACACCTCGCAGGGCATCTACCAGCTGGTGAACTTGTTCAGCGGCGGCGCGTTGCTGCAGGTTTCAGTGTTTGCCTTGGGCATCATGCCCTACATCACGGCGAGCATCATCGTGCAGCTGCTCCGGGTGGTCATTCCCCGGTTCCAGCAGCTCTACGAAGAGGGCTCCTCCGGTCAGTCAAAGTTGACGCAGTACACCCGGTACCTCACCATCGCTCTCGGACTGCTGAACGCCACCACGTTGGTGTCGCTCGCCCGGTCCGGCCAGCTGCTGCCAGGCTGCAACCTGCCCATCATTCCTGATGAGAGCATCATGACCACCATCCTCATCATCATCACGTTGACGGCCGGCACAGGCCTCATCATGTGGATGGGCGAACTGGTCACCGAAAAGGGTGTGGGCAACGGCATGTCGCTGCTCATCTTCACCTCCATCGCTGCAAGCTTCCCCGGCTCGCTGGGCTCCATCTGGGAGTCGAAGGGCCCGGGCACCTTCTTCATGGTCCTGGCCGTCGGCTTGCTGACGGTGGCCTTGGTGGTCTTCGTGGAGCAGTCTCAGCGCCGCGTCCCCGTTCAGTACGCCAAGCGTATGATTGGACGCCGCACAGTGGGTGGCACCAGCACCTACATCCCCATCAAGGTGAACATGGCCGGCGTCGTGCCTGTTATCTTCGCCTCCTCCATGCTCTACCTGCCCGGGCTGATTTCACAGTTCAACCAGCCGGCGCCAGGGGAGCAGATGGCCCCGTGGGTTGAGTGGATCAACAACAACCTCACCCGTGGCGACCACCCCATCTACATGGCGCTGTATTTCGCCATGATTGTTTTCTTCACCTACTTCTACGTTGCCATCACCTTCAACCCTGAAGAAGTGTCGGACAACATGAAGAAGTACGGCGGGTTTATTCCGGGCATCCGGGCGGGTAAACCGACCGCGGACTACCTGCAGTACGTGCTTTCCAGGATCACCTTGCCTGGAGCCCTTTACCTGGGCTTCGTGGCGTTGATTCCTTTGGTTGCACTCGTCCTGATCAACGCCAACCAGAACTTCCCGTTCGGTGGCACGTCAATCCTGATCATGGTGGGTGTTGGCCTGGAGACCGTCAAGCAGATTGATGCGCAGCTACAACAACGTCACTACGAAGGGCTTTTGCGATGACGAGAATGCTGATCATTGGACCTCCCGGTTCGGGCAAGGGTACGCAGGCTGAGCGGATTTCCGAGCGCCTCGGCGTAGTCGCCATCTCCACCGGCGACATCTTCCGTGCCAACGTAAAGGGCGAAACCCCTTTGGGCATCGAAGCAAAGAAGTACATGGACGCCGGGGACTTCGTTCCGGACAGTGTCACGAACGATATGGTTCGCGATCGCCTGAGCCAGAGCGACGTCGAAAACGGCTTCCTCTTGGATGGCTACCCGCGCACCACCGCGCAGGTGGACTACCTGGACCAGATCCTCGCTGAGGGTGAGCAGGAGCTCGACGTCGTGCTCCAGCTGACCGCCGACGATGAAGAGCTGGTAACCCGCCTCCTTGGCCGCGCCAAGGAAACGGGCCGTTCGGATGACAACGAAACCGTCATCCGGCACCGCCTGGACCTCTACCACGAGCAGACCGAGGCAGTTGTGGCCAAGTACGCCGAGCGTGGCATCCTCACGCAGGTTGATGGCATCGGTGGTATCGACGAAGTTACCGACCGTGTGCTGACGGCGATCGAGTCGGCCAAGGCCGTTTAGCTGGTTCTCCACATAGCCGGTAAAACGGCAGTGGAGCGAGGGGTGTGTCCCGTACGGTGAGTGCGGGACACACCCTTTTTCTTTTTCACGCTGCATTCCAATTTCGGCCATGCTCCCGGGTACGGGAAAATGGTTGAAGCACGGGGCCTGGTCGGCCTCGACAGCAAACCTTTCCAGAGGAGATCATGGCGTTCGGTCAGCCCCGCATTGAATACAAAACCAACGAGCAGATGCGCACCATGCACCAGGCAGGCCTTGTCCTGAGCCGTGCACTCGACGCTGCCGTTGCGGCGGCCAAGCCGGGCGTCACCACCAAGGACCTGGACGATGTCTTCGCCGCAGTCCTCAACGATGCCGGAGCAAAGTCCAACTTTCTTGGTTATCACGGCTTCCCGGCCACCATCTGCACCTCGGTCAATGAGGAAGTGGTGCATGGCATCCCGGGCGGCAAGGTCCTCAACGACGGCGACATTATCTCCATCGACGGCGGCTGCATCGTTGACGGCTGGCATTCCGACTCTGCCAGGACCGTAATTGTTGGCAACGTTGATCCCGAAGACCAGCGTCTTTCCGATGTCACCGAGGCAGCCATGTGGCGGGGCATCGCAGCCCTCGCCCAAGGCAAGTTTGTGGGAGACATCGGCAACGCGATCGATGACTATGTGTCATCCGTCCCTGGAAAGCCGTTGGGCATCCTGGAGGATTACGTCGGCCACGGCATTGGTTCGGAGATGCACATGGCCCCGGACGTTCTGAACTACCGGACCAGCCACCGCGGCCCCAAGATCCGGCCCGGCCTATGCCTGGCCATTGAACCCATGCTGGTACGTGGTGGCATCGAGACTGCTACCCTCGACGACGACTGGACCGTCGTCACCACGGACGGCAAGCGTTCCTGCCAGTGGGAGCATTCGGTAGCTGTTCACGAAAAGGGCATCTGGGTCCTGTCCGCCCCGGATGGGGGCGCCGCGCAGTTGGCACCGCTCGGCGTCGTGCCTGTTCCCATCCCGTAACACCTGCAAATGAAGAGCTGGGCTACTCAAGTAGCCCAGCTCTTCGCATATCCAGGAAGGCAGTTATGCCTTCAGTTTGGGCTTTACGTCCTTGGTGTAGATGCCCTCGAGGGTTTTCTTGAGCTCGGTCATGGTTGCTTGGACGTCACCTTGTTGCGTCAGGATCTTGGCCGCCGATTTGGCCATCTCCTGATCAGCGCCCGGAAGGAACACGCGGGCATTGTCCTGAACTCTGGTGGCGGTGAGTTGATCCATGGCGGTCTTGATCTGTGGCGTTGCCGCAAGAACCGCTGTCATGTCAGCTGAGAGCCTGGTGGGCATGTAGCCGGTGGCGGCCGAGAAGGCGGCAGTGTTCTCAGGTTCGGTCATGAACTTGAGGAACGTCGCCGCGGCCAGCTGCTCTTCCTTGCTGATGCCGCTGGGGATGCCGAGGCCCGCGCCGCCCGTGGGGCAAACGCCGCTGGGCGCCTCAGGGCCGCCGGGCAGGAAGCCGACGCCAACGTTGAATTTGGCGGCCTTCAGGACGCCGAGCAAGGAACCTGTGGAAGAGATAGTTGACGAGGTGATCCCGGCGGCGAAGTCGTCTGCTGCCTCTTTGGACGAAACGCCGGCCCATCCGTCCTTATAGATGGAGTCCTGGGCCCACTGAAGTGCGGCTACGGACTGCGGCGAATCGCAGGTGATGTCCCAGTCCTTTGACCAGCTTCCGCCCCAACCCCACAGGTTGTTCTGCAGGGTCCACCCTGCGTAGCCGGCCAGGGCAGGGTAGATGTAGGCGTATTGCGCACCCGAGGTGGCCTTGAGTTTCGGCGCCCACTCTGCGAACTCTTGCCAGGTGGCCGGCGCCCTGTCGGGAAGTCCGGCGGCCTTGAAATGGTCCTTGTTGTAGTAGAACAGCGGCGTGGAACGGCCGTAGGGGAGCGCCCACTGCTTGTCCTCGTATTTGTAGTCGTCCACCAGTGACTTTTGGAAGTCGTCGATTTTGATATCCAGCTGCTTCACCAAGCTATCGATGGGAATGATGCTGCCGTTGGAGTAGTAGCGGAACCACCAGACGTCAGAAAGGACTACCAGTCCCGGCAGGCCCGTCTTGGCTGCCTGGGACGTCTGGAACTTCTGGGCGATCTCTTCGTAGTTGGCGCCCGCCGTCACCAGGTTGACCTTGATGTTTGGGAATTTGGCGTGGAACTTCTCGATGATCGCCTTCTCCACGTCCTGTGACTTACCCGGGTGGTTGGTCCAGAAGTCGATGGAGGCTGCGGGCTTTACTCCGCTGAAGTCGATCGTGGCGGTGTCGACGGCGTCTGCCGTACCCGCCGTCGACGGTCCGCCGCATGCGGCGAGGGCCGCAGCTCCGGCGCCGAGGCCTGCCAGTCCAAGGAAATGTCGGCGGTCAAGGTTGGTGTGCATGGTGCTTCCTCTCAATAACGTACTTCGATGCGAATGGTGCGGTGGGAGAAAATCAGCCGGTGACACTCCCTTGGGTCAGGCCGGCAACGATGTAGCGCTGGAGCGCTGCGAACACCAGCAGAATGGGAACGATAACCAGTACGGCGCCTGCCATGAGGATTCCCCAACCGGCCCCATTGCCTTCCGAGTTCTGCAGCAGGGTCAGGCCCACCGGGAGCGTCATGGTTTCGGGGCGGTCAGTGATGATGAGCGGCCAGATGTAGTCGTTCCATTCGCTGACCACAGTTACCAGCGCGACCGTCGCGATCGATGGCACCGAGACCGGGACGATGATCTGCCACAGCCGGCGCCAATGACCCGCACCGTCGATTTCAGCTGCTTCGAGGATCGACGGCGGCAGGGTCAGGAAGTGTTGTCGGAGCAGGAAGGTACCGAACGCCGTCCCCAGGCCAGGAAGGATGATGCCCCACAGAGTGTTCTTGCCGCCCATCCCCGCGATCAGGATGTAGTTGGGCAGGATGGAGACCTGCGCAGGGACCATGAGGGCCACGAGGATCAGCACGAAGATCACGTTCTTGAACGGGAAGCGAACAAACACCAGCGCGTAAGCCGTCAGAATCGCCAGGACGACCTTGATGCTCGAACCCACCACTGTAACAATCAGGCTGTTGGCGAAGAACTGTGCGAACGGGACCGTGGTCATGGCCGTGGCATAGTTCTCCAGGTTCAGGGACTCAGGCAGGATCTTCAGATCCATGGTGACGATCTCGCCTGGTTGCTTGAAGGAACTCAACAACATCCAGAGCAACGGCAGGAACACCACAAGCGTGGCAATGATCAATGGAATGTAGCCGGTAGCCACTGTCTGGAGGAGGTTTGCGCTGGAGAAGGGGCGGGGGCGCTCATGCTGTGCGGCTGGCTGTGCGGCCCTTTGCGGGGGATCAACGACGACGGCGGGTGAGGGCGCGCTCATGAGTAGTGGACCTTTCGCTCAACGAACCGCAGTTGAAGAACAGTAATGATCAGTAGGATCGCGAAAAGGATCACCGAAATCGCCGCAGAGTAGCCTGCCCGGTTGTAGGCGCCGAACGCCTGCAAGTACGCCTCGTAAATCAGCGTGCTGGTGCCGTTGCCCAACGGAGTCATGATCCGGATGAGGTCGAAGGCCTGCAATGAACTCAGCATCGTGGTGATCAGCAGGAAGAACGTGGTGGGGGAGAGCAAAGGCATGGAAATGTTGAAAAATCTCCGCGCGCTGTTGGCGCCGTCCAACGCCGCAGCTTCCATCACGTCTCGGGGCAGGGACTGCAGGCCCGCCAGATAGACCACGGCACAGTAGCCCAGGTTCTTCCAGACGTACACGATGATGACCATCACCAACGAGAGCTGGGGATCGTTGATCCACTGCGGGCTCTGTTGTCCAAGGCCGCGCAGGACCCAGGCGAGCACTCCGTAGCCGGGATCGAAGATAAACAACCACACCAAGCCAACACCCACACCGGACAGCACATAGGGCGCGAACACCGCGGAACGGGCGAACGTGGTGCCGCGGACTTTGGAGTTCAAAGCAAGGGCAACCAACAGGCCGAGGACCATCGAACCGCCCACCGTCACCAGGGTGAAGATAGCCGTAGTCCCCAGGACCTTGGACGCATCCTCACTGGTGAAGAACGTGACGTAGTTCTGCAGCCCAACAACCGTGGCCGAAGCCGAGCCGAGCGTCCAATCCAACGTTGAATAGTAGATGTTATTGATCAGCGGCCAATAGGTGAACGTGCCGATCAGCACGAGGTTGGGCAGGGCCATGGCCAGGAAGACCAGGAAGTCCTTGCGGCTGCGGCCGGACCAGCGCCGTCTCCCCGGACGGGGCCGGGCGGCGTCGACCGGCGGCGTGGGATCCGGCCTGCCAGCAGGTGCAGCACTGCTGCTTTGAATCTGTCGGGTAGTCATGAGTCACTAACGGTTTTGGGCCAAGGCGGGCGCCAGCTCCCGGACCGGGGCGGCGAAGACAGGCCTAGCTCACCACACCGAAAGTCACCGACCGGACGAAAAGGGTGCCCCGTACCGATAGTTGGCTGACACTTCCAGAGCCGTTTACGCGGCGTTACTCGCGTGTTCGAATTCGAGGCTCGGCTCCCACTTTCCATGGTCCTTGCCCTGCGGGCGGGCTGAGCCCCTCTGCGCGCTCGGTCGTTCCTCCCCAACGGCCCCCTAACCTCGCAAGCTCGGCCAGGGAACCCGGCCGTCGTGGGCCCACCTTAGACGCGCGCTGCCGGGTCACCGCCCGGCTGGCCTTCGAGGCGGGGAGTGTGGCAGGTGGAGAATGGAGGCATGAATTCGATCACCGATGTTGCTGGCATACGGGTTGGGCATGTGCAGAGGGTGGGGGAGGGGTGGTTGTCCGGGGTTACTGTGGTGCTTCCTCCCGTGGGGACGGTGGGGTCCGTGGATGTGCGCGGCGGGGGTCCGGGGACTCACGAGACAGATGCCCTGGATCCGACAACGCTGGTTTCCACCGTGGATGCCGTGGTGCTGACCGGGGGCAGTGCCTTTGGACTGGCCTCCGCGGGTGGGGCGCAGCTGTGGTGTGAGGAGCAGGGGAGAGGTTTCGCTGTTCCCGGGACTGTGGTGCCGATTGTGCCGGCGGCCGCCATCTTCGACCTCGGGCGCGGTGGCGACGTCAAAGCGCGACCCGGAGCCGACATGGGCTACCAGGCAGCCGCCGCAGCCTTCGCCTCAGGCGACCATGCCGCCGTCGAGCGTGGAAACGTGGGTGCCGGGACCGGGGCCGTCGTTGCGCGCGGCCAGTTCAAGGGCGGGATCGGTACGTCGTCCATCACTCTTGCAAGCGGGGTGATCGTTGGAGCCATTGCGGTGGTGAACGCGATGGGGGTGCCTGTGTTTGGCCCTGCGGACCTGCAGCCCTCTGCGCGCTCGGTCGTTCCGCCGCAGGGGCTCAACACAACGTTGGTGGTGATTGCGACCAATGCCGTACTCGATGTGGCTGAGTGTAAGCGGACTGCTTCTGCCGGGCATGCGGGCTTGGCCCGGGCGTTGGATCCGTCCCATACTTTGGCGGACGGTGACACCGTGTTCGCGTTGGCGACCGGCGCCGTCGGGCTTGACCGCAGTACTGAACAGGCGCGGCAGGTCTCGCTGATAACGCTCCAAAGCGCCGCTGCGGAAGCTGTTCGGCTGGCGATTCTCGACGGCGTCCTGGCAGCCGAAAGCGTTTCGACGGCGGCGGGTGACTTCCCCCGGTATGGGCAAGCGGGGGAGTGACGGCTGGAGGCAGGTGCGCTACCATTGACGGATTTAACTTTCCGGCCTCATTGGCGTAGAGTTATTTGTTGGTTGTCTGTGCAGCCACGCCCTTTTTAGTGTCGTGGTTCCAAGAGGGCCAAGCAAACAAAAAACGTCCGCTGGATCTTCGGTGCCTAACTGGAGGACAGCGGCAAACAACAGTTAGCGGAGGATATGGCCAAGAAGGACGGGGTCATTGAGATCGAGGGCGTTGTGACTGAGGCGCTGCCCAATGCGATGTTTCGTGTTGAGCTCACCAATAAGCACGTCGTTCTCGCACACATCTCTGGGAAGATGCGACAGCACTACATTCGAATCCTCCCCGAGGACCGGGTAGTGGTGGAGCTGAGCCCATACGACCTCACACGTGGTCGTATCGTCTACCGCTACAAGTAAATTGCTGGGCGGCAAGGCAATAGTGCCTAAGCCGCTCCAGCAGATCAACTGCAAAACACGCAAAGGAACGCCATGAAGGTCAAGCCGAGCGTCAAGCAGATCTGCGACAAGTGCAAAGTGATCCGCCGTAACGGCCGGGTCATGGTGATCTGCGAGAACCCGCGCCACAAGCAGCGCCAGGGCTAATTCCCCTTTCGGGAATCAGCGTCCGCGAGGACAAACCTGGGCTGCTAGCCCACGCAAGTAAATAAAGGCAGCACAAGCTGTGCCAGGACTGCATTACAGAGCCTGGTCAGCGAACCCCCGGTCGGAGGCTGGGGCCACACTGAACGTGTGGGTGTACTGCCTACGACCTCCGGTTTATTCAAGGAGTACTGCCACTATGGCTCGTCTCGCTGGCGTAGACATTCCCCGCGAAAAGCGGTTGGAAATTGCGCTTACTTACATCTACGGCGTGGGCAAGACCCGTGCACACGAAACCCTGGCTGCCACCGGCATCAGCGCTGACGTTCGCGTCAAGGACCTGACTGACGCCGAGCTGGTCCAGCTGCGTGACTACATTGAAGGCAACTACAAGGTTGAGGGTGACCTTCGCCGCGAGGTAGCCGCTGACATCCGCCGCAAGGTAGAGATCGGCAGCTACGAAGGCCTGCGCCACCGCAAGGGCCTGCCCGTACGCGGACAGCGTACGAAGACCAACGCTCGTACCCGTAAGGGCCCGAAGCGCACCGTCGCCGGCAAGAAGAAGGCCGGACGTTAATCCCTCGGGATTAATCCGGTTTTCCCCCGATAACTTTCTGTAGGAGAAACAATGCCCCCGAAGACTCGTGGAGCGGTTCGTAAGCCGCGTCGCAAGGATAAGAAGAATATTGCGCTTGGCCAGGCGCACATCAAGAGCACCTTTAACAACACCATCGTGTCCATCACGGACCCGAACGGTGCTGTAATCTCATGGGCTTCCGCCGGTGAGGTTGGCTTCAAGGGCTCCCGTAAGTCCACCCCGTTCGCTGCCCAGATGGCTGCCGAAGCTGCTGCAAAGCGCGCTCAGGAGCACGGTCTGCGCAAGGTTGACGTATTCGTCAAGGGCCCGGGATCCGGACGCGAAACCGCAATCCGTTCGCTTCAGGCCGCTGGCCTCGAGGTTGGCTCCATCCAGGACGTCACCCCCAGCGCCCACAACGGTTGCCGCCCGCCGAAGCGCCGCCGCGTCTAATTAGGTCTTCCCCGCCTGACCGGCCGGGCCTGCTATGGATGGTTTCGATCATCCATCAGCATGGCCCGGCTGGTCAGGCTGGAAACCGAAGCCGATTTCCACCACCTGTGTTGCGTCATATAGCGGATGCTCGCCGAAAGGAAACCTAAGTGCTCATTGCACAGCGCCCCACCCTGTCTGAAGAAGTTGTATCCGAGAACCGCTCCCGTTTCATCATTGAACCGCTGGAGCCGGGCTTCGGCTACACCCTCGGAAACTCCCTCCGCCGTACCCTGCTCTCCTCCATCCCCGGTGCCGCTGTAACCAGCATCCGGATCGATGGCGTGCTGCACGAGTTCACCACGGTTCCGGGTGTCAAGGAAGATGTCACCGAGATCATCCTGAACATCAAGAACCTTTCGGTTTCCTCCGAGCACGATGAGCCGGTTGTTGCTTACCTGCGCAAGCAGGGCCCCGGAGTCGTCACCGCCGCGGACATCGCTCCGCCGGCCGGCGTCGAATTCCACAACCCGGATCTGCACATTGCCACTCTGAACTCGAAGGGCAAGTTCGAACTCGAACTGACCATCGAGCGCGGCCGTGGCTACGTTTCGGCAGCTCAGAACAAGTCCGGCGACTCCGAGATCGGCCGTATTCCGGTTGACTCGATCTACTCGCCGGTCATGAAGGTAACTTTCCGCGTGGAAGCTACCCGTGTTGAGCAGCGCACCGACTTCGACAAGCTCATTGTCGACGTCGAGACCAAGCAGGCCATCGCCCCGCGCGATGCTGTCGCTTCCGCAGGCACCACCTTGGTGGAACTGTTCGGTCTGGCTCGTGAGCTGAACACCGCAGCTGAAGGTATCGAGATTGGCCCGTCGCCGACGGACGCTGCCCTGGCAGCGGACATGGCTCTGCCGATCGAGGATCTGGACCTCACCGTCCGTTCCTACAACTGCCTCAAGCGTGAGGGCATCCACACCGTGGGTGAACTCGTTGCCCGCTCCGAGGCTGACCTGATGGACATTCGTAACTTCGGTGCGAAGTCCATTGACGAGGTCAAGGCAAAGCTCGTGGAACTGGGTCTGTCCCTCAAGGACTCCCCTCCCGGTTTCGATCTCGCAGCCCGCGCCGCAGCCATCGAAGAGGACGACGCCGCGTTCAGCGACGACGAGCTCTAAACAGCAGATCTTGGCCGCCGGGTCCAGCGATGGACCTGACCGGCTTACATAACAGGAGAAATAACTATGCCTACCCCCACTAAGGGTCCGCGCCTCGGAGGCGGCCCGGCTCACGAGCGCCTGATGCTCGCGAACCTGGCAGCTGCTCTTTTTGAGCACAAGCGCATCACCACCACGGTCACCAAGGCCAAGCGCCTTAAGCCGTACGCAGAGCGTCTGGTCACCTTCGCCAAGCGTGGCGACCTCGCTTCCCGCCGCCGCGTTCTCGGCCTGATCAGCGACAAGGGCGTTGTCCACGAGCTGTTCACCGACATCGCCGGCGCCGTTGCTAACCGCGATGGTGGCTACACCCGCATCACCAAGATCGGCAACCGCAAGGGCGACAACGCGCCCATGGCTGTCATCGAGCTCGTTCTCGAGCCGGTTTCCCCGAAGCAGGCCGTTGTTGCTGAAGCAACCGCTGCCGCTGCCAAGGCTGCTCCGGCTGCCGAGGAAGAGGTCGTTGAGACCGAAGCTGTAGAGACCGAAGCTGCTGAAACCGAAGAGGCTCCGGCCGCTGAGGCAGAGGCTGCTGAAGCTGAAGCTGCTGAGACCGAAGAGGCTCCGGCCGCTGAGGACAAGAAGTAATTCACTGAATTCTTCACAGTAGACTTAAGTCTATGAACGAACGAAAACCCGCTGCCCCCGTCATGGGGGGCGGCGGGTTTTTGCGTGTCCGGCTGGATCTTTCCTACGACGGCGGCCCGTTCAATGGGTGGGCCCTGCAGCCCGGTCTTCGCACCGTTCAAGGATCCGTTGAAGAGGCTTTGGCGCTTCTCCTGCAGCGCCCGATTCGCGTGACGGTTGCCGGCAGGACCGACGCCGGAGTCCACGCCCGGGGCCAAGTGGTTCACCTGGACCTGAGCGAAGCCGAGTGGCTGTCGCTGCCGCGGGGGCACGAGCTTGATCCCGGCGCTGCGCTCTTGCGCCGCCTCCGTGGCGCCTTGAGCCGAATTCTCGGTGACCTGACGGGTGCTATTGAAGTGCACGACGCCGGTCTGGCGCCCGAGGGCTTCGACGCCCGCTTCTCAGCGTTGTGGCGGAGGTACAGTTACCGCATTGCCGACGGTCCGGAACGCTGGGACCCGGTTCTGCGCGGGATTACTTTGTGGCACAAGGCGCCGTTGGACGTTGCGCTCATGAATGAAGGAGCCCGTTCGTTGCTGGGCCTCCAGGATTTCCGTTCCTATTGCAAACCCCGAGAGGGAGCGACGACCATCCGCGAGCTGCAGCAGTTCTCGTTTGCTCGTGGAAGCGACGACGTTATTGTTGCCACCGTGCAGGCCGATGCGTTCTGCCACAACATGGTGCGGTCCCTGGTAGGTTCGGCCTTGCGAGTTGGAGAGTGCCTGGAAACTCCGGCGTGGCTGCACTCGCGGCTCCTGGAACGGAAACGCGATGCCAAGTCCGTTCTCGCTGCGCCGCACCCCTTGGTGCTGGAGGAAGTTGCTTACCCGTCCGACAGCGAGTTGCTGGCTCGCGCGGAGCTGACTCGGGCGCGCCGGGAGTAGCCCTTTCTGTCGATGAGCTATAGGGGTTGCCCGCCTTCACGACGCGTTCCATCCTCCGGGCGAGTTGGTTCTTGTACCCAGGGCAGCTGTGCTCCGGCGGGCAAAGCAGCTGCAGGTGCTGTCCGTGGTTGTTTGCGCATTGCTCGGGACAGGAAAACTGCCATGACGGCAAGTGCGAGCACGAGGCCTACCACTGTCACGATCATCCACAGCGGAATCTCAGGTCCGTTTGATGTGACTGCAGTCGGGTTCTCAATGGCAGCCGCAGGGGTAGCGGACTGCGATGCCGACTCAACCAATTTGACTCCGTTGGCGGTCAGGAAGTCACGGAGCGTTTGCGTGTCGGTGATGTAGTTGGCCTGCCCCGCCCCTTGGTATACGTAGGCGGAATTGATGCCAATAACCTGCCCCTCTTCATTCATCGAGGGCCCACCCGACATGCCGGGAGTGATGTCGGTATCGATTTCGGTACGGGGAACGCCTTGAGTTGAATAACTGCGTGAGCTGACCGCACCGGATCGATAGGACGGCTTTTGCCTTTCCACATCCGAGGTGGAGCCTACGAGATCAGGAAAGCCGATGGAGGTAACCTTCTCGCGGACCTTTGGCGCTTCCGAACCGATCGACAACGCAGGGGTGTCTTTCATATCCGCGATGCGCAGGAGGGCGTTGTCACCTTTCTCAAATCCCTGTTTTGCGATCAATTGCGCTGTGATGGCAGTCTTTCCGCTAAGGACTCCACCGTCGATGCCAGAGGGTTGGTCAATTTTGATTGAAGGATCGCCCAAGGTCATTGGCCAGTCAACGTCCGCAGCCTTGACTCCGGTCAGGCCCTGCTCTTCTATGATGTTGGAGTAGACGCTGACGCGAAGTCCGTCATCAGCTTCCACACAGTGGCCGGCAGTTGCCACATGCCCGGTGTCACTAACGAACCATCCCGTGCAATAGGCGTAGACGGTGGTCTTGAATGTTTCGGTGGTGCCGTCTTTGAACGGAACCTGGACGGAGGCGCTCCACGCACTGTCGACCCACACAATGGACTTGTCTATGGTGTCCGCATTGATGTCGGCTGCGGCAGGTGACGCGACCAGGAGTGGTGCAGCTACCAGTGCCGCCAACGCAGCCGGTACCGTCAGCTTCTTTTCCGGCTTCTTGACCGTCTCCGACCTTTTCATGATCATTCCTAGGCTTTGATGTGGGCAGACGTTGGGCGGATCCCAGGCTGTACATGGAGTGTAGAAGAGTGGCTCTCGTCTTGACACGAGTAGGGCGTACTCGACTTCCGGAAGCAGCGCTACCTGAACCCCCGCTGCAGGTACTCGCTTGCGCAGAAGAAGCTACTGGGGGTGGGACTGTTGGAGGACCCCCTCCCGGCTCTGGGTACCGGAAGGGGGCCGTTGTGGCCGCCCGTGGTCTGGGATCCGCGAACGGCCGGTTTTTAGGGCAGTAACACCAGAACCCTAAAAAGTGCCGGCCAGATTAGTCATCACATTGAGGACGGCCGGACCCATGATGACGATGAAAAGCACCGGCAAGATGCAGAACATCAGGGGGAACAGAACTTTGACGGGCAGCTTCATTGCCTGCTCTTCTGCCCTTTGGCGACGCTTGATACGCATTTGCTTGGCTTGTGTTCGGAGGACATTGGCGATGGCGATCCCATAGGTATCGGCCTGCACTATGGCCCCGACGAATGCCCTGAGGTCGTGGACATCCACACGTTCGGCCAAAGCCACGTATGCTTCCTTGCGACTGCGTCCCGCCTGCATGTCCTGCAGTGTTCGGAGCATTTCCATGGCCAGCGGTCCCGAACCATTCTGCCCAGCCCTGGCCATGGCCCCTTCAAAACCAAGGCCGGCTTCAACGGAGATGAGCATCTGGTCCAGAGTGTTGGGTAGCTCAGTTTGGATGGCCTTTTGCCGTTCGGCAGCGCGGCCGTGGATGAGCAGGTCAGGGATGAAGTACACCAGCAACACGGCGACCAGGTACAGCAGGAAACCCTGGCCCGAAGGGGCTCTCAGGAAGAACAACAGACCCACGAGACCTGCTGCCAAGGCCAACGCTGGTTTGAGGATCAGGAGGCGTCCCAAGGGCATGCTTGCTGGTCGGCCCAATTTGGCCAGCAACTTGTCCAACCAGTTGGTGTAGCCCTTGGGGGTGAGCTTTGCACCCAGGCGATGCAGGTTCAATGCTGACGGCTGCGCCCCCAAATCAGTGGCCATTCCTGCGCTACGGCTCAAGTTGGCTCGCACTGTTGCCAGGCCAGCGCGATCCACTGAAATGAAGGCCCACGCCATCAAGGCGATGGGAACTACGATCAATGCGACGGACGTCCATGCAATAACGTTCATGGTCACTCCCTAGAACTTAATCTTGACGACGCGGCTGAGCCAGAAGGAGCCCAACGCAAGAAGGACGACGGCTACCACGAGCATGATCCAACCCACGGGGTGCGTGAAGAGTGGCTGGATGTACGTCCCGTTGGCGAGGCTGAGGTACAGAAACATGCCGGTCGGCAGCGCTATGAGCACATACGCTGACAGCCGACCTTCAGCGCTGAGGGCCCGCACTTGGCCTTTGATTTGTGACCGCTCGCGGATCGTTTCAGCCACGTGGTCCAGTACCTCAGCCAAGTCGCCGCCCACTTCACGGTGAATCTCAATGGCCTGGGTGGCCCAGAGGAAATCCTCACTGTGTAGACGGTTTGCTGCATCCAGGAGTGCATCGCGGAGATCACGTCCCAGACGAACTTCTCCTACGATCCTGGCGAATTCTTCCTTGGTAGGTGACTGTGCCTCCAGAGCCACAGCATCGACTGCCCGCAGCAAGCTATGACCGGCCCGCATGCTGCCGGACAGCATTTGCAGCGTGTCGCCCAGTTGAGCTTCGAACTGCGCCCGGCGTCGGGACGTCATGACGCTCAGAACCATGCGTGCGCCGATGGGCACTAAGATTCCGAAGAGTATCGCCACCAAGAGACCGCCGAGGATGAATCCTACGACGGCACCAGTGAAGGTGGCGCAGATAACCAAGAGCACGTAGTCCGCCGGCCGCATCCTGGAGCCGGCCTGCTCAAGGAGAAGCCTGGTTCCGGAAGCCCTGCTGGCCGAAACTGACCCATCTACCATTGCAACAGCAGAATTTGTCATCCGGGTCAGCATGGAATCCTGAGTGCCGGCGTTAGGACGCCGCCGGGACAATGCGATTGCCGAGTTTCTCGACCGAGGGATGAGAAAGAGCCCGATCGCCAGGGCCGCAAATCCCAGGATTATCCCGCCGATGAGCAGTAGGGGACTGGTTGCGGTGATCACCTCTTTCCACCGCCAGACGTCATCGTTCCAAAGACCGCTGGTGAAATATGAATGCCCAAGTCCGCAAAATGGTCTACGAACCGTGGCCGCACTCCTGTAGGAACGGGCTTTCCAAGGAACCGCCCATTGACGTCCATGCCGGCTGAGTAATCGAAGGTGAAGGCGTCCTGCAGGGTGACAACGTCACCTTCCATGCCCTGGACCTCCGTCACATGCGTGATGCGGCGGGTGCCGTCGCGCAACCTCGAGATTTGGACAACCAGGTTCACAGCGGACGAAATCTGCTCACGGATCGCCCGGAGAGGTAAGTCCATGCCGGCCATCAGGACCAACGTTTCAAGGCGGGCGATGGCGTCGCGCGGAGAATTTGCGTGAACAGTGGAAATGGAACCATCGTGGCCGGTGTTCATTGCCTGAAGCATGTCCAGTGCCTCACCGCCACGAACTTCGCCCACTACGATCCGGTCGGGGCGCATGCGCAGGGAATTGCGCACGAGATCGCGGATGGCGATTTCACCCTTTCCTTCGATGTTGCTTGGTCGGCTTTCCAACCGGACAACGTGCGATTGCTGGAGCTGCAGTTCCACGGCGTCTTCGATGGTGACGATGCGTTCATCTGAAGGAAGAAACGATGACAGGACATTCAGGAGTGTTGTCTTTCCCGTTCCTGTACCGCCCGAGACGATGATATTCAGCCGGGCCTGTACGCACGCGTGAAGCAGTTCGGTGATCTCGGGGCTCATGGTTCCCAATTGGATGAGATTCTGGGCCGTTAGCGGCACACGGCCAAACTTTCGAATCGTGAGTGACGATCCATTGACAGCGAGCGGAGGAATAATCGCATTGACTCGGGATCCGTCCGAGAGCCTTGCGTCCACCAGTGGAGAGGACTCGTCAATGCGGCGGCCAACCTTGGAGACAATCCGCTCAATGATTCGGCGAAGATGCTCTTCGGAGCTGAAATGAACATTGGTTAAGTGAAGCCTTCCGGCAATTTCCACGTAGACCTTGTCGGCACCGTTCACCATGATCTCTGTGACGTCCTTGTCGTCAAGGAACCGTTGAAGCGGCCCAAGACCAAGAACGTCGTCAGCGATTTCCTGGACCAGTCGTTGTCTCTCCTGGGATGTCAGCGGAATGTCGTCTTCGTCAATAACGGCACGGAGTTCCTCTTTGACGTAGCGGTGGAGTTCCGCCTCATCCAGTGTGGTGTCTGAAATTCGGGAACCCATACGATCAAACAACGCTGAACTGGTGCGTTCTTTGACTGCTGACAACGCTTGACTGGAGTCCTCGTTAGCTGGTCCTGATCCCGTTGAATCGGCGATGTAGTCAGGGGTGTGGGTTGCTGGCCCGGCCCATGGATCTCCCAATGTTGATGTGCCGGGGGTCTCAACTTCCAGCCCCCGAGCGGTCTGAAGGCGCTTTGCGAGGTTCACTTAACTACCGCCCTTCGGTGCAGCTGCTTGTGCGGCCGTTCTTCCCAGCCCGGCTTGAAGCGGTCCACGAGCTGACGGAGACCGCGGAGCGTGACATCCTTCGTCCCGTCTTGAAGTACGGGGATGCCCCTATTGGTTGAGTAGGGGAGTGAACGGGACCGCGGCAAAGTGACATCCACCGGGCACCCTATGGTTGCTTCCACATCAATCAAAGTCAGCCCGCTGCGTTTGTCCGCGAAGTTCAGGACAACGTGGCGCTGTTCGGGGACCAGCCCGATCTCGTCAAGTATTTCGAGACCGTTCCGAAGTCCTCTGATGCTCGGGATATCCATTCCACAGACCCACACGACGTCGGAGGCACGTTCGAGGGTCGCCAGGACGTGCTCACCAAGACCCGGTGCGGTATCCACAATCACGTAGTCGAATTCCCTGGCCAGTTGTTCAAGGAGATGCCCCACCTGTTCCGCGGAAATATGCTCGATTTGGGAGGGGTTGCGGGGTGCACAGAGGGCATAAATACCGGCGGGATGAACTGAGAGATATGACTTCAGCACCATGCTGTCCTGGACTGCCGCACCGGTAACCGCATCCGCGATTGTCCTATCCGGGTCTATGAGGAGCCCGGATGCGACGTCGCCGAACTGGAGGTCCAAATCGGCGATGACTACCCTCATGGGTGAGGTTCGCCCCAGCCCAATAGCGAGGTTGGTTGAGATGGTCGTCTTGCCCACGCCGCCTTTGGGCGACATGACGGCGATAATCCGCCCTCCCTGTGGCCCTGCGTCTACTTGTCCACCCAAGCCTCTGCGACGCCCGGCAGCTGCGAGGCTGGCACGCTCCAACAGCGCTCGAATGGTGCCCGAATCCGCGGAGGGCTCCAACAAGTCACGGATGCCTGCGCGCATTGCCGGGAGTGCGACTTCCGCTGTATCCGTCGAAGCGAGCACTACGCTGATCTCCGGATACTGAAGGTCGAACAGGCTTGCCAATCGGATTGCGTCGTCGGACTCCAGCCCGGGCCCCAGGACAAGGACTTCCAGCAGTTGACCGGACAGCACCCGGAGGACGTCGTCCGGGCCCTGCGGCAAGTAGTCGGCGATGATGGACTGCACATCGCCATGCATGCCGGCAGCGGCTTGGCGGACGCGCTTTTCGAAATCGACATCAGCCGTGATGACTAGAAAGCGGCTCATTGGAGTACCTCTGCCTTCTTGATGGTGACGCGCGCGCTTTCCTGGGCCTCGGCGGGTTCTTTCGTCAGCCAGATGTCCCCGTATTTTGCTCCGTAAACGATCTTGGTGGCGTCCACATCGCTGCGGGCGAGTGTCACGATGAATGAACCCTCCGGCAGCTGTGTGTTGGCCTGTTCGGAGCTTGCTTGCGCGGTGTTCGAGTTCCTGGCTGTGGCCCGCTGAACGCTGGTAACTAGCACTTTGTGGAAGACGAGCTGGGCTGAAGCGTCAGTGTCGGATTGCCCGTTCTCGCCCATCAACACCACGACGCCTACGGTGTCGCCGGCGGCCAGTCGCCCGCCTACAACGCGCTGCGCATCAAGTTGTACTGAAACTTCTTGAAGTCCGTCGGGCACTGGGACTGATCCCGGGGCCGCCAGGCTGTTGGGATCCACCAGGCGGTTTCCCAGCAGGGCTTCACCAGGCATGAGTTCTGCCCCCGCGACTTTGCCCTCCATTCCGGAGAGGCTCTTGAGGGCACCATTGGGTACCGAAGCCGCGGGTAGCGAAGCAAGCTTTACAGCAGACTTGATCTGCTGAAGATCGGCTCCCTCGGGAACCTGACTTTGTATAACGAGGACATCAACGGGCTGGAGGTCCTTTTGTGCCCGCGCGTCTGCTGCTTGAACGTATGTGACCAGTAGCAGCGTGCCGACTATTGCCAGCACGACTGCGACTATGCCTCCCAGTAGGCGAGTTTTCACTTTGATTCTCCTTAGTGCAATGGAGTTTTCTCCCAGATTGGTTACTACTCGGTGAGTTGGACGCCCAAGGCGCCGTACGTGGTTGGGCCGCCCAGAGTTGCGGCCTCCGTCAGACTTACTTTCTTGATGAAGGTGCCGTACAAGCCTGTGTCGCTGTTCTTGAGACCCAGGGACTTCTGAAGGGCAGAGGCATCGGAGGTCATGTAGCTGGATCCGCCGCCCGTGAGATGCCACCCCCGGAGAGAGATCTGCGCGAAGGCCTCGATCTTGAAGGACTTCTTGTAGGGTGAGGAAGCGCAGGGGTTGGTTCCCGTACCCTTCTTCACTGGGCAGGCTGTTTCGAAAATCGGAATGAGAAGTTCCACAGGCTTGCCGGCTTTGAGCTTGGTCTCCCAGGAAGCGAAGGCAGCGGTGCAGGTGGAATCGAAATCATTGCCCTCGTTGGCCTCCAACCAGGGATCGTCAATGTCTATGTGCACCGTGCAGGTGGAGCCTGGGTGTTTGAGCCAGCCGAATCCACCGGGAAGCTCGAATCCCGATGAAGACTGGTGCTGGCATGCGTAGTCCGGGTCGTCGGAAAGCGTGGTGCCGTGAACCGGGAAGAACTGCAGGCCCTTGGTGAAGCTCGGGTCCGCCTCGCATTGGGAGAACGTCAGCGGGATGGCATCCGTAGCTGAGAATCCGCCGAATTTAGCTTGGGCCGAGGCCTGGATGTTGGCTGTCTCGACGCCCAAGGCTCGCGCGAACACCAGAGTGAAGTGATTATCGCCGGAGGTGTTGCGGGATTGGGTGGTGACATCAACGGTCCCGGCGCCCAGATTTACCGAGGCTTCCGGCGCATTGCTGACACCGTCGAGTGCATTCAAGCCCGCCAAGGAGGTTGCTGCTGATGTGGGTGCAGCACAGTCGGCTGAAGCTGCGTTCTGCGCACAAGCCTGGGCGATGCCAATTGCTGATGAGTCGGCACCATTCTGCAGCTGTGCGTGCTCGGAGTACATCATGGCAACATCTACGGCGAAAGCAGTCATGCCCAGTAGGGCCACCATCAGCATGGCGGTCATGGGAGCAACAGCGCCGCGCTCGCGATCATCGTGTTTCAGCCGCCGCATCGCATGACTCCTGTCCCGGAGATGTCCAGTTCGGCCGGCATCCCAGGCACCAGTCCTGGAAATCCAGTCATCCACGGCGTGCTGTAAGAGATATTGACCTCCACGTTGCACGGGCTTGTGCCCGACGACGTGACGGTGATGTCGCCCGGAGCCAAGTCCACGGTGGGCGCGGCGGCTACACCAGCCGCCTGCGCGTCGCCGACGCTGTAGCTGGAATCTGATTGATGAATAGCTGCGTAGCGGGCTGCTTCGCGAGCGGCCTCAGACAAGGAAATCTGGATGTTGAATGCCCGGCCGAACTCAAAAATCCCGAGTACCAACACCAGGAATATCGGCAGTACAAGTGCGAATTCAACTGCTACCGCACCAGACTGGCTTTTGGCGGTAGAGGGCTTTCTGTCAAAGAGCGTTTTACTCTTCCTACCTTTGGATCTCATAGCAACTCCCAGAAAACGATTCCGGGCCGGCTGCAGCCGATGAGTGTATCGGAGCAGCCGGCCCGGGTTTCGATATGAAGCCGGCCAGTTCCGAGCTACGGAAGTGTGGTGACGACCGTGGTGAAGCCCTTCAGCACCTCTGTGCCGAGTGTGAGCACGGTGCCCACGATGACCGCCGCGATCAGGGCAACGAGCAGGCCGTATTCAACAGCCGTCGCACCCTTCTCCTCGGAGGTGAAGCGGTCTTTGACGCCGGCGATGAACGAAATTACGGAAACCATGAGAGATGACATTGGAAAATCCTTCCCAGAATAAAGTTGGCAAATGATGAATAACGAACTCCGAATTGAAATTCGTCCGAGTTTCGAACTGCCCCCATGTTGCCTTTAGCGGTTCGGAATTCGATGAGATAAGAATTCACCAGGGCAGGCAGAAGCCACAATGCGTAGTCGTACTCGATTTAATGGGCCACTCATTACTTGGTGGCGCACTGCGAAGGCAGTGAGTACTCAGTTTCGACGCCATAACAGGCGGAAACTACTTGGTTTGCAAAGCAGCCTTATTAATTGCGGCGCACCCCGAAGTCACAGGAAGGGCGTACTAACCTCGGCTAGTTCATGAACAGGGCCACGCCCAGAGCGGCGACCACCATTGCAGGGCCGTGAGCCGTCTCCACGGGCTTTTCGGCTGATCGCAGGCGCAACATCAGCACCGTGAGCACCCCGCCCACCACGAATCCCAGAAGCCCCCCGAAGAGTACTTGGCCCCAACCCAAGTACCCCAAGTACAGCCCCAGGGGCGCTGAAAGCTTCACATCACCCATTCCGAGGCTTCCCGGCGAAATAAGTCCCAGAATTAAGTAGCCGGCGAACAGGATCGCCCCTCCGGCGAGAGCTCGAATCAAGTCAGCCCATCCTGGCGTGAGGGCAGCGGAGGCAAGGAGCAGGACCAATCCGCCCCCAAACAAAAGCAAAACCAGTGCGTTCGGCAGCAAGTGGACGGTGAAATCAATCCGCGAAAGCTGCACTCCTAGCAATGCCAACAAAAGAAATGCCGGCAACTCCGGAGAAAACCCAAAACGCCACGCCAGTAAGCCAAAAAGCAGCGCGGTGACCGCCGCCGTCGTGATCCGGACCTTGAGGGCAGGCGCGCCGCCGAGTCGCGGCAGCGTGCGGGCGATCACTAGCTCGGCAGTAGGGCTGAGCAGCAACCCGAGGAGCGCAATGAGGAGCGGAACGCCGGGGCCATCGGTCATGTTTCTCCCTTAGTAAAGGTGCGCTACCCCTAGGGGTGGTTACCCCATTTTGACCCGGACGCCCTAGTGACGGTATTGTTTAGAGTCGTTGTGCGTGTCCTATCTCGATGACACATGCCTTCCGGGGGATCCAGTTGCAGGATCGCTAACTCCTGAGGCATTTCGAGATCTTGGGATAACTGGTACATAGAGCCCTCACCTCTGCTCCGGTAGCGCATACATAGATAGGTGCACGCCTTATTGCGTGCCGCCTAAAACATGAACGCCAGAACAAGAACGAGGCAAAACCGTGCGTACGTACACCCCGAAGCCCGGCGATATCAACCGCCAGTGGCACGTCATTGACGCCACCGACGTTGTCCTTGGTCGTCTTGCCAGCCAGACCGCAACACTGCTGCGCGGAAAGCACAAGCCGACCTTTGCGTCCCACATGGACATGGGCGACTTCGTCATCATCATCAACGCTGAAAAGGTTGCCCTCACCGGCGCCAAGCTGGAGCAGAAGCGCGCATACCGCCACTCCGGTTACCCGGGCGGCCTGACCTCCGTCAACTACGCCGAGCTGTTGGAATCCAACCCGGTTCGCGCTGTTGAGAAGGCCATCAAGGGCATGCTCCCCAAGAACTCCCTCGCTGCACAGCAGTTGGGCAAGCTCAAGGTCTACCGTGGCGCTGAGCACCCCCACGCTGCACAGCAGCCGAAGACTTTCGAAATCACCCAGGTCGCCCAGTAGTCCTGGCCACCAACCAACTTTTCATTACAAGGAGAACCGTGGCTCAGAACGAAGAACTGACCGCCGAAGCCGTCGAGGCTGAGGAAACCCTCACCAGCTACACCTCTGAAAGCACATCTGGTGAAGATGCGCCCAAGAAGGAGCGCCCGGCACTGACCGTTGCCGGTGCAGCAGTTGGTCGCCGCAAGGAAGCCGTTGCACGCGTTCGCGTTGTTCCGGGTTCCGGCAAGTGGACCATCAATGGCCGCACGCTGGACAACTACTTCCCGAACAAGCTGCACCAGCAGGACGTCAACGAGCCCTTCAAGATCCTTGATCTCGAAGGTGCCTACGACGTCATCGCCCGTATCCACGGCGGTGGCATCTCCGGCCAGGCCGGTGCGCTGCGTCTCGGTGTTGCTCGCTCGCTGAACGAGATCGACGTCGACAACAACCGCGCCACCCTCAAGAAGGCCGGTTACTTGAGCCGTGACGCCCGCGTCATCGAGCGCAAGAAGGCTGGTCTCAAGAAGGCACGTAAGGCTCAGCAGTACTCCAAGCGTTAATCTGCGCTTACTCGAAAGCCCGTTCCGCCGTTTCGGCGGGGCGGGCTTTCGTCGTTTCAGAACCCGGACAGGGGAGTCAAGAGGGCCGCCGCATGTGACCCTCCGGCGGCCCCTTGAACCAGTGCTGTCCCGGCGTCGTCTAAACTTGACCCGATGTCTAGATTATTTGGAACAGATGGCGTCCGCGGTCTCGCGAACGGATTGCTCACCGCCGAACTGGCTATGCAGCTCGCGCAGGCAGCTGCCGTCGTACTCGGCCATGACCGCACAAGCGATGGGAGACGGCCGCGCGCCGTCGTCGCCAGGGACCCCCGGGCCAGCGGCGAATTCCTTGCCGCTGCCGTTGAAGCCGGGCTTTCAAGCTCTGGCATCGACGTGTACGACGCCGGTGTGCTCCCCACGCCCGCAGCCGCTTACTTGGTGGCAGATCTCGACGCCGACTTCGGCGTCATGCTCTCGGCCTCCCACAACCCGGCTCCGGACAACGGTATTAAGTTCTTCGCCCGGGGCGGTCAAAAGCTTCCGGACGATGTTGAGGACGCCATCGAGGCGCAGCTGGGTAAAGAGCCCCAGCGGCCGGTAGGCGCCGAAGTCGGACGCATCCAGCGGTTCTCAGACGCCGAGGACAGGTACATCGTGCACCTGCTGGGCACGCTCCCCAAGCGTTTGGAAGGCCTGAAGGTGGTCCTGGACTGCGCCCACGGCGCAGCAAGTGGCTGTTCGCCCCAGGTGTTCAAGGACGCCGGGGCTGACGTCGTGGTGATCGGAGCAGAGCCGGACGGCCTGAACATCAACGACGGCGTGGGTTCCACGCACCTGGGCCCGCTGAAGGAAGCGGTGGTCAAGCACGGCGCGGACCTTGGGGTAGCGCACGACGGCGACGCCGACCGCTGCCTGGCCGTTGACCATGAAGGCAATGAAGTGGACGGCGACCAGATCATGGCGATCCTGGCGTTGGCACTCAAGGAAGCCGGAAAGCTCAAGGACAACATCCTTGTTGCCACGGTCATGAGCAACCTTGGCCTCAAGATCGCCCTTCGCGATGCCGGTATCACCATCCGCGAGACCGGAGTTGGTGACCGTTACGTTCTGGAGGAAATGCGCGACGGCGGGTACAACCTTGGTGGCGAACAGTCCGGCCACGTGATCTTCTCGGACTTCGCCACCACGGGTGATGGTGTTCTGACTGGTCTCCAGCTTGCCGCGCAGGTTGCGCTGACGGGCCGCAGCCTCAAGGACCTGTCCAGCGCCATGACCAAGCTTCCGCAGCTCATGATCAACGTCAAGGACGTGGACAAGGCCCGTGCCGCCACGGACGAGGGCGTTGCCCAGGCCGTTGCAGCAGCTGAGCTTGAACTGGGTGAAACCGGCCGTGTGCTGCTCCGCCCCTCAGGCACCGAGGCGTTGGTCCGAGTCATGGTGGAAGCCGCTGACATGGAAACAGCCGAGCGCATCTGCAAGGGTCTTGCTGCCGTGGTCAAGGACCGTTTGGGCGCCCCCAGCGAAATGGCAGTCTAGGAAAGCACACTTTTTGGCCCGCTCCCTTGCTTGAGTTGAAGCAGGGGCGCGGGCCTCAGTGTTTAAGGACTAGAGCCTAAGCATCATGTACTAGAGGTAGTCCGGCGCTGCTTCGAGCCCAAAATACTCTTCCACGGTCGCAATGCCGCTCGTGACCATGTCCGTGGCTGCTTCCACGCCGATGTAACGCAGGTGCCAGGACTCGTAAAAGTACCCGGTGGTGTCGTGGAACATCCACGGATAGCGGACCACAAAGCCGAACTTGTGGGCATTGGCTTTCGCCCACACAGCGGCGGGCTGTTCGGCAAAGCAAGGTTGGAAGCTGCAGGCACCCGCGCCGTCGCCAATGTCGAAGGACCAACCAGTCTGATGCTCTGAGTGCCCTGGGCGGGCGGACGCGCGGTCCGCTGCAGCCTGACCGGTACTGGCTACATATCCGTTGTAGGTAGTCACCTGAGTGGAATAAGAACGGTAACCGGAGGCCAACGTCATGATGACGCCCTCCGCGGCGGCTGCGCCGAACATCTTTTCTGCGGCAGACGCCGTCGTGCTGTTAAGCAGAGCCGCTTCGCCGCTGACGGCGAGCCGTACGCCCGGCTGCACCAAATCTGTCGGAACGAAATCCTGGGGAGCCAATGGCCGGTGCTTGTTGACTACAACCCAGGGGCTCGCCGGATCCGTCAGCGAGTGCTGAGGGGCTACGGAATGCGAGGGAGCGGTGCTGGCAGGTATGTCGCTGGAGGGTGCAGGCTCAACGGGTGCAGGCTCGGTGGTAGCGGCGCTGGGCGTGGCCACGGAGGACGCTGCAGAGGCCGAGGGGACGTCGCTGGCGGCGTTGGCTGCGACAGGGGAGGGAGTGGTGTTGTCCGGCGTGCAGGCGGCCAGGGCTGCCATTCCGGCACCAGCGGTCAGGAGGCTCGCGAAAACCCGCCGGCTGGGCAGTGGTTGAGGATTGTTCTGCAAGCTAGACCTTCCTCAGCAGCATGCGGCGAATGGAGTGGTCTGCGTCCTTGGTAAGGACCAGCTGTGCACGTCCGCGGGTAGGCAGCACGTTCTCCTCAAGGTTTGGCTCGTTGATGCGTTTCCAAATGCCGCGTGCGGTGGATTCGGCGTCGTCGTCGGACAACGTGGCGTAGCGGTGGAAGTAGGACTCGGGCTGGGCGAAGGCTGTGGTCCGCAGCTTCCGGAAGCGGTCTACGTACCACTCCTCAATATAGGAAGTTTTGGCGTCGACATAGATGGAGAAATCAAAGAAGTCGCTGACAGCCAGTCCTTGTTTGCCGTCCATGCGGGGACGGGCGGGGGCCAGGACGTTGAGGCCTTCAACGATCAGGACGTCGGGTCGCCGCACCACGACTTCCTTGCCCGGCACGATGTCGTAAGTGACGTGGGAGTACCAAGGGGCGCGGACTTCCTCGGCACCGCCTTTGACTTCCGAGACGAAGCGAAGAAGGCCGCGGCGGTCGTAGGACTCCGGAAAACCCTTGCGCTCCAGCAGATGCCGGCGCTTCAGCTCGGCCAAGGGGTAGAGAAAACCATCTGTGGTGATGAGTTCCACGTTGGGAGTTCCGGGCCAGCGCCTGAGCATTTCCCGGAGCACGCGGGCGATGGTGGACTTACCAACAGCAACTGAACCGGCCACGCCGATCACGAACGGCGTCCGCTGGGTTTGCTCGCCCAGGAAGGTGGTGGTGGCTGCGTGCAACTGGTGGGACGCCTCGACGTACAGGTGCAGGAGGCGTGACAGCGGGAGGTAAACCTCCCGGACTTCCTTCATGTCCAAGGGATCGCCGAGGCCGCGGAGACGGAAAATGTCCTCTTCGTTGAGGGGCTGCTCCATCTGCGCTGCAAGCCTGGACCACGTTTGACGGTCCAGCTCTACAAACGGGGAAGCGCCGTCGCCATTAGCTTCGGTGCGTTGCAAAGTCACGCTCATGATTCTGCCCTCCGCGGGGCGGATCAGGAAATGCGCGACGACGAGCAGGTGAATTGTGAGTGGTCGATCTCGCGCGGAAAGGGGGTGGAGGGGGGATGTCCCACATCAGTTGTTTGCCCTAGCCGCTAGGCTTGTACCCATGTGTGGAATCGTAGGCTATGTTGGCAATTCGTCTCGCAAGGCAGCTGGATACAGCGCTCTTGACGTTGTGGTGGAAGGGCTGCGCCGTCTGGAATACCGCGGCTATGACTCCGCCGGCGTCGCAGTAGTCGCTGATGGGACCATTTCGTCCCGTAAAAAGTCCGGCAAGCTGAGCAACCTGATCGCGGAACTGGAAGCAAATCCCGTTCCCGAGTCCATGACCGGCATCGGCCATACCCGTTGGGCTACGCACGGCGGGCCCACCGACCGCAACGCACACCCGCATCTTTCCGACGGCGGCAAGCTGGCAGTCATTCACAACGGCATCATTGAGAACTTCGCTGAGCTTAAGCAGGAACTGCTGGGCAAGGGCGTCACCTTCGAGTCGGAAACCGACACCGAAGTTGCAGCCGCCCTTATCGGTGACATCTTCCGCACCCGGCTCAATGGCGACGGCGGCAACCTTACCGAGGCGATGCGCCTGGCTTGCCAGCGACTCGAAGGCGCTTTCACCCTTCTCGCAGTCCACGCGGACCAGCCCGACGTCGTCGTGGCCGCCCGTCGCAACTCCCCGTTGGTGGTGGGCCTGGGCGATGGCGAGAACTTCCTCGGCTCCGACGTTTCCGGCTTCATCGACTACACCCGCCGCGCGGTGGAACTGGGACAGGATCAAATTGTCACCATCACCGCGGACACCGTAGAGATCACCGATTTCTTCGGCGCTCCCGCCGAGGGCAAGGAATACCACGTTGACTGGGACCCCGCTTCGGCTGAAAAGGGTGGATTCAGCTCCTTCATGGAGAAGGAAATCAACGACCAGCCGGACGCCGTAGCGCAGACCCTCCTGGGCCGCTCGGACCTCAACGGCAAGCTCACCCTTGACGAAGTCCGCATCGATCCTGAGCTCCTCAAGCAGGTGGACAAGATCATCGTGCTGGCTTGCGGTACCGCAGCGTACGCCGGTCTCGTAGCCAAGTACGCAATCGAAAACTGGTGCCGGATCCCCACCGAGGTGGAGCTCGCACACGAGTTCCGCTACCGTGACCCCATCGTTGACTCCAACACGCTGGTGGTCTCCATCAGCCAGTCGGGCGAGACCATGGACACGCTGATGGCTGTCCGCTACGCCCGCGAGCAGGGCGCCAAGACGATCTCCATCTGCAACACCAACGGTTCAACCATCCCGCGTGAATCCGACGCCGTGCTCTACACGCACGCAGGTCCTGAAATTGCCGTTGCATCCACAAAGGCATTCCTGGCGCAGATCACAGCGGCGTACCTACTGGGCCTGTACCTGGCCCAGCTGCGGGGCAACATCTTCTCCGGCCAGATCAAGGATGTCCTCGCGGACCTCAACAAGATCCCGGCCAAGATCCAGAAAATCCTGGACAACGCAGGGCCCCTGCGCGAGCTCGCCCGCAGCATGAAGGACGAGAAGTCCGTCCTGTTCCTGGGCCGCCACGTGGGCTACCCGGTAGCCCTGGAAGGTGCCTTGAAGCTCAAGGAAATCGCCTACATCCATGCTGAAGGCTTCGCCGCCGGCGAGCTCAAGCACGGTCCGATCGCCCTGATCGACGACGGCCAGCCGGTCTTCGTTGTTGTCCCGTCCCCGCGTGGCCGCGATTCCCTGCACGCCAAGGTAGTCAGCAACATCCAGGAAGTCCGCGCACGTGGTGCCCGTACCCTGGTGATCGCTGAAGAGGGCGACGAGTCGGTCAAGGATTACGCAGAGCACGTCTTCTACGTACCGGAGACCCCCACTCTGCTGATGCCGCTGCTCACCACCGTTCCGCTGCAGATCTTCGCTGCTGAACTCGCGGGTGCCAAGGGTTACGACGTCGATCAGCCGCGTAACCTGGCCAAGAGCGTGACCGTAGAATAACGCCATGATTGTTGGCATTGGCGTAGACGTCGTAGACATCGAGCGGTTCGGCCGGCAGTTGGAACGGACACCGGGACTGCGGGACCGCTTGTTCGTTCCTGCCGAGCGGGAACTCAACACCCGGTCCCTGGCTGCACGTTTTGCTGCCAAGGAAGCCGTGGCCAAGGTGCTGGGCGCTCCGGCGGGCATGAACTGGCAGGATTGCTGGATTGGCCTCGACGAGAACGGACCCACCGTTCAAGTCAAGGGGACAGTGCTTGCTGTGGCTGAGGCCAAGGGCGTCAAGCGCTGGCACTTGTCCATGAGCCACGACGGCGGCATAGCCACGGCGACTGTCCTCGCCGAGGGCTAAGCGAACTTCATAAAACAATGATCAGCGCCTTCACCGGACAACAGATCAGGGATGCGGAACAACCGCTCCTGGACTCCGGTGAGGGCGCTGTTCTGATGCAACGGGCAGCTTATGGCTTGGCGCAAGCCGTGGCTCGCGAGGTCAAAAGCAGGCGAAAGCTTGCAGGCGCCAGTGTCACGGTGCTGGCCGGCAAGGGCAACAATGGTGGCGACGGCCTTTTCGCTGCGGCACTGTTGGCCCGTCGCGGAATGCGCACGACGGCGGTACTCGCCGCACCTGAGGTGCACCAGGAAGCCTTGGCTGCTTTCGTCGCAGCAGGCGGGCGCGTTGTCCAGCTGGAGGCCGGGAACGCAGAGGAGCTTGCGGTCCTCAGCGCGGGCAGTGACTGCATTATCGACGCGCTGCTCGGGACCGGTGCCCGCGGGGGATTGAGGGAAGCCCCGGCGGAGTTGGTGGCTTCACTTCAAGAACTGCGTCCCCGGCTGGTGGTGGCATGCGACCTCCCCAGCGGACTGGACGCCAACAGCGGGGAAGTGCATTGGCCCGTCCTGGATGCGGATATCACCGTGACGTTTGGCGGCATCAAAGCCGGACTCATGGCCGACCCGGGTGAGGGCTGCGCCGGGCGCGTGGAGCTGGTGGCGATCGGGATTGAGCGATCCTTGGAAAGTATCAGCCCTGAGCTTCGCCGCCTCACTGACTCGGACCTTGGCACTTTGCTGCCCAAGCCAGGCCGACGTGCGCATAAATACTCGCGGGGCGTCCTTGGAGTAGTAGCAGGTTCGGCGCGTTTCGCGGGAGCTGCTGCTCTGAGCGTTCACGCCGCGGCTCTCGCCGGAGTGGGCATGGTGCGCTATCTCGGACCTCAATCCGCGGCCCAACTGGTGCTTGCCCGAACTCCGGAAGCCTTGTGGGAGGCGGATCATTCCGGCCGCGTCCAAGCGTGGTTGCTGGGGTCCGGGGTTGACGGCGAGGAACAGCTGCAGCGGGCGAAGGAAGCCGGTGCGTTGGCCCTCGCTGACGATTTGCCGGTGGTCGTCGACGCCGGGGCCTTGAGCCTCCTGCCGGAACGCTGCCCCGCTCATTGGATACTGACACCCCATGCCGGCGAGCTGGCTACCTTGCTGAACTCGCTTCCTTCCACGGGGGAAGTGAAGGTGACCCGCGACGACGTCGAATCCCGGCCCCTCCACTTCGTGCGGCAGGCCGCCGAGCAGACCGGTGCCACAGTGCTCCTGAAGGGTGCCACCACGCTGGTGTCGTCGCCGTCGGGCGTGGTGTTCAGCCAATCCGAAGGCACCGCGTGGATGGCCACCGCAGGGAGCGGCGATGTCCTGGCCGGCGTTCTGGGCGCCCTTCTGGCGCAGGCTGCGGAATCCATCCGGCACGACGACGGCGCATATGCCGCCTTGTGCATGGACCCCGCCGACCGCTGGGCTGCCCTGGCCGCGGTTGCTGCAAGCGTTCACGGCCGGGCTGGTGCTCTGGCATCGGCAGATTTCGACGGAGGACCCCTTACAGCCTCGGCGATCGCGGAGGCTGTACCCCGCGTTATTGGTTCGCTCAGCGCGGAATACGACCCAACAAGACCGTAAGGTTGCTGTCGGTGTCTGGGGGCTTGAGTAGGCTTGCAACAGTTGTTCGCATCATCAAGAGGAGAACGCATGGAAGTCTGGCCTGGATCGGCTTATCCGCTGGGTGCCACCTTTGACGGCACCGGCACCAACTTCGCGCTTTTTAGCGAGAAGGCCGAAAAAGTGGAATTGTGTCTCTTCGACGACGACGGCGGGGAAGTCCGCGTAGACGTTACCGAAGTGGATGGTTACGTATGGCACTGCTATCTGCCGCAGGCCCAACCGGGACAGAAGTACGGCTACAGGGTGCACGGCCCCTACAACCCTGACGAGGGCCAACGCTTTAATCCCAACAAGCTGCTGCTGGATCCTTACGCCAAGGCCATCCACCGTCAGATCGACTGGGACCCGGCCCTGTTCTCATACAACATGGGTGACCCGGATTCGCGCAACGACGAGGACTCTGCACCGCACATGATGCTGGGCGTGGTCATCAACCCGTTCTTCGACTGGGACGGTGACAAGCTCCTGCGCATTCCGTATCACAAGTCCGTAATCTATGAAGCGCACGTCAAGGGCCTCACCCAGATGCATCCGGAAGTGCCCGAGGAGCAGCGCGGCACATATGCCGGCGTCGCCCACCCGGCGGTTATTTCCCATCTGCAGAAGCTGGGGATCACGGCGATCGAACTCATGCCGGTGCACCAGTTCGTCAATGACGGCATCCTGCAGGACAAGGGCCTGAACAACTACTGGGGCTACAACACCATCGGTTTCTTTGCGCCCCACAACAGCTACAGCTCCAAGGGTGATACCGGACAGCAGGTCCAGGACTTCAAGGCCATGGTGCGGGCGCTGCACACAGCTGGTATCGAGGTCATCCTCGACGTCGTGTACAACCACACGGCCGAGGGAAACCACCTCGGACCAACGCTGTCCTTCAAGGGCATTGATAACTCCGCGTACTACCGCCTGGTGGAAGACGACCAGAAGTACTACATGGACTACACCGGCACGGGCAACTCGCTCAATGTCCGCAGCCCGCACTCCCTCCAGCTGCTCATGGATTCCCTGCGCTACTGGGTGACCGAGATGCACGTAGACGGATTCCGCTTTGACCTCGCCTCCACGTTGGCCCGTGAGTTCTACGATGTGGACAAGCTGTCCACCTTCTTCGAACTCATCCAACAGGACCCGGTGGTCTCCCAGGTGAAGCTCATTGCCGAGCCTTGGGACGTTGGGCCCGGCGGTTACCAAGTGGGCAACTTCCCTCCCCAGTGGACAGAGTGGAACGGCCAATACCGCGACACCGTCCGCGACTTCTGGCGCGGCGAACCTTCCACCTTGGGCGAGTTCGCATCCCGGTTGACAGGGTCGGCGGACCTTTACGAGCACTCCGGGCGTCGCCCGGTGGCCTCGATCAACTTCGTCACCGCCCACGATGGCTTCACGCTGGCTGACCTTGTGTCCTACAACGAGAAGCACAACGAAGCCAACGGCGAGGGCAACAACGACGGCGAATCCCACAACCGTTCCTGGAATTGCGGTGCGGAAGGGCCCACGGATGATCCCACCGTCCTTGGTCTGCGGGCACGCCAGCAGCGCAACTTCATTGCCTCGCTGTTCCTGTCCCAGGGTGTTCCCATGCTTCTGCACGGCGACGAACTCGGCAGGACGCAGAACGGCAACAACAACGGCTACTGCCAGGACTCCGAGCTCACGTGGATCAACTGGGACAACGTGGACCAGCCCCTGATCGAGTTCACGGCGGCGGTCAGCGCACTCCGGGCCAAACACCCGAGCCTGCGGCGCAGTCGATTCTTCGATGGTCGTCCGGTGTTGCGTGGTGAAGGCGAGCGGCTCCCGGACATCGTATGGCTGGATGCTGACGCGAGCACCATGACGCCGTCCGATTGGGACGAAGCCCTGGGACGCTCCGTGGGCGTGTTCCTTAATGGCGACGGCATCCATGGCCGGGACACACAGGGCCGACGTATCACTGACGTCAACTTCCTGTTGTACTTCAATGCCGACCAGGACGAAGTAGGCTTCCGGATTCCTTCCGACGAGTATGCGCCCGCTTGGGATGTCATGATCGACACCGCTGGAGAAGGCGCTGAAGCAGGCGTTATCAAGCCCGACCAGATCCTGATGGTCGGCGGTAAGTCACTGGTGGTACTCCGTGCCCACAGCACCCCGGAAATTGAACCGGATCACTCTGTTGCAGCTTCCCTTGCCGCGCTGACTCATACGAGCACTCCGGAAACGGCATCCATCACCGCCCCTGCGGTGACGTCGTTGCCGTTCGATTACAAGGGCGCTGCGCCCGAGGGCGATGACGATGAAGGTGAAACGAAGGAGCCGAACGCATGAGGACCCCTGTCTCCACATATCGGCTCCAAATTCGCCCGAGCTTCACTCTTCAGGATGCAGCTGAGCTCACGGGATACCTGCAGTCCCTGGGTATCGACTGGGTCTATGTGTCACCGATCCTGACTGCAGAAAAGGGCTCGGACCACGGCTATGACGTGACCGATCCCTCCACTGTGGATCCCTCCAGGGGAGGCCCGGAAGGGCTCTCCGCCCTGTCCAAGGCAGCGAAGGACAAGGGCCTGGGCATCCTGGCCGACATCGTGCCGAATCACATGGGCGTTGCTTCGCCCAAGCAGAATGCATGGTGGTGGCAGCTGCTGAGGGAAGGCCGCGGCTCAAAGTATGCCGAGGCCTTCGACGTCGACTGGGAGTTCGGCGGGGGGAAGATCCGCATCCCCGTCCTGGGAAGTGACGACGACCTTGACGAGCTGAAGGTCGTGGACGACGAACTTCGCTACTACGACCACAGTTTCCCGTTGGCCGAGGGGACGTACACGTCCGGGGACAACCCGCGTGAGGTCCATGCCCGGCAGCACTATGAGTTGGTTGGCTGGCGCCGGGCTGACGCAGACCTGAACTACCGGCGGTTCTTCGCAGTGAACACCTTGGCCGGAGTGCGCGTCGAGGTTCCCTGGGTCTTTGACGAGTCCCATGAAGAGATTGTCCGCTGGTTCCGCGAAGGTCTGGTGGACGGCCTGAGGATCGACCACCCGGATGGGCTCGCCGACCCCGAGGGTTACCTCGCCAGGCTACGCGAGGTGACGGGGGGCGCTTACCTGTTGGTGGAGAAGATCCTGGAACCGGGGGAGCGGCTGCCCGAGACCTTCGACTGCGAAGGGACCACAGGATACGACGCCTTGGCTGACGTTGACCGCCTTTTTGTGGACCCGGCTGCGGAGGAGTACCTGAACTCCCTCGATGCCCGTCTGCGGAATGCGGACGCTCCGGCGGATTACCACGCCATGATTCATGCCACCAAGCGCCGCATCGCCGATGGCATTTTGCGCTCGGAAATCCTGCGGTTGGCCCGCCTGGTGCCCGAAACCTTGGAGCTGCCGTTCGCCAAGGTAGCCGACGCACTGGCTGAAGTAATTTGCTGCTTCCCCATCTACAGGACATATCTGCCCTACGGCGGGAAGACGCTCGTAGAGTCCGTGGAAAATGCCGCCAAGGAGCGACCCGACCTGGCAAACGTCCTCGGCCAGCTTCAGCCGCTCTTGCTGGATGAGACCAGTTTGCTGGCCCGGCGTTTCCAGCAGACGTCCGGCATGGTGATGGCCAAAGGTGTGGAGGACACTGCGTTCTTCCGCTATACACGGCTAGGATCACTGACGGAAGTGGGCGCGGATCCCACGGAATTCTCCATCCCCAGTGGAGTCTTCCATGAGCGAATGGCCCGCAGGCAGCAGCTCTTGCCGCTCTCCATGACAACGCTGAGTACCCACGACACCAAGCGGAGCGAGGACGCAAGGGCCAGGATCTCGGTCATCTCCGAGGCAGTACCTGAATGGGAGCTTTTCCTCGGCACCGTCCAGGAACTCGCCCCCATCCCCGATGGACCCCTCTCGGCATTGATCTGGCAATCGATCGTCGGCGCATGGCCCGCGGATCGCCAGCGTTTACAGTCCTATGCCTTGAAAGCAGCCCGCGAGGCCGGTAATTCCACTAACTGGACCGACCCCAACCAGGAGTTCGAGCGCAAGTTGGCTGCCGCCGTCGACGCCGTATTCGACGTCCCGGAGGTAACCGCCGCCCTGACGAACTTCGTGGACGAGCTCGAACCCTATGGAACGTCCAACTCGCTGTCCGCCAAACTGATCCAGCTGACCATGCCCGGCGTCCCCGACGTCTACCAGGGGACGGAATTCAGGGACGGCTCGCTGACTGACCCTGACAACCGGCGGCCAGTGGACTTCCAAGCCCGCATCGCTGCCTTGGCGGAGCTGGATGATGGTTCCAAGCCCGCGTTCACGGAGGAAGCTGCCAAACTTCTGGTGGTCTCCCGTGCACTAAGGTTGCGCCGTGACAGGCCCGGGTTGTTCGCCGGCTACCTCCCCGTCGCGGCCCAAGGTCCTGCCGCCGCACACGTGGTGGCTTTCGATCGAGGGGCTGACCGTCGGGGAGCTCTCACCGTTGCCACGCGCTTGCCCAAGCGCCTGGCCAGGGAAGGCGGCTGGCGGGACACGTCAATCGAACTGACCGTGGAATGCCGGGATGAACTCACTGGCGCTACGTACGGGGCCGGTGCTGTGCCTGTGGCCACTTTGCTGGAGCAATACCCGGTGGCCCTACTGGTACCCACGGACTGATTGTTGGACGGTCCTGATGAGCTGACCGTCTACATCGTCACTGCAAGCACGCTTGAACACGTACAGGGGAACTTGATGCTGGAAAACGCTGCTGGAAAAAACCGTTACGACGTCTGGGCACCGAACGCCGATTCTGTTCGGTTGCTGGCCGGAGACCGGGAGTACGGCATGGAACACCACCACGACGGCGGCGCCCGCGGTTGGTGGCGCGCGCCGGCTGATGTGGCGACGCAGCAAGCCGACGGGGTGCGGTACGGCTACATCGTTGACGGGGAGGGGCCGTTTCCCGATCCCCGCTCGCGGAGGCAGCCGGACGGGGTCCACGGTTTATCTGCGACCTTCGATCCCTCCACCCACGAGTGGAAGGACGGCGGATGGAAAGGCCGGAATCTCAAAGGTTCCGTGATCTACGAGATGCATTTGGGTACCTTCACACCAGAAGGGACGTTGGATGCCGCCGCCGGGAAGCTGGACTACTTGGTGGAGCTTGGTGTCGACTTCATCGAGCTGCTGCCGGTCAACGGCTTCAACGGTGTCCACAACTGGGGCTATGACGGTGTCCTTTGGTATGCCGTCCACGAACCCTATGGCGGACCTGAGGCATACCAGCGCTTTGTGGATGCTGCTCATGCTGCCGGTTTGGGTGTCATTCAGGACGTTGTTTATAACCACCTCGGGCCGAGCGGCAACTATCTGCCCAAGTACGGTCCCTACCTGAAATCGGGTGAGGGCAACACGTGGGGTGATTCGGTCAACCTGGACGGACCCGGCTCGGATGACGTTCGCCGCTACATCCTGGAAAATGCGGCGATGTGGCTCCGGGACTACCATGTGGACGGACTTCGTCTCGATGCCGTGCATGCCTTGCGTGACGAGCGTGCCGTGCACATCCTTGAGGAGTTCGGCGCGCTGGGAGATGAGATTGAGGCGGAGACGGGAATTCCCCGGACCATGATCGCTGAATCTGACCTGAACAACCCGCGGCTCATCTATCCGCGCAAGGACAATGGTTACGGGTTGGAAGGCCAGTGGAGCGACGACTTCCATCACGCAGTGCACGTCAACCTCAGCGGGGAGACTACCGGCTACTACGCTGACTTTGACTCCCTGGCAGTCCTGGCGAAGGTCCTGCAACATGGCTTCCTTCACGATGGCAGCTACTCCAGCTTCCGGGAACGGCATCACGGCCGGCCCATCAGGCACGATTTGGCGCAGCCGTCTGCGCTGGTGGTCTGCTTGCAGAACCACGACCAAATCGGCAACCGGGCAACTGGCGACCGGCTCACAGCTTCGTTGTCGTATGGAAAGCTGGCCATAGGGGCTGTGCTGACCATGACGTCCCCGTTCACGCCCATGTTGTTCATGGGCGAGGAATTTGGGGCCTCAACGCCGTGGCAGTTCTTCACCTCCCACCCGGAGCCTGAGCTTGGGAAGGCCACAGCGGAGGGGCGGATCAAGGAGTTCGAACGTATGGGTTGGGACCCTGCCGTGGTCCCTGATCCGCAGGACCCGGAAACGTTCGAGCGTTCCAAGCTCAAGTGGGACGAAGCAGGAGAAGGCGACCACGCACGCTTGCTGCAGCTGTACAAGGATTTAGCACAGCTGCGCCGGAACACTCCGGAGCTGGCGGACGGTGGATTCGGTGAGACCTCCGTTGAGTTCGACGATGACGAACACTGGCTGCAGTTCTCCCGCGGCTCAGTCCGGGTGGTTTGCAACTTCGGGGACGAAGCACTGGGGACGCCACTGAACGGTTCCGTGCTGCTGGCCACCGATAGCGAGGCAGCCTTGGAAGACCGGACATTGATGCTTCCCGGCGGTAGCGCCGCCGTCGTGCGCGTCCACTAAGCCCCGCCGATCGAGGGTGACGGCGCCCACATTGCGGACAGCGCCGTCACCCCGGTTTGTGCAGTGGCAGGATGGTACGTATGACTTATTCGGCTGCGGAAAACCGCTACGAAACCATGCCCTACCGCCGCGTCGGACGCAGCGGACTCAAGCTCCCCGCCATCTCGCTGGGACTCTGGCACAACTTCGGCGACGACAAACGCTTCGACGAACAGCGCGCCATCCTGCGCCGGGCATTCGACCTCGGCGTGAACCATTTTGACCTCGCCAACAACTACGGACCGCCGGACGGATCGGCCGAGACCAACTTCGGACGTCACTTGAAGGACGACTTCAAGCCGTACCGCGATGAACTGGTCATCTCCACCAAAGCCGGCTACTACATGTGGCCCGGGCCGTACGGGGAATGGGGATCCCGTAAGTACCTGATTTCCAGCCTCGACCAGTCGCTGGAGCGCATGGGCCTGGACTATGTGGACATTTTCTACAGCCACCGTCCCGACCCCGAAACGCCGCTGGAAGAGACCATGGGTGCGCTGGACTACGCGGTCCGGTCGGGCAAGGCACTCTACGCGGGCATCTCCTCCTATACCCCGGAGCAAACCCTCGAAGCTGCCCGCATTCTGAAGGAGCTCGGAACCCCGCTGCTCATCCACCAGCCCAGCTACTCCATGCTGAACAGGTGGACGGAAAACGGGTCGCCCAACCTGTATGAAGCGCTGGATCAAGTGGGCGCCGGTTCAATTGCCTTCTCACCGCTCGCCCAGGGCATGCTCACCAACCGGTACCTCAACGGTGTGCCGGCCGACTCCCGAGCAGCCAAGGAACGCTTCCTGTCCGAGTCCGCATTGACTGAAGACAAGCTGGACCGCGTGCGCGGATTGAACGCCATTGCCGAGGGGCGTGGGCAGACCCTCGCACAGATGGCCATTGCGTGGATCCTTCGCGATCAGCCAAAGGGTTCGCCGGTGACATCTGCACTTATTGGTGCTTCCAGCGTGGGCCAGCTTGAGGACACTCTCAGCGCAATCAACAACCTGAAGTTCACTACAGACGAGCTGACCGCGATTGACGAGTTCGCCGTCGAGTCGGACATCAATCTGTGGGCGCAGAAGTAACATTCAAGAACTGACATAAACAGTGGAAGCCGGTAGGGAACAAAACCGGCTTCCGCTGTGTTGGTTACAATGCAAGTGTGCGCCGAATGGCGCCGTGCCAATCAGCCGTGCCCTGGACTCAGTCAGGGATGCGCCTGGCACCTGAGGTTATTTCTCAAAAGGAGTTCCGTGTCTTCACATCCGATTCGTGTTGCCATTGTCGGCGTAGGTAACTGCGCCGCATCGCTGGTCCAAGGTGTTCAGTACTATCGCGACGCTGACCCCAAGGCCACGATCCCGGGTCTGATGCACGTTGAGTTCGGTCAGTACCACGTCAACGACGTCCAGTTCGTTGCTGCTTTCGACGTCGATAGCAAAAAGGTTGGACTGGACCTCGCAGACGCCATCGGTGCCAGCGAAAACAACACCATCAAGATCGCCGACGTTCCGGCCACTGGTGTGACCGTGCAGCGCGGCCACACCCTGGACGGCCTCGGCAAGTACTACCGCGAGACCATCGTCGAGGCCTCGGAAGAAGCCGTTGACATTGTTGCCGCCCTCCGCGAGGCCAAGGCCGACGTCATGGTGTGCTACCTGCCCGTAGGTTCGGACCAGGCCGCCAAGTTCTACGCCCAGTGCGCTATCGATGCCGGTGTTGCTTTCGTCAACGCGCTGCCCGTCTTCATCGCAGGCACCAAGGAGTGGGCGGACAAGTTCACTGAAGCCGGTGTCCCGATCGTTGGTGACGACATCAAGAGCCAGATCGGTGCCACTATCACGCACCGCGTCATGGCCAAGCTGTTCGAGGATCGCGGTGTCACTTTGGACCGCACGTACCAGCTGAACGTCGGCGGCAACATGGACTTCAAGAACATGCTGGAACGCGACCGCCTGGAGTCCAAGAAGATCTCCAAGACCCAGGCCGTTACCTCCAACGTCGAGGCTGAGCTGCACGCCGACGATGTCCACATTGGACCGTCCGACTACGTTGCATGGCTCGACGACCGCAAGTGGGCCTTCGTCCGCCTTGAGGGCCGCAACTTCGGTGACGCTCCCGTTTCCCTTGAGTACAAGCTCGAAGTGTGGGACTCGCCGAACTCTGCCGGCGTGATCATCGACGCCATCCGCGCTGCGAAGATCGGCCTGGACCGTGGCATCGGCGGCCCGCTGCTTTCAGCTTCCAGCTACTTCATGAAGTCGCCGCCGGAGCAGTTCAACGACGACCTCGCCCGCGACAAGGTTGAAGCCTTCATCCGCGGCGACATCGAACGCTAAACACCCCGTTACACCAAACGCCCCCGTATTCCGATGCGGGGGCGTTTGTCGTATCCCGGACGCTCTATCAGATCCCTCGGGCTTGGGCCGGACGCTCTATCACTTTCTTCAGAAGAGCGAGAGATGGTCGGGTTGGAGGGGGTGGGATGTGAGAGATGGTCGGGTTGGAGGGGGTGGGATGTGAGAGATGGTTAGAAAAGGCCCGTGGGGTTACCGTCCGAGTCGACGTCCATGCGCATCGCGGCGGGTTCCTTGGGGAGGCCAGGCATGGTCATCACCGCGCCGGTCAACGCAACAATGAACCCGGCACCCGTCTTGGGAATCAGTTCGCGGACGTGCACCCGGAATCCCTTGGGCGCACCAAGCCTGGAGGCATCGTCGGTGAAGGAATACTGGGTCTTGGCCATGCACACAGGGAGCCCTGACCAGCCATTTTTCTCGATCTCGGCGAGGCGCCTGAGTGCCGGAACTGAGAACTCCACGCCATCGGCCCCGTAGATCTCCTGCACAATCGTTTGGATCTTGTCCTCGACGCTCAGTTCCAGCGGGTACAGGTGACGGAAGTTGGACGGCGCATCCAAAGCCGCCGCCACTTTGGCTGCGAGCTCGTCACCGCCGTCGCCTCCGCCTCCGCGGCCCCAAACATCAGCGACGGCGGCTTCCACGCCTTCTGCTGCACACCAGGCGAGGAGCCACTCAAGTTCCTCGGGAGTGTCGGTTCCAAACTTGTTGATGGATACAACGGGCGAAATGCCGAACTTCGCAACGTTGCCCACGTGCCTTTTCAAGTTCTCGACGCCTGCTGCCATGGCCTCGACGTTTGGCTCGCTGAGTTTCTCCTTGGGAACCCCGCCCTGCATTTTGAGGGCGCGGATTGTTGCAACCACCACGACGGCGGATGGCGCCACGTCGGCGATGCGCGCCTTGATGTCCATGTACTTCTCAGCGCCGAGGTCTGCGCCGAAGCCGGCTTCAGTGACCACGATGTCCGCAAGCTGCATGGCGGTGACGGTAGCGATCAGGGAATTGCAGCCATGGGCAATGTTCGCGAAGGGTCCGCCGTGCACCAACGCAGGGGTGCCCGCGATGGTTTGGACGAGGTTCGGCTTGATGGCGTCTTTCAGGAGCATTGTCAGTGCACCCTCCACGCCGAGGTCTGAGACGGTGACAGGGGTGCGATCGTAGGTGTACCCGAAGGTGATGCGCCCCAGCCGGGCCCGAAGGTCGTCGAGGTCCGTGGCGAGGCAGAAGACCGCCATGATTTCCGAGGCGACGGTGATGTCGAAGCCGTCCTGCCGAGGTACTCCTTGTATGGGTCCGCCGAGACCAATGACAACTTCCCGTAGCGAGCGGTCGTTCATGTCCAGGACGCGTTTGAACGTCATGCGCCGGGGATCGATTCCGAGTTGATTGCCTTGGAATATGTGGTTGTCCACGAGTGCCATGAGGGCGTTGTTCGCAGACGTGATGGCGTGGAAGTCCCCGGTGAAGTGCAGGTTGATGTCATCCATGGGCAACACCTGGGAGTACCCGCCGCCGGTAGCCCCACCCTTCATGCCCAGGATGGGGCCTAGAGAGGGCTCACGCAGGGCGATCATCACTTTGTGCCCTGCACGGGCCAAGGAGTCTGCGAGTCCCACTGTGGTGGTGGATTTGCCTTCGCCTGCCGGGGTGGGAGACATGGCAGAGACCAGCACCACCTTGCCGGGGGCTTTTCCCTGGGGGAGTACCAGCTTGGCCCGGTTGATTTTGGCCTTGTAGGGCCCATACAGCTCGAGGGCGTCCACATTGATGCCTGCGCGTTCGGCGATGTCTTCAATGGGAAGCATGGTGGCGTGGTGGGCAATTTCAAGATCACTCAGGACCTTGTTTTCAGACATCCTTGTCCTTCGGCTCTGCCCGCAGCGGGGATGCGGCTGCTGGGGTTCTTTCGCTGTGCGCGACAATCTATCAGCCCGGGAGCGGATACGAGCGGAGACTCAGCGCCGGGGAAGCAGCAGGCCGCCGACGGCCTCCCGATAACTTTCCAAGGTGATCGCTGCAGTGCGCTGCCATCCAAAGGACTCGGCGTGGGTGGCAGCGAGCCGGCCCATGTCCTCCCGGGTTTGGACGTCGTCGTAAAGATCCTCAAGGGCGTCGGCCCAGTCGGAGGAGTCGTGTCCGTCCACCAGCAGGCCGGTTCTTCCGTCCGAAATGGCTCGGGAGAGGCCACCAACGTTGGTTGCCACCACGGGCGTACCGCACGCCTGTGCTTCCAACGCCACCAAGCCGAAGGATTCGCTGAAGGACGGCATCACCACCACGTCAGCGGACCGGAACCAACTGGCCAGCTCCGGTGCCACGACAGGCGGCCGGTGAGTGACGACGTCGGCCAGTCCGGCGTCTTCGATGAAGTGCTGGAGGTTGAAGTCCTTGGCGCCGCTAAGGGAACCCAGAATAGTCATTTCCAGATCGATATCAGGCCTGCGTTGGCGCAGGATCCCGGCCGCCTTGACGAAAACCTGCGGGCCCTTGAGTCGCTGGATCCTTCCGGCGAAGAGGATATGGAAGCTGTCGGGCCTGACTCCCCGCAGGGAACGGGACTTCTTCCGGAATGACGGGGTGAACACCTGCAGGTCCACCCCGGGTGGCGCGACGTCGATCCGGTCAAGGTCTGCTCCGTAATGGGAAACCAGTTCGTCCGCCTCGGCAGGAGTGTTGGCAACCAGCCGCGAGGCACCGTCAACAATCCGTTGTTCGCCTTCTTCGCGGCGCCGTGGCTCAGGCCGTTCTCCGGACTCCAGGACGAGATTCTTGACCTTTGCCATGGTGTGCATGGTGTGGACCAGCGGGACACCCCAGAGTTCTGACAACTCAAGCCCTGCCACCCCGGAAACCCAGTAGTGGGAATGGATCGCGTCGTAACGCCCATGGAGCTGTCGGTGGCGGATCTTGTCGATTTCTTCCACCATGTGGTGCAGGAGCGCCGGTAGTTCTTCCTTGGGCAGCTTGCGGCGCGGTCCAGCCATGACGTTATGGACGCAGACGCCCGGCCCGGGATGCTCGACGGCGGGCTGTCCGGTTTTCGTGGAACGGGTGAAGATCTCCACCTCCACACCGGACTCGGCCAGTGCCATGGCCAGGGCGCGGACGTAGACGTTCATTCCGCCGGCATCTCCCGCGCCGGGCTGCTCCATGGGGGAGGTATGCAACGACAGGAACGCCACACGACGGATCAACGGCACCCGGTCCTCCTCACGATCACGGCAATAATCAGCTTTGCCCTGCAGAAAACACTACTCCTGCGCTCGAGTCCCGGGCCGAGCAAGCCCCGCTATGTGGACAAGGCTGCTAGCGTGGCGGCTGTGAGCCAAGAACAAAACTTCCAGATCCGCAAAGCAACGCCTGAAGACTGGCCCGGAATGTGGTCCATCCTGGAGCCTGTGATCCGCAGCGGCGAGACCTTCACCTGGGACCGTGACACCACGGAGGAAGCAGCCAGGACCAAGTGGATCAAGGAAGCTCCCGGTCAAACGTTCGTGGCGGCGCGCCAGGACACGGGCGAGATATTGGGAACGGGGGAGTTCCACGCCAACCAAGCCGGCGGCGGCAGCCATGTTGCCAACGCAGGGTACATGGTGGGGGCCAACAACTCGGGCCAGGGCATCGCCCGGGCGCTCTGTGCCTACTCCCTGACCGAAGCCAAGGCAGCCGGGTTCCTGTCCATGCAGTACAACGCCGTGGTGGAGAGCAACGTCAGGGCTGTGTGGTTGTGGCAATCCATGGGGTTCAAGATTTTGGCCACGGTTCCTGAAGCCTTCAACCACCCGGAGATCGGCTACGTGGGCCTCCACGTCATGTACAGAAAGCTCTAGGCCCACAACTGGCTTAGCCCGGGAAAAGCTGCCTCGTACCCTTCCAGCAGCTGCCGGCCCAGGGGGGCCGAACCTACCAACGGGTGAGCGGCAAAGGCTTGGACGGCGGCCTCGCGCTCGCCGGCGACTACGGCCCGGATGGTCAGCCGCTCAACCTCTTTCACATGCTGCATCAAGGTGAGGAACTGCCCGTCCGGCCGGTCCTGCGGAAGTGGCAACGCGCCGTCGGGCGTTACCTCGCAAGGAACCTCGACGACGGCGTCTGCCGGCAACCCCGGAACGGCCACCTCTGCGGTAGACGCGGCGTGCAACACCGGCGAGTTGGGCACGTTGAGGATCAGCTGGGCGGTCCCGCCCCCGGACAGTGCGCGCATAACGGACAGGGCAACGCGTTCGTAGCCGCCCCCCGCCAGATCAGACTCGTCGCGCTGCTCCCCATGCGTCCGCGCTTCGGCCAAGTAGCCTTCCTCGCGGGAGCGCCGGGCAGCATCCCAGACCTTATAAGGATGTGGGGCCTGAAGAAGCGACGGGTAGAGCGACTGTTGCTGGTCGTGGATGGACGCCCCGCGCGTTTCGCGTTGCTGTCCGATGGCTTCAGTGGCCTGTGACGTTTGGTAGTAGTAGTACAGGTATTCGTTGGGCAGGCAGCCAAGTTGCAGCAGGGTGTGCTGGCCGAACAACCGCCCCTCCTCCATGGTTTCGAGAGCAGCGTGATCGGACAGCAGAGCAGGTAGCAGATCCGTTCCACGAGGAGCCAGCCGGTAAAGCCAGCCGAGGTGGTTCAGCCCGTAGTAGCCAACGCCGTCGAGCGTTCCTTCTTTGAGGGGCGCCCCGGCAGCCCGGGCGGCACGCTGGACCAAACCACCGGCGGAGTCGCAGATGCCGATCACCTTGCGTCCCAAGACGGGAACCAGCGCTTCGGTGACCATGCCGGCAGGATTGGTGAAGTTGATGAGCCACGCGTCGGGGCAATGGCGACGCATCGCCTCAGCGAGCTGCAGCATGTGGGGGATCGAGCGGAGCGCATACGAGATGCCGCCGGCGCCGGTGGTCTCCTGTCCAAGCAACCCCAGCCTCAAGGGAATCTGCTCGTCCGCGATCCTCCCCGCAGTACCGCCTGGGCGGATTGCGGCGAACACCATGTCTGTTCCCGTGAGTGCCTGCTCAAGGTCTGTGGAAACCACGACGGCGGGTGCGGAACCTCTGTCTGCGGGCATGTCGCGGAGTACCGCCTCAATGGCCGCCAGCCGCGAGCCGTCCACGTCAAAAAGGACGAGTTCATCCACCAGCCCGGCGAACGGACCGGCGCACAAAGCCCGGTATACAAGGGGAACCCGGAATCCGCCGCCACCGGCAATCATGAGCCGCATGGTCCGAGTCTATGCAGGCCCGCAAGTCTATGCAGCCCAGTACGTGCAGCGTAGTCTGCCGTGCATGGACGCTAAACCCCAGCGACGCTTCGATCCCCTGGCTGCGCTGCGGTCGGATGGGGACCACCAGTGCGACCTCCTCCTCACTGGAACGGTTTTCCAGGACATCATCTTCACCGGGCTCCCGCACGCGCCGGAACCCGGCACGGAGGTCTGGAGTGAGGGCATGGGCAGCTGCCCCGGTGGTGTAGCCAACCAAGCCATTGCCGCCGCGCGCCTCGGCTTGCGGACCAATCTCGCGGCAACCTTCGGGGACGACGGCTACGGTGACTACAACTGGCAGATCCTGGAAAGCCAGGAACACGTCGACCTTTCGCTCTCGCAGAAGGTTCCCGGCTGGCACTCACCGGTCACGGTATCCATGTGCGTGAACCAGGACCGATCCATGGTGACCCACGGCCACCCCGCCCCGATCAGTTCCTCCGAGCTGATCGGGAAGCCACCCAAGGCGCTCGCCGCCGTCGCTGACCTGGGGGAGGAGCTGGAACCGTGGATGCTCGCAGCGAAGGAGGCCGGAACCAAACTCTTCGGCGTGGTGGGCTGGGACCCTACAGGGGAGTGGTCGGAGCGCCGGCTGAACCAGCTGGGGAACTTCTACGCCTTCCTGCCCAATGCCCCGGAAGCGATGGCGTTTACCGGGAAGGCCGACCCCTGGGCGGCCCTGTACTCCTTGGCTGACCGGGTTCCCGTGGCCGTGGTAACCCTTGGCCCCCAAGGCGCGGTGGCAGTGGATTCGGAAACGGGTGAAGAGGAGTGGGTGCCGTCCCTGCCCGTATCAGCTTCCGATCCCACGGGCGCCGGGGACTGTTTCGGGGCGGCCTTCATTGTGGGATGCCTGGCAGGGTGGAGGTTGGGGGACCGGCTCCGGTTCGCGAACCTTTGCGCCTCCTTGGCGGTCCAGGAAGTGGGCGGCTCACTGGCAGCACCGGGTTGGGGTGACATCGCCGACTGGTGGCAACGGGCGAATGCGAGGAAGGAGCGTCAGTCAAGTCAGTGGTTGAGGCGCTTCGCCTTCCTGGAACCGATCGTCAAGGACATTCCGGCGGAAGCACAGCGTCGGGCCCGGGCGACCATCGCGCATTTGTCGGACGCGCAGTAGCCGTGAGAGCCCCACAGCTAACCGCGCAGTTAACCCGAGTTCACTGACAGCACTAGAATCTCTAGGGTGACTTACGAAGCAGCTGCAGATATCGGTATCGGGTCGAAGGCCTCCATAGCAAAGTCAGCGGTGCTGGAACGCTCCGCCGTGATCGACCTCGACGCCGTGCGGCACAACGTTCGTCAGTTCGTCGGCATCGCCTCCCCGGCCGCTGTGATGGCCGTGGTGAAGGCAGACGCTTATGGCCACGGTGCCGTGCAGGTTGCCCGGGCAGCCCTCGACGCCGGAGCGGCCTGGCTGGGTGTCGCCCACATCTCCGAGGCGCTCGCCCTGCGTGCCGCCGGGGTTGATGCCCCGCTACTCGCCTGGCTGCACACCCGCGAAAGCAACTTCCAAGCGGCAGTGGCCGCCGGCATCGACGTCGGAATTTCCGGTTGGGAACTCGAAGCCGTGGTGGCTGCCGCCCGGGAGCAGGAGCGGCCGGCGCGTGTGCACCTCAAGGTAGACACGGGACTGGGCCGGAACGGCTGCACCATCGCTGACTGGGACCAGTTGTTGGGCCAGGCCATGGAATACCAGGATCAAGGCCTCTTGCGGGTGGTGGGCATCTTCTCCCACCTCGCCGTTGCTGACGAACCCCATCGCCCTGAAACCGATGATCAACTGGCTGTCTTCCGGGAAGCCATCGCCATGGCCGAGGACGCAGGTGTGGATACCGAGGTCCGGCATATTGCCAACACGCCTGCAGCGTTGTCCCGCCCGGATTCACACTTCGACCTCGTCCGAGTGGGCTTGGGCATCTACGGATTGTCGCCCTTCGACGGGGCTACGTCTGCGGAACTTGGCCTGCATCCCGCCATGACGGTCCGGACCCTCCTGTCCAACTGCAAGAAGGTGCCCGAAGGCCAGGGCGTTTCCTACGGACTCAATTACCGGACCAGCCAGGAAAGCACGCTGGGCCTGGTGCCGCTGGGGTATGCAGACGGTGTCCCGCGGATCGCCACGGGAGGTCCTGTGCGGGTGGACGGCATCAACTACCCGGTGGTTGGCAGGATTGCCATGGACCAAATGGTCATTGACCTGGGGCCGCTGTCCCCTGAAGCGGCGGCAAATCTCAAGGGCGCCGAGGCTGTCATGTTCGGCAACGGTGCCGACGGCGGGCCCACCGCCGATGATTGGGCGGCCGCCGCGGGGACCAACAACTACGAAATCGTGACGCGCATCAGCCCCCGGGTTCCGCGCAGTTACGTCAATGAGCTGCCCGCCCGGATCGAAGTCAACAACGCAGCAGATACGGCCGCGCTGTGAGCGAAGCCCAGTGGGAGCGCACGCTGACGGTCACGACGGCGGAGCAGACCCATGCGCTCGCGGCAGCTTTGGGTGGGGTGCTTGAGGCCGGGGATCTTCTGGTCCTGACCGGCGAACTGGGTGCGGGCAAGACGACGTTCACCCAAGGACTTGGCGAGGGCCTGGGAGTCCGTGCCGGCATCATTTCGCCGACGTTTGTCCTGGTACGGATCCACCCCAATCTCGCTGATGGACCCAGGCCCGGGGGCCCGGACCTGGTCCATGTTGACGCTTACCGGCTGGACTCGGCAGCGGAGATTGACGATATCGATCTGGAGAACACCATGGATACAGCGGTCACCGTGGTGGAATGGGGCCGGGACCGGGTGGAACACCTCTCGGACAGCCGCTTGGAGGTTGACCTTCTCAGGTCTGTTGGCGGGGATAACACGGCAGCCACAAAGGACGGCGACGTCATGGACTTTGATACCGATGACGACGACGAACCCCGCACCATTGTTTTCCGTGGATTTGGTCCCCGCTGGGCCGAGGCACCGAAGCTCTTGGAGACCAGCGAAAACGGAGGCTACTGATGCTGATACTGGCCATTGATACCTCAGCGGTTGCCAGTGCGGCCCTGATCTCGGATGATGCCATGGAAAGTGTGGTGGACTCTTTCGCTACGGAGGACACCCGAAGCCACGCGGAAGTGCTGGCTCCCGGGATTGAAAAACTCCTGGCTGGTGCCGGGGTCACCGGCGCGGACATCGATGCGATTGTCACCGGTGTGGGACCTGGCCCGTTCACCGGGCTCCGCTCCGGTATCGCCACCGCCCGCACTCTCGCCTTCGTGTGGGACAAGCCGCTGTATGGGCTCATGAGCCTGGATGCCATCGCCTTGGAAGTGGCGGAGTCCACCGCGGCGACCCCCGAGTTCCTGGTGGCTACGGATGCCCGACGCAAGGAGGTCTACTGGGCTCGATACAGCCTGGCCGACGGCCAGCTTCCGGAGCTCGTGGACGGCCCCCACGTTGGTTTCGCCTCGGAGCTTCCGGACTTGCCGGTGTTCGGCGCGGGGGCAGGCCTCTACGCCGATGTCCTCAAGGCGGATGAAGATTTCGCCACCACCCAGCCGGATGCAGCCTCGTTGGGCCAATTCGCCTTGGCCAAGCTCACGGCCGGGCAGGCTTTGCTTGACTCAACACCCTTGTATTTGCGGGAATCGGACGCCCAGGTGCCTGGCCCAAGGAAGCGTGCACTGTGATGGGAGGGACACTGTGAAACTGTCACCCAAGCTGGAACTCGCAGGAGTTTCCCTGCGCGACATGACCGAGGCCGATGTCCCGGCCGTGGAGACGCTGGAGCGCCGGCTATTCCCCGTGGACGCGTGGCCCTTGCAGATGTTCTTCGACGAGTTGGCCCAGCCTGACACCCGGCGCTACGTGGTGGCAGAGGTTGCAGGGGAGATCGTGGCTTACGCCGGATTGATGTGCATCGAGCCGATCGCGGACGTCCAGACGATCGCCGTCGTGCCTGAATTCGAAGGCAAGGGCATTGGCTCTGCTGTCCTGACAGAACTGATTGACGAAGCGCGGCGCCGCCGTGCCGAGGACGTCCTGCTGGAAGTGCGGGCGGACAATCCCCGCGCCCAGCAACTGTACTTGCGGTTCGGTTTCGAGCAGATCCACGTCCGTCCCCGCTACTACCGGGACGGCACGGACGCCCTGATTATGCGCCTTGAACTGAACAAACCCCAAAAAGGAGCCACAGCGTGAGCGGGCCGAATCCGGAACAGCCAAAGCAGCCGCTGGTGCTTGGCATTGAGTCATCCTGCGACGAGACCGGTGTGGGAATCGTGCGGGGGACCACCCTGCTGACCAACACGGTGTCATCGTCCATGGATGAGCATGTTCGCTTTGGCGGCGTTATCCCGGAGATCGCGTCACGCGCACACTTGGACGCCTTTGTGCCCACCTTGCAGGAGTCGCTCCACGAGGCCGGCGTCACCTTGGATGACATCGATGCCATTGCCGTCACGTCCGGTCCGGGCCTTGCAGGGGCGCTGATGGTGGGTGTTTGCGCTGCCAAAGCCCTTGCCGTTGCCACCGGCAAGCCGCTCTACGCCATCAACCACTTGGTGGCGCACGTTGGCGTGGGGTTGCTGGATAGTGGGGCACCTTCGGAAAGAGCGTCCGACGCCGTTGCTGCCGCCGGCCTGGGTGCCGGAAAGCTACCGGAGAACCTCGGCGCATTGCTGGTATCGGGAGGGCATACGGAAATCCTGCGCATCCGGAGCATCACGGACGACGTGGAGCTGCTGGGTTCAACCATCGACGATGCCGCCGGCGAAGCGTACGACAAAGTGGCCCGCATCCTTGGCCTCGGGTACCCGGGCGGGCCTGCCATCGACAGACTGGCACGCCAGGGCAACTCCAAGTCCATCCGTTTCCCCCGTGGACTCACGCAGCCCAAATACATGGGCACCGCGGAGGAGAAGGGACCGCACCGTTACGACTGGTCCTTCAGCGGCCTGAAAACAGCCGTGGCCCGGTGCGTCGAGCAGTTCGAAGCCCGGGGCGAGGAAGTTCCCGTGGCAGATATCGCGGCAGCGTTCCAGGAGGCCGTGGTGGACGTCATCAGTTCAAAGGCGGTCCTGGCCTGCAAAGAGCACGGCATCACTGACGTCCTGCTGGGTGGGGGCGTTGCAGCGAACTCAAGGCTGCGGGAACTGACTGGGCAGCGCTGTACCTCCGCAGGTATCAAATTGCATGTTCCGCCGCTGGATCTTTGCACGGATAACGGAGCCATGGTTGCCGCGCTCGGAGCGCAGCTGATCATGGCCGGCATTGCTCCCAGCGGAGTTTCCTTCGCGCCGGATTCTTCCATGCCGGTGACTACGGTCTCAGTGCCCGCCTAGCGCTCCTTGGGCTAGTACAGCTAGGCGTCCGGACCCTTGCGCATCTGCTGTACGAGGTCCATGACCACTGCCTGCAGGTCGCCGTTGTGTTCAGCGGCCACCCGGCGCTGTCGTTGGTAGCTTGCTCCGCGCTCGATGATCTTCAGGACGTCCGAGAGTTCTTCGGAGCAACCGAGCTTGGCCGCTACAGGTTCCAGCCTGGCGACGGTTTCAGCGAGGTGCTCTGTGACCAACTGCTCGTTGCCCTCGGCGTCGAGAATGATGATGGCTTCCATGCCGTACCGTGCGGCGCGCCATTTGTTCTCCTGGACATGCCACGGTGGCATGGTGGGGATGCTGCCGCCGGCATCAAGGATGGAGGAGAACTCGTCCACAAGGCATTGGGTCAGCGCAGCAATGGCGCCTACTTCTTCTAGTGTGGCCAAGCCGTCGCAGATGCGCATCTCGATGGTGCCCAGGTTCGACACGGGGCGGATGTCCCAGCGGATTTCGGAGGTCGCGTCAATGACACCTGTGGTGAACATGTCCTGGACGTAGGACTCGTAGGCCTCCCATGTTTCGAACTGGAAGGGCAGCCCGGCGGTGGGAAGCTGCTGGAACATGAGCGCACGTTGGGAAGCGTAGCCGGTTTCTTCGCCGGCCCAGTACGGGCTGGAGGCGGACAACGCCTGGAAGTGCGGGAAGTAGTTGACCAGGCCGTCCAGGATGGGGAGGACCTTGTCCCGGCGGTCGATGCCCACATGGACGTGAACGCCGTAGATCACCATCTGGCGTCCCCACCATTGGGTCCGCTCGATCAGCTTGGCGTAGCGTTCCTTGTCCGTGACGGGCTGGAGCAGGGGAGGGCTGAACGGGTGGCTGCCTGCGCAGAACACCTCCACGCCCATGGGGTCGGTGACTTCACGGACGGCGGCCAGGGATCGGCTGAGGTCTTCCTTGGCATCCTTGACGGTCTCGCAAATGCCGGTGACCAGTTCCACAGTGTTGAGGAGCAGTTCGCGCTTGATATGGGGGTGTTCGTCGTCCTCATTGAGGTCGGGGTGGTTCGCGGCGACGCCCTTCAGGACATCGTTGGCCACTGATACCAATTCCCCGGTGCGTGCATTGACGAGCGCCAACTCCCATTCCACACCCAGTGTCGATTGCCTGGATGGCGCAAAATCAATCTGCACGTAGTCCCCTCATAGTCTGTCTCAGCCGGACACGGTTCCCCGCTGTGGGGCCGCCAGCGGTCGGATCAAGTCTAATGCAGCCGGAACACAGGTGGCTGCTGGGGACTTGCGTAAACAAAGACCGTTATTTGCTAATGATAATGATTCGCAATAGAATCAACGCATGCATCTTACAGTCCTCAGTTCCCTGGACAGCCAATGCCGGGAGTCAGCCGCCGCCAGGCTCGGCCAGACCCACGCCAATTCCGTAGTGGTCCTTCACGATCTTCTGGATGGTTCACTGGTCCTGCGGCGCGTCTATCGGAACGGCCAGTTGTTCGAACGCGAAACCACGGTGTTGGAGCATGGTTGCCTTAGCTGCACCGTCAGGTTGGACGTTGTCCCGACGGCGGAACGCCTCGGCTCATGCGGCTTCGACCACGTTGTCCTGGGCCTCCCACCCGGCGTCGCAGCAGGGATGGCTGTTGCCGGGCTTCGGCGTGGATTGAGCCGCCCGGCGGTGATCGACAACGCCGTCCTGGCCTTGGACCCCGCAGACCTGGACGACCATATCTGGGATCGTCACACGTTGTTTGAATCAGGATTCACGTCCATGCCCACTGATGATCGAACCAGTGGAGAATTTCTGATCGGCGAGTTCGGGCAGGTGGACACCGTGATGGTGCACCCCGGACTGGGTGCCGTGCTGACCGGCGAGCCCCGCGAGGGCTCCGCCCAGTGGCTGCTGGGTGTCGAATTACTCGGCCAGTTGGCGTCCCATGCCGGAGTTGTTGGCGCGGCTGACGACTACCGGCCGGGATGCTTCGACGACGCCGAAGCAGCGGCCCGTAACCGGCCCGGCGTCGTGCGTGTGCCCGTCAGCGAAGCCAAAGGTTCCTTCCGGACGGTGCTCCGGAAAGCGGGTCGACCACTGCATCCTGGGCGCTTCCGTGATGCGCTGCCACAGCTGGCGGCCGGCACGCACTGGATGCGTGGCCGCCTCTGGATCGCATCGGCGCCTAAAACGCGGATCGCCGTCCAGGGAATCGGGCCGCGTGTGTGGCTGGAAAGCACCGGAAAGTGGCTGGCTGACACTGTTGAATCAGCGCCCGGCCTCGCGCGCCCGGGGGAGGCAGGTGCCGACGTCGACTCCCTCCTTGACTGGCACCCCAGCCATGGCGACCGCGGAACTGTGCTGGCCATCACCGGAAGGTCGGAGGACATTGATCCCCAGGAAATCAGCGATCTGCTGGACGGCTGCCAACTAACGGAGGCGGAGATGGAGCAGGATTTCGGCGTCTGGGACGACCCCCTGGAACTCAGCGACGCCCTCTAAACCGAACACCCACACAAAGGAGAAACACCATGAAAGTCAGGAATTCGCTGCGTGCCCTCAAGAAGATCCCCGGCGCCCAGATCGTGCGCAGGCGGGGGCGCACCTTCGTCATCAACAAGAACAACCCGCGGATGAAGGCGCGGCAGGGCTAACAGCACGGCGTTGTTTAATGGGGGAATGCCAATCCTGAACAAAGACATGTCCCTGTGCATTTCGCTTGCGGCCCGGCCCAGCAATATCGGGACCAGGTTCCACAACTATCTGTACGATCTGCTCGGCCTGAACTTTGTCTACAAGGCATTCGCCCCCGCGGACATCACCCTTGCGGTGGCGGGCATCCGCGGCCTCCCGATCCGGGGCGCCGCGGTGTCCATGCCGTACAAAGAAGCCGTCATCCCGCTGGTTGACGTCATGGATCCGTCGGCCAAAGCCATTGATTCGGTGAATACCATCGTCAATAACCACGGTGTCCTCACTGCCTACAACACGGACTACATCGCGATCGCCCGGCTCCTGAAGGACCACCAGGTTCCCAGCAGCCACACGGTGCTGCTCCGCGGTGCCGGCGGCATGGCCAAGGCCGTAGCCGCAGCCCTTCGGGACGCCGGGTTCACCGCTGTAACCATCGTGGCACGCAATGAGGGCACCGGCCGTGCGCTCGCAGACCTCTACGGCTTCGGATGGCAGGACGACGTCAACGGCTCAACCGCGGACCTCATCATCAACGTCACTCCCTTGGGAATGGCAGGTGCGGATGAAACCGCCCAGTCCTTCGATGACGCCACTATTTCCGCTGCCCAGGTGGTGTTCGACGTCGTGGCATTGCCGTCGGAGACGCCGCTCATCACCGCTGCCCGGCGAGCCGACAAGAAGGTGATCACGGGCGCCGAAGTGATCGCTATCCAAGCCGAGGAGCAGTTTGTCCTATACACGGGCGTGCGTCCGAGCGCCGAGCAGGTGCGTGAAGCTTCGGAGTTCTCCCGCCGCTAGCTCTTGTGACACATCAGGCCGTCACTGGCTCCACGACAACAGCCACTCTTTCCTCGCCGATCCGGGTGAGGACCAAGGTGGCTGTTTTCGCATCCTTGCCCTTGATGGGTTTGGCGGGAAGCAGTTGCTTCCGCAGCTCCTCCGGGGTCACTGCCGTGCCGCGCTTCTTGATATCCAGCACCGTGACGCCGTTGTTCTTCACCCATGCCTTGAGCGCCTTGACGTTGTAGGGCATCACTTCAAGCACTTTGTAGGCACGGGCGAACGGGGTGTCATGCAGCTCGGGGGCGCAGATGTAGGCGATGTGCTCGTCCACCAGATGCCCACCGAGGCGTTCTGCGACGTCGGCCACCAGCCCTGCCCGGATCACCGCCCCATCGGGTTCGTAGAGGAAGCCCTCGACAGGTCCGACGGCGGCTACCGGGCCGCCGTCGAAATCCGCACCGCTGGTGATTTCAGCGGCGCCTTGGCTGCCGATAACCAGCGCTGCGCGACGCACGCCGGGGCGGGCCACCGCGTTGAACCATAAGGTCACTTCGGTAACATCGCCGCCCACTGAGACCCATTGGGCCTCGCAGCCTGACGGCACGGAATCATGGGGGATGCCGGGACCCATTTTGACGCCGATTGCGCGGCCGGTGGCTGCCAGGCGTTCAACGAAGGACAGCGGGGGAGAGAACGCTTCAGGGTCCCAGATCCGCTTGGTTCCGGAGGTGGACGTGGTTCGCCGGGCAGGATCCAGCCATACACCGTCGATCCCGTCCAGTTCCACGGACGTGGCATCCGAGTGCACCACAGTGGCGTGCGGGAATGGCATGAGGTTGATCGTGGCGCAGGCGGCAGTGGTTTCATCCATCTCAACGGCGGTCACCGAAATGTCCATGGAAGCCATCGCCATGGAATCGGCACCAAGGCCGCAGCCGAGGTCGGCAACGTGCGGGATGCCCGCCTTCGCGAAACGCTCGGCGTGCCGGGCCGCGACGTTCAAGCGCGTTGCCTGCTCCAGTCCCGCTTGAGTGAAAAGCATCTGCCGGGCGAACTCGCCGAACTTGGCCTCGGCACGTGTCCGCAGGCGGGATTGCGTGAGGACCGCGGCCACGAGTTCGGGGGAGTGGCCCGCTTTCCGGAGCTCGGCATTGACGCTGAACGAGTCGGCTTCCCGGTAAGGCCCCAAGGAGGCAAGAAGTTCCCATCCTTCAGTTGTCAGCAAGGGCGCGATCTGTTCCTGCGGTGCGTGAGGCATGGGATCAAGCCTAACGGCGCGGTGCTTGACAACGTGACCGGCGAATCAGCCCGATAGGGTTGTTTTCATGGAAGACAACGCAGCCCCGCATCACTCCACCATGACAAAGTTCGCTCGTCCGGCCCTGATAGCGGGGGCAGTGATCGCGGTGGTTTGCGTCGGCCTGCTAATCATTATCTTCGCGCTGGATTCCTTCAATGCCGCCACCTACTCCGTCGCCGGCAAGAGCGTTAACGACGCCACCGAGGAAGCGCGGGGCATCCGCGAACTCTACAGCGGCGCCAGAACCGGTGGAATCATCACCTTGGTGATCTCCGGCGTCGTTGCTATTGCCGCTGCCGTAGTGCTGTATCTGAACCGCGGCAACGCTCCGCTGGACGAGGATGACGACGGCGAAGACTACGATCTGGACGACCTCACCGGCCGATGACGGAGGTTCACTCATGACGAAATTCTGGCACTCGCCTTGACCGAGTGCTAACGCTTACATAGAGTCTTGTTAGCACTCTCCCCCGGAGGGTGCTAATCACGCCAAGCGTCTTCCGGCACCGCGACGACGGTTGTACGCTCCGGCACCCTAGTTCTTAGTCCATGAATCAGCTCATGAAAAGGAGAGTCCGAGTGTCGGTCTCGATTAAGCCTCTTGAGGATCGTATTGTTGTTCGCCCGCTCGAAGCAGAGCAGACCACGGCTTCCGGCCTGGTAATTCCGGACTCCGCACAGGAGAAGCCGCAGGAAGGCGAAGTTGTTGCAATCGGCCCCGGCCGCTTCGATGACAACGGCAACCGCGTACCGGTTGACGTAGCTGTTGGCGACGTCGTCATCTACTCCAAGTACGGTGGAACCGAAGTCAAGACCGGCGGCAACGAGTACCTCGTTCTGTCCGCCCGCGACGTCCTTGCGATCGTCGTAAAGTAACTTCCTGGAGCCCCGCACCGCCGCCGCGTTGGAATCATTCCGACCGTCAGCGGTGCGGGTTTTCTGTCTTGAAAGGACACAACCATGGCAAAGCAGCTTGCTTTTAACGATGCTGCCCGCCGGTCTCTTGAGGCCGGTATCGACAAGCTCGCCAACACTGTCAAGGTGACGCTTGGCCCGCGCGGCCGCAACGTCGTGCTGGACAAGAAGTGGGGCGCTCCCACGATCACCAACGACGGTGTGACCATCGCCCGCGAAGTTGAGCTTGACGACCCCTACGAGAACCTTGGCGCACAGCTGGCCAAGGAAGTAGCAACCAAGACCAACGATGTCGCCGGCGACGGCACCACCACGGCCACCGTGCTGGCACAGGCCCTGGTCAAGGAGGGCCTCCGCAACGTTGCTGCCGGCGCCGCTCCTGGCGAGATCAAGCGCGGCATCGAGGTTTCCGTCGAAGCCATCGCAGCCCGCCTCCTGGAGAACGCCCGCGAAGTCGAAGGCACCCAGGTTGCCAGCGTCGCAGCCATCTCCGCGCAGAGCGACGAGGTTGGCGAACTGCTGGCCGAAGCGTTCGGCAAGGTTGGCAAGGATGGTGTCATCACCATTGAAGAATCCTCCACCACCCAGACCGAACTGGTGCTCACCGAGGGCATGCAGTTCGACAAGGGCTACCTTTCCCCGTACTTCGTCACCGACGCAGAGCGCCAGGAAGCAGTTCTTGAAGACGCCCTCATCCTGATCAACCAGGGCAAGATCTCCTCGCTGCAGGACTTCCTGCCGCTGCTGGAAAAGGCCCTGCAGGCCAACAAGCCGCTCTTCATCATTGCTGAAGACATCGAAGGCGAAGCCCTCTCCACGCTGATCGTCAACCGTATCCGCGGCACGCTCAACGTTGTTGCCGTCAAGGCTCCGGGCTTCGGCGACCGCCGCAAGGCCATGCTCCAGGACATCGCGACGCTCACGGGCGCCCAGGTTGTTTCCCCGGACCTCGGCCTGACCCTGGACAGCGTTGGCCTCGAGGTACTTGGTACCGCTCGCCGTATCACGGTGACCAAGGACAACACCACCATCGTTGACGGCGCCGGCACGGCCCAGGACGTTGCCGACCGCGTGGCGCAGCTGCGTGCTGAGCTCACCCGGACGGACTCCGACTGGGACAAGGAAAAGCTGCAGGAACGCCTGGCCAAGCTGGCCGGCGGCATCGGCGTGATCAAGGTTGGCGCAGCCACCGAGGTTGAGCTGAAGGAAAAGAAGCACCGCATCGAGGACGCTGTTTCCTCCACGCGTGCAGCCCTGGAAGAAGGCATTGTTTCCGGTGGCGGTTCCGCTCTCATCCACGCCCTCAAGGCGCTGGACGAGTCCCCGGCCGTCAAGGCCCTGGAGGGTGACGCGGCAGCTGCTGTGGGCATCGTCCGCCGCGCTTTGGTTCAGCCTTTGCGCTGGATCGCCCAGAACGCCGGCTTCGATGGCTTCGTGGTTGTTGCCAAGGTTTCCGAGCTGGAAGCCAACCACGGCTTCAACGCCAAGTCCGGCGAGTACGAGGACCTGATCGCCGCTGGCGTGATCGACCCCGTCAAGGTCACCCGTTCGGCTCTCCGCAACGCCGCTTCCATCGCTGCCCTGGTTCTCACCACCGAGACCCTGGTTGCCGAGAAGCCGGCTGAGGAAGAAGACGCACACGCAGGCCACCAGCACTAAAAGCCTGTTATACAGAAGCCCCGGTCACCTTGACCGGGGCTTCTGTTGTTTCCGGGGTGGTGTCGTGGCCTGTGTCGCTCAGCTATTGTGAGCGCACGACGGCGGCGGTAACCTGACGCTAATACGGCGGCTTGGGTGCGTCAACGGGGCGCATCGACGCCGACGGGTAAGCCATGACGATGCCTGCCACAGCTTTGGACCTGGGACGCTCGGCATTCTCCGAGCACCGCTGGAGCGATGCCTTCGAATTCCTCGCACGCGCCGACACCGCAGGGGGCCTGCCTGCTCAAGACATCGAGTTGGTGGCCTCCGTAGCGATGCTGTTGGGCAAAGACACCGAGGGCGTGGCCTACTTGACCCGGGCGCACGACGAATTCATCACGCTGGGCGACACGGATAGTGCCGCACGCTGCGCAGCGTGGCTGGTGCTGTACTTGATGGATCTCGGTGAGCCCGCCCGCAGCAGCGGCTGGATGTCCCGGGCCAAGCATCTGGTGGAAGGGCTGGATAGCCCTACCGCAGCGGAGGGCTACCTGTTGGTTCCGGAGGCACTTGGTGCCCTGTACGGAGGAGCTCCGGAGGCGAGCTTTGCGATTTTCAGCCGGGCGTTGGAGATCGGCCGGCACTTCCAGGACAAGGACCTCATGGCGCTGGGCCAGCTCGGCGTCGGAACCGCCAGGCTCACCCTCGGATTCCCTGATGAGGGCCTTCAACTTCTTGATGAAGTGATGGTCTCGGTCATCGCGGGCGAAGTTTCGCCCATCCCGTCCGGGATCATCTACTGTGCGGTGATCGGCAACTGCCGTTTGGTGTTGGATGTCCGCCGTGCCCAGGAGTGGACGGCCGCGTTGGAGAAATGGTGCGGGGACAGGCCGGACATGGTCATGTTCAGCGGGCAGTGCCAGTCCCACCGGGCGGAGTTGTTTCTCCTCCATGGCGCATGGGATGACGCCCTTGCCGCGGCGCGGATTGCCCAAGACCGTGCGCGGCGGGGCGATCCGGAAGCCACTTACGGCGCTTGGTACCAGCAAGGGGAAATTCTCCGTCTCAGGGGAAGCCTGGCCGAAGCCGAAGCTGCCTATGCAAGGGCAGGGGAGACGGGTTTCGAGCCTCTTCCCGGTATGGCCCTGATGCGATTGGCCCAGCAGAACGGCCCCCAGGCCCAGTCCATGATGCGTCGGGCAGTGGCAGGGTCGGATCCTGCCAACCGGCGAAGACTTCTTCCGGCTCTTGTTGAGGTGGAACTCGCCTCCGGTGACCTGGCAGCGGCAAGGTCCGCTGCCAACGAATTTGCGTCCCTTGTTGACCCGGAAAAGCGCCCTCTGGAAGCTGCCCTCGCTGCCCACGCGGAGGCGAGCGTGCTCTTGGCTGAAGGCAGCGCGGAAGCTGCCCTGATGGCGGCACGGACGGCATGGAGGCTGTGGTTCTCCCTTGAAGCACCGTATGAGGCAGCCCGTTGCCGCGTGCTCGCGGGCAGGGCCTGCGCGGCGCTGGGCGACCCTGATTCGGCGACCATGGAATTCGAAGCGGCCCGGGCGGAATTCGTGGAGCTGGGTGCCGCTCCCGCGGCCTCAGAAGTAGTGGGCATCAGTGGAGAACGCGATCAAGGCACCAGCTCGCCGCTTACTGTCCGCGAACTGGAGGTCCTGCGTCTGGTGGCGGAGGGCAACGCGAACAAAACCATTGCCCGATCCCTTTACCTCAGCGAAAAGACCGTTGCGCGGCACGTGAGCAATATCCTCACCAAACTCGCTGTGCCATCGCGCGTGGCTGCGAGCCGGTATGCGTTCGATCACCATCTGTTGAGCTAACGCCATCTGTTGAGGTAACGCCCGTTCGCCTGTGCGCATAAGTACCCATGCAGCGTGGGTGGGAATGGGTCATTTTGCCGACGCGGTGGATGGGGCTGGACTCATAGCTTGGCTGTATGAACATTCCACTGCTTGCCGGCACCGTATCCACCGTGCTCTTCGCCGCCAGCATGCTCCCCATGCTTCTGAAGGCCGTGCGCACCAAAGACCTTGAGTCATACAGCGTCGGCAACATCGCCACCACCAACGTGGCCAACGCAGTGCATTCGTTCTATGTCTTTGATCTTCCGGCAGGCCCCGTATGGCTGCTGCACTCCTTCTATGTTGTGGCGTCTGCCCTCATGCTCCTGTGGTGCCTGCGCTACCGGAAGGTTCCTGAAGACACACACAAAGAACCCATCGGAGAACCAGTAATTGAAGGGAAAAAGTCATGAACTGGAGCCAGAACCCAGCAGTAGACACGCTCATAGTAGGAGGTGGACAGGCAGGCTTGGCGATTGGATATTGGCTGGCACAAGAAGGCAGCAGCTTCCTGATAGTGGATGAAAATGCCAGGACGGGAGACTCTTGGCGGCAGCGATGGGATTCCCTGCGGCTGTTCACTCCCGGCAAGTACGACGGCCTTCCCGGGGCGCCGTTCCCCGGCGACAGGTTGAGTTTCCCCACCAAGGATGAGCTGGCTGACTACCTTGAGGACTACAAGCGTCGCTTCGACCTGCCGATCGAACACAATGTGCGTGTCGACGGCCTTGTGAGCGACGGGGATGGATTCCAAGTCACCTCGGGGCAGCGATCATGGCATGCCAGGAACGTGGTTATTGCCACGGGGGGATACCGCGTGCCCAAGACCCCGGCCTTCGCCGGGGAGCTGTCGGCAGACATACTCCAACTCCATTCCCAGGACTACAAGAATCCTTCCCAGCTCCAGCCCGGCCCTGTCCTGGTGGTGGGACTGGGGAACTCAGGGGCGGAGATTGCCCTGGAGGTCAGCGGGAGCCATCCGACCGCTGTGGCGGGAGCCCCCGGTGGCGAGCTCCCCGTGCGCCACGGACGTGCAGCAGCGCGCTTCGTGCTTCCGGTCATCCGTTTCGCGGGCCTGCACGTGCTCACACTCGACACCCCTGTTGGCCGCAAGGTTGCTCCAAAGTTCATGCAGAAGGCTGCGCCGCTGATCCGGACCAGGACCAAGGAACTGCGCGCTGCAGGTGTTGAATTGCTGCCCAGGGTCACCGGTGTCCGGGACAGCTATCCGGAAGTTGGCGGAGACATCCAAACGGTCAAACCCGCCAACGTTATCTGGTGCACGGGCTACCGGGACGACTACTCGTGGGTCCGGGTGCCCGTGGTGGACGGGGCGGGCAGGCTGCTGCAAAAGCGGGGAGTGGTGGCCGACGTTCCAGGTGTGTTCTTCATCGGCCAGGAATTCCTGTTCGCTGCGGCTTCGGCGACCCTTCCGGGTGTCGGACGGGACGCACGCTACCTCGCCCGTCGGGTGGCCGCACCGCGTTCCAGCGGACTGGTGAACGTGTAATGGGTCACGTTAGCGAGGGGCGTGGCCGGCTGCAGTGTTAACGGGAGCAGGGAGTATCAGCACAGGTCACGCACAGGTTCGGGTGGCACAATGTATGGCTGGACCTGTGCTGATGGGGCTTCGGATGGCGGCCAGGGACACCCTTCCACATCGGTTGCGCGACTGAAACCGCGTAATATTGATGCTTTGTGCCAGAGCTTTGAGGAACTGCCTAACGTGACGACGCCAACGATTCCAGCCCCTGCCCACCACGGTAAGCGGGCTGCCGGACCCGTTGCAAAGTCTAAGTTCCGCCCCGAAATTCAGGGCCTTCGATCCCTCGCAGTCCTGATGGTGGTCAGTTACCACATCTGGATCGGCAGGGTCTCCGGAGGCGTTGATGTCTTCCTCCTCATTTCAGCGTTCCTCATGACCCTCCAGTTCACGGGACGTTACAAACAGGGCCGCCCCATGGACCTTGTGCGCCACTGGCTGCACCTGTTCAGGCGGCTGCTGCCCGCCGTCGTCGTTGTTCTGGTGGGCACTCTCGCAGCAACCTTCGTTTTCCTGCCAGCCACGCGTTGGGTTGAAATTGTCCAGCAAACCTGGGCTTCGCTGTTTTACTTTGAGAACCGGCTGCTGCAGGAGCTGGCGGTTGATTACTATGCCACCGACCACAGCATGGCGAGCCCCGTTCAGCACTTCTGGTCCTTGTCCATCCAGGGCCAGGTATTCATTGTGTGGCCCATCATCTTTGCGACGGTTGCGCTGGTGTGCCGCCGCTTTGCCCTCCGCTACCGCGCCACTCTGGTGTATGTTTTCGCCATCATTTTCCTGGTCTCGTTCATCTACTCCGTCATCTTCACAGCCAACAACCAGGCCGTGGCATACTTCGATACCTTTGCCCGTTTGTGGGAGTTCGCCTTGGGCACGCTGGTGGCGTTGGTGCTACCGGGCCTGGACTTCTCCAAACCCGTCCGTGTGATCTTGGGATGGGTGGGGGTGGCAGCGATGCTCACTTGCGGAATCCTGTTGCAGGTACAGACTGCGTTCCCGGGATTCGTCGCCTTGTGGCCCACGCTGGCCGCGGTCGCGGTGATCGCAGCCGGTCAGACCGGGAGCCGTTTCGGGCTGGACCGGATCCTGAGTTCCAAATTCCTGGTCCGGCTCGGTGACAACTCCTACGCCCTATACCTCTGGCACTGGCCCATCCTGGTGATTGCCCTGGCCTGGAGCGGCAGGGGTCAGGCCGGTTGGCTTTCCGGCACGGCCATCATTGTGCTGTCACTCGTTTTGGCGTTCCTGACCACCAAGTTTGTGGAGAAGCCGTTCCGGGAATGGAAATGGCCCGAGATGAAGCGCCGCCGCTCGGTCATCGCAATCGCGACGTGCCTGGCAGTCGTTTCCGCACCCCTGCTCGCTTTCCAGTACAAGCTGGACTTGGACCAGCAAGCTGCAGAGGCGCGAATGGTCTTCGACAATCCCGGGGCAAAGGCACTCCTGCCAACGTACGTGAATGAAGCGGCTCCAAATGCGCTCACTCAGCCCACCGCGGAAAGGATCGGGCGTGACTGGGCCCAACTGCCCGAGGGGTGCTCCGGAGACACGAAACCCGAGTCGCAGTTGCTGCGGGACAACTGCCGGCAGAACGGTGTGGGTTCCGACGCCACCAAGACAGTCCTGGTGGTAGGCAACTCGCACTCCCAGCAGTGGCTTGCCGCCATGGAAGTATTGGCGGAGCAGCATCATTGGCGTCTCTACTCGCTGCTGTACGGGGCGTGCCCCTTCATGACTGAAGACCCCGAGTCGGAGCCTGGCTGTAACGAGTTCAACCGTGAAGTGCGCAGCCACATCCGGGACCATACGCCGGATGCCATCTTCATGGTGGGCACAGCGGCTGTGTCGTCCTTGCCTGACGAAAGACTGACCCACGGCTTTGAGGACCTCGTTCCCGAGGTCACGGCACTGGGCATCCAAATGGTGGCAGTGCGGGACAACCCAAGGTTTACTTACAGCCTGACGGACTGCGCCCTCGCCAAAGGGGTGGACAGCCCTGATTGCCGTCCGCTGAAGTCGGACGTCCTGGCTGAACCCAGTCCTTTTGACGCCGTGGCGGGTAAATACCAGGACCTGATCCTGCTGGATATGACCGACCTTGTGTGCCTGGGGATCTACTGCCCGCCCATCATCGGTAACACCTTCGTGTACCTGGATGACAACCACCTGACCAAAACGTACGTCAAGAGCATGTCGGGCATGCTCGATGAAAGGTGGTTTGCCGCGACAGGGTGGCAACGATGATGGACACACGCGCAAGAACGGCTGCCCCGCCAAGCAAGGAATCCACGACGTCGAAACCCGGCTTCCGCCCGGAAGTCCAGGGCCTGCGTGCCCTGGCAGTGCTCATGGTCGCGGCCTACCATATCTGGCTCGGCAAGGTCTCGGGCGGCGTGGACGTTTTCCTGCTGATCTCGGCTTTCCTGCTGACGCTGTCCTTCACGCGCAGGCTCGAAAGTCATAAGCCACTTCGACTCCTGCGGCATTGGCTGCACGTGTTCAAGCGGTTGCTGCCCGCCGTCGTCGTTGTCTTGCTGGCCGCCCTGGCAGGCACCTGGGCACTCATACCGCAGAGCCGGTGGCCCGATATCCTCACCGAGGCCTGGGCATCCCTCATGTACCGGCAAAACTGGCAGTTGGCCGCTTTCGCGGTGGACTACTACGCCCAGCAGCACGTTCATGCCAGCCCCCTGCAACACTTTTGGTCGCTATCCGTGCAAGGCCAGGTGTTTATTCTGTGGCCGTTGATCTTCGCCGGAGTCGCGCTTCTGCAACCGCAGCTGGCTAAGCTGTCTCCGCAGCGGAAGGCCGCAACCCACAGGCAGTTGCTGTTCATCGCCTTCGGCGCGGTCTTCCTGGCATCACTCGTGTTCTCCATCGAGCAGACCGCCAACAACCAAGCCCACGCTTACTTTGACACCCGTGCACGCCTATGGGAATTCGCGCTGGGTTCCCTTCTCGCCCTGGCGATCCCATACCTGAAACCGGGACGCCGGTTCCGTGTTTTCCTGGGATGGGCAGGAATTGCAGCGATGCTCGCCTGCGGGCTGATGCTCACGGTGGACCGCTCCTTCCCTGGATTCGTAGCCCTTTGGCCCACCCTTGCGGCTGCAGCAGTCATCATCGCGGGTCAGAGCGGTAGCCCCTTCGGTGCCGACCGTCTCCTGGGCTCACGCCCACTGGTCATGGTGGGTGACAACTCGTACGCCCTGTACCTGTGGCACTGGCCGGTTTTGGTGTTCTTCCTCCTGGCCACCGGCACTACCGCGCCCAGCCTCCTCCAAGGCCTGGGAATCATGACGGTTTCCATGCTGTTGGCGGTAGCCACCACAAGGTATGTGGAAGTTCCCCTGCGCCGCTGGAAGTGGCCGGACGTGCGGTCCTGGCGGGCCGCCGTCGTGATTGCCACGTGCGGTGCGCTGTTGGCGTTGCCGGTCACGGTGTGGCAAAGCGCCATCACCGCTGAAGCTGCAGCGATTGCGGATCAGCCCCACGAACTGACGCCGGGTGCTGCCGCGTTGTCCCCGGAGTACGCCGGTGAGCCGAGCGAAGAAGCCCTCATCATCCCCGCGCCCGCAGCCATGAAGGACGAGTGGGCAAACGTCGACGGCAAGTGCACCGGCGACAACGTACCCAGCGATCCGTTGCTGCAGGACTGCCTGCAAAATGAGGAACCGGCGGTGGTCACCAAGAGGATCGTGGTGCTCGGTGATTCCCATTCCCAGCAGTACACGGCTGCTCTTGGCCCGATTGCCAAAAAGCACGGCTGGGAAGTGGTGACGCTGCTTAAAGGTGGCTGCCGGTTCGGTGCCCAGTCGCCGGAGCGCCCCGATTTCTGCAACGAGTTCAACAAGGCAAGTTCCGCCTACGTGATGGAGCACAAGCCCGACGCAGTTTTCACCGTGGCATCCAAGACGCACGTCGATGCTCCATTTGAAACCGAAGTGCCCGGATACCTCGAAGGCATCAAGCCGTTCACGGACCTGGGAATCGATGTGGTGGGTGTCCGGGACAACCCGAGGTTCAGCTTCAATATGCCCGAGTGCGTGCAGAAGAAGGGCAAGGATTCGCCCGACTGCAATGTGCCCCTTGAAGAGTCCTTGGCGGCGTCATCACCTTTGGACGACTATGTAGGCAAGGTGGAGCGGCTCTACCTGATGGATATGAGCGACTTCATCTGCGAGCAAGGGACCTGTCCCGCGGTGGTTGGTAACGTCTACGTGTACAAGGACGACAACCACCTCACCAAGACCTATGTTCAAACCATGATCCCCATGTTTGAACAGCGGCTGCTGGCCGCTACCGGTTGGTCCGCAAGCTAGGTTCCGCGCTCGCCGGCGGTTTCAAACGTACGACGACGGCCTGCCGCCAGTGCTGTTGCTCACAGTCAGGCGTCGCGGAATATGGCGATCGGCGCGGAGGTTCTAGTATTTATCCAATACCTTCTGCACAGGTAACTTTTGCACAGGTACTCTCTGCACAGGCCAGTCCCGTAATGACGGGCTGGTCATCAGTTGCAACCCCTACCAGTTAAGCCCCCGGAACCCAGGTAAGAGGCGCACACTCATGACCCAGCCCGAACACGATCCCTTTGGCTTTGTTGGCCTGACGTACGACGACGTCCTGTTGCTCCCCGGCCACACGGACGTCATCCCGTCCGACGCTGACACGTCCTCCCGCATTTCCAAGCGCATCTCCGTACAGACCCCTTTGCTTTCAGCAGCAATGGACACCGTGACCGAATCCCGCATGGCCATCGCCATGGCCCGGCAGGGTGGTTTGGGCGTGGTTCACCGCAACCTGTCCATCGATGACCAGGCCGAGCACGTAGACCGCGTCAAGCGCAGCGAATCCGGCATGATCACCAACCCGCTGACCATCGGCCCGCAGGCCACGCTGCAGGAGCTGGACGAGCTGTGTTCCCGCTACCGCGTTTCCGGGCTTCCCGTTGTGGACACGGACGGACGCCTGCTGGGTATCGTCACCAACCGCGATACCCGCTTCATTCCCGAATCTGAATTTCCGCTGCGCAGCGTCAGCGATGCCATGACCAAGATGCCGCTCATCACCGGTCATGTGGGTATCAGCCGTGACGAAGCCTCCCACAAGCTGGCCACCAACAAGATCGAGAAGCTCCCGCTCGTTGATGAGCAAGGCCGCCTGATGGGCCTCATCACTACCAAGGACTTCACCAAGGCTGAGCAGTACCCGTTGGCCACCAAGGACGACGAAGGCCGCCTCCGCGTAGGTGCCGCCATCGGATTCTTCGGTGACGGCTGGGAACGCGCCATGAAGCTCGTCGACGCCGGCGTGGACGCACTGTTCGTTGATACCGCCAACGGCCACTCCCAAGGTGTGCTGGACATGATCCGCCGCCTGAAGTCGGATCCCATTGCGGCGCATGTGGACATCATCGGCGGCCAGGCAGCCACTCGTGAAGGTGCCCAGGCACTGATCGACGCCGGTGCTGATGGCATCAAGGTGGGCGTGGGGCCGGGATCCATCTGCACCACCCGCGTCGTCGCCGGCGTGGGCGTGCCGCAGATCACCGCCATCTACGAATCCGCCAAGGCAGCAATCCCCGCCGGTGTTCCCCTGATTGCCGACGGCGGCCTCCAGTACTCGGGCGATATCGGCAAGGCACTGGTTGCCGGAGCCGACACCGTGATGCTGGGCTCCCTCCTCGCCGGCTGTGAAGAGTCCCCGGGCGAGCTCATCTTCGTCAACGGCAAGCAGTTCAAGAGCTACCGTGGCATGGGCTCCCTTGGCGCCATGCAGTCGCGCGGCAAGAACACGTCCTACTCCAAGGACCGCTACTTCCAGGCCGACGTCTCGGGCGACGACAAGCTCATCCCCGAAGGCATCGAAGGCCGCGTTGCCTTCCGCGGTCCGCTGGCCTCCGTGGCTTACCAGTTGGTGGGTGGTCTCCGCCAGACCATGTTCTACACGGGCGCCCCCACCATCCCGGAGCTGAAGGCACGCGGCAAGTTCGTCCGCATCACGCCCGCAGGCCTGAAGGAATCGCACCCGCATGACATTCAGATGACCGTCGAAGCGCCGAACTACGGTTCCCGCTGATCACCCATCTGCTCAACAGCTGTTCCCCGTGGAAGTTTCCACGGGGAACAGCTGTTTAACAGGACGCGACATAAATGTCGGTCCCGAAGAATAGGCTGGGCACATGTCAGAAAAGCCCGCACAATCGCGGCACCCGGAGTCGGTCCGGCTGAACTCGGTCCCACCGGGGGCGCCGCCCCGCAAGCTCGCCTTGCGGCCATACGCGCGCGCCGTTGGGCAGGTCCTCAAGGTGAGCTTCAAAGCTTCACCCGGCGCAGTCATCATGAAGGTGGCAGGGTCCCTGATTTCGGCCACGCTGCCGCTGGTCACCACGTATTTCGCTGCGCTGACCACCACAGCACTGGCGGCCGGGTACGCGGGAGACCCCGACGCCGGTCCCCGGGCCATTCTGTACGTCATCATCACCGCAGCGCTGGGATTGTTCTGGGGCGCCTTCAGCAGCGTTGACCGCTACATCCAGCAGCTGATGAGCTTCAAGGTGGGCGCCATCGTGGGCGACATGATGTACCAGCGCTTCCTCGCACTGGAATTCTGGCGCTATGACGACAAAGAAACGGTGGATCTTTACGACCGCGCCAAGCGGTTCTCCGATTCGTATGCCCGCGTCCTGGACCGGATAGCCGCCATCTTTACACAGTTCGTTTCCGTGGTCCTGGCTATCGGTGCTTTGCTCCTGGTCAGCTGGTGGATCGCAGTCATCGTACTGGTGGCCATCGTGCCCAGCGTCTACCTGCAGTTCAAACTGTCCCGCGAACAGATCGCGCACTGGAATACGCAGGTGGATTCGAGGCGGCAACGCCGGATGATCGAACAAAACCTGCTCCGGCCCCAACACATTGCCGAGATGCGGCTGTACGGGATCGTCGGATACCTCATGGATCTGCGATCGAGGCTGCGGGATGCTGACGAACGCAGGCGCCTGGACTTCCAAAAGCGGTACATTCCCAAGCAGCTTGCCGCCGATTCCCTGCAGTACGGGGCCGAGGTTGTGTCCCTGATCTGGGTTGTTGGCCAGATCATCGCCAGGGCGCAGCCAGTTGGACAGTTCCTGTACGTGCAGCAGATTGTGAGCCGCGCGCTGTCTACCGCCAACAGCCTTGTCTCTTCGCTGAGCTCCATTGACGAGGACCTCGCCAACCTCAAGGACTATGAGCTTTTCATGGCCCTCCCTATCCCAAGCGGGAAAGAAAAGCCGCTGTCGTCGTCGCCCGCAACTGTGGAGCTGCGGGACATCCGGTTCAGCTACACGGGGAGCGACATCGAGGTCATCAAGGGCATCTCCATGACCATCAGGGCAGGTCAGCACATCGCCATTGTGGGGGAGAACGGTGCAGGCAAATCAACGCTGATCCGAATCCTGGCTGGACTGTACCGCCCCGACTCCGGCCAAGTGCTGCTTGACGGCGTGGACCTTGCCGGGATCGACGTCACCAGTTGGCACCGGCACCTTGCAGTGCTGAGCCAGGAGTTCCTGAAATACGAGTTCGCCACCGCGGCGGAGAACATCTATCTCGGCGACGTGGACCAGCCCCGGGACGACGACCGGATCCGGCGGGCGGCCTCGGACGCCGAAGCCATGGAGTTCATCAACAAGTTGCCCAACGGCCTGGAGAACCACGTCAGCAACTGGATGGAGGACCCCCGGGGACGCAAGGGAAGCGGGCTGTCGGGTGGCCAATGGCAGCGCCTGGCCATGGCACGCAACTTCTACCGCGATGCCTCGTTCATGGTCATGGACGAGCCCACGTCAGCCATCGACGCTTTGGCGGAACATCGCATTTTCACCCGGCTTTTCGCAGACCGGAGCAGCACCATCATTGCCATCAGTCACCGCCTGGCCACCATCGAGAAGGCAGATATCGTGTACATGCTGGAGGACGGCCGCATTGCCGAGCAGGGAACCCACAAGGAACTGGTGGCACTGAGGGGACGCTACTTCCGGATGTTCGAATCCCAGCTCTCGGTGGATGAAACCAGCCGGAACACCTAGGGGAAAACGGGGCCTTCGTTTTGGTGGGATAAACTCGAGCAGTGACTTATGAGATTGAGATTGGCCGTGGCAAGCGTGGGCGTCGTGCCTACTCCCTGGATGACATCGCGATCGTCCCGAACCGCCGGACGCGTGACCCGAAGGACGTCTCTGTCTCCTGGCAGATCGACGCCTACAAGTTCGACACCCCCGTTATTGCGGCTCCCATGGACTCCGTCATGTCCCCGGATACTGCCATCGCTTTTGGTCGCCTCGGCGGCTTGGGCGTCCTTGACCTCGAAGGTCTCTGGACGCGCTATGAGGATCCCCAGAAGGTGCTTGACGAGATCGCGGACTTGGCCGACGAGACCAACAGCCCAGCCGTCACGCGTCGCATGCAGGACCTTTACCAGGCACCCATCCAGCCTGAACTCATCAGCTCCCGCTTGGCGGAGATCCGCGCCGCCGGCGTGACTGTTGCAGGGTCCTTGACCCCCCAGCGCACCCAGGAGCACTACAAGACCGTGGTGGCTGCCGGCGTCGACATCTTTGTCATCCGCGGAACCACGGTTTCGGCTGAGCACGTCTCCAAGAATCATGAGCCCCTGAACCTCAAGCAGTTCATCTATGAACTGGATGTTCCGGTGATTGTTGGCGGAGCAGCCGGCTACACGCCTGCCCTGCACCTCATGCGCACCGGCGCTGCCGGCGTCCTGGTCGGTTTCGGCGGCGGAGCAACCACCACCACGCGTCGCGCCCTCGGTATCCACTCACCCATGGCTTCAGCAATCTCCGATGTCGCTGCCGCCCGCCGCGATTACATGGATGAGTCCGGTGGACGTTACGTCCACGTCATTGCCGACGGCGGCATGGGCAGCTCCGGAGACATCGTCAAGGCCATCGCCATGGGTGCCGACGCCGTCATGCTTGGCAGTGCACTCGCTCGCGCCGAAGAGGCACCAGGCCGGGGCTGGCACTGGGGTCCTGAAGCACACCATCTCGAATCTCCCCGCGGCGATCGCGTCAACGTCGGAACGGTTGGTCCGTTGGAAGAGGTCCTCTTCGGACCCGGCCACCACACCAACGGGACGTCGAACCTTATCGGCGCCCTGCGCCGCTCCATGGCGACCACCGGCTATTCGGACCTCAAGGAGTTCCAGCGCGTCGACGTCGTGGTTTCTCCTTACGCAGGCAACTGAAACTAGTCGCTGAAGGCCCGTGTTGGCTCCGATCACCATCGGAGCCAATACGGGCCTTCTTCGTTGGGGCGGTTCTCCCGATCGCTGCTGCACCCGTGCCCTGCCCAAGGAGGCGAGCAACAAGTAGGGTAGGGGACTACCAGCTGTTGCGTTTGAGGAGGGGTCCGATGAGCAATGTCGCAGGCGGTCCGCAGGTGAATTCCCCGGGAGCACTGAGCCCGGAATCCCGTGCCGCATCGATCGAAGTCCTGAAAGCCACTGCCCAGCCGGGCAAAGAGCTCGACATCCTGATTGTTGGCGGCGGAGTAGTAGGAGCCGGTGCAGCGCTGGACGCAGTGACTCGTGGCCTCACGGTAGGCATCGTCGAGGCACGGGATTGGGCGTCCGGAACCTCCTCCCGATCGTCCAAGCTCATCCATGGCGGCCTGCGGTACTTGGAGATGCTGGATTTTGGCCTCGTCCAGGAAGCCCTTCAGGAACGGGGGCTGCTGATCCAGCAGATCGCGCCGCACCTGGTGCGCCCCGTCCCCTTCCTCTACCCGCTGACGCGCCGCATCTGGGAGCGCCCGTACGTCGGTGCGGGCATCATGCTCTACGACACCTTGGGTCTGACGTCCGGCCACAGCCGGGGCGTCCCCATGCACAAGCACCTCTTCCGGCGCGGAACCCTGCGCGCAGCTCCGAGCCTCAAAGAAGATGCCTTCGTCGGATCCATCCGCTACTACGACGCCCAGGTGGATGATGCCCGTCTGGTGGTCAACCTTGTAAGGACTGCGGCGCACTATGGCGCCCACGCAGCGAACCGCGTCCGCGTGGTTGACTTCCTGCGCGAGGGGGAACGCGTGGTCGGTGCCAAGGTGGAAAACCAGGAGGATGGCACAGTCTTCGAGGTCCGGGCCAAGCAGGTGGTCAACGCTACAGGCGTATGGACCGATGAAACCCAGGCAATGGTGACGGACCGTGGGCAACTCAAGGTGCGGGCCTCCAAGGGAATCCACCTTGTGGTGCCGCGCGACCGCTTCCAATCCACGGTCGGGTTGATCCTCCGCACCGAAAAATCTGTGCTCTTTGTGATCCCTTGGGGCAGGCACTGGATCATCGGCACAACAGATACCGATTGGACGTTGGACAAGGCACACCCGGCAGCTTCCAGCAAGGACATCGACTATGTGCTGGAACATGTCAACAAAGTTCTCAAGCGTCCCCTGACCCGCGAGGACGTGGAAGGCGTCTACGCAGGCCTCCGCCCCCTGCTCGCTGGTGACAATGACTCCACTGCCAAACTGTCCAGGGAGCATGTGGTGGCGCACCCCGTGCCCGGACTCGTGGTGGTAGCCGGCGGGAAGTACACAACGTACCGCGTCATGGCCAAAGACGCCGTGGACGAGGCAACCAGGGCCATGGACGAACGTGTTCCCTCCAGCTGCACTGAGACAATTCCGCTCCTGGGCGCCGAGGGATTCAAAGCCGCGTGGAACCGTCGCGGCAGGTCCGCCGAGCAGGCGGGCGTGCATGTGGCACGCGTGGAGCACCTGCTCAACCGTTTCGGATCCATGACCCCCGAAGTCCTGGACATTATCGCTGGACGGCCGGAACTGGGTGAGCCCCTTCCTGGAGCGGATGACTACTTGGCTGCCGAAGTTGTCTATGCAACAACCCACGAGGGCGCGCGCCACGTTGACGACGTTCTGACCCGCCGCACCCGGATCTCCATCGAAGCGTGGGACCGGGGTGTGTCTGCCGCGCCCGTTGTAGCTAAGCTGATGGGAGAAATCCTTGGCTGGAGCGAGACCCAGCGTGAGAGCGAAATCAAGCACTACCTGGCGCGCGTGGAAGCTGAACGACTTAGTCAGCAGCAACCCGATGACGAATCGGCCGATGCCGCGCGCATGGGAGTGGATGACATCGTTCCCCTTCGCTGACCAGCTCAAGGAATTGAGGCCGGGAGGCCACATGGAGGGAACATAACTTGGCTGAACCACTTGACCGTTACGACGCGGAACTGACCACCCCGGATACGGTCATCCTTGAACTTGTTGCCAAAGACAAGATCGATGCCGCAGCGCAACTGGCTCAGAGGCTCCACGCAGCAGGCAGGATCTCCAATCTTGAAGGCTTCCTGGAGCAAGTGCATTCGCGTGAGCACCAGCTTGCCACCGGGCTTCCGGGTGGCATAGGACTGCCGCATGCCCGAAGCGAATTCGTGGACAGGATCTCCATTGCGGTAGGCGTGACCAAGTTTGGCCATGCCTTGGACTTCGGCGCCACTGACGGTCCGGCAACCCTGGTCCTCCTTATTGCCACACCGGCCAGTTCCTTCTCCGACCACCTGGAGGTTCTTGCCACGCTCGCGCGTTCCCTCTCCAAGGAGTCATTCCGGGAGTCCCTGCGCCGGGCACACGATACCGAGGTCATCTCCGAACTCATCAACTCCAGCCTGGTGTTCTTCGACCACTAGAGATTGGGGCGGGCCCTTTCGTGTCGACTTCGTCGCCACGTAGGGATCCTGCTGCCCCACTCTAGCCAACCTCGTTTCGTTGTTCTACAGCCGGACGAAGTACGGTTAAGGGGTGTTGAAAACCGCGTTGAAACCCCGCTGGATCGCAGGACTGGTCTTTGCGCTTCTGTTGTCCGGGGTGTTTGTGCTGCTCAGCCAATGGCAGCTCAGCCGGTCCGCCCAGCACGAGCCCCCCGCTCCGTCCAGCATCGAGGAAGTGAAACCGCTGGTGGACGTTCTCCAGCCGGGCCAGTTCTTCCCCGGCTCTGTCTCGGACCAGATGGTCACCGCTACGGGATCGTACGATCCCGGCAAGCAGGTCCTCGTTGAAGGCCGCCTTTACAACAACCAAAAAGGCTTCTGGATAGTCTCAGCCTTTGCCGTCAACAACGCTCCCACAATCAAGGGCGCAGGCGCCTCGCCCCAGACCTGGATCCCGGTGGCCCGCGGCTGGGTGGCGGACCCCGCCCAAGCCGGCCCGCCGCCGTCGGGAACCATCACGTTGACCGGTCGCCTCATCCCATCCGAAGCGCCGCTTCCAAACGTCGACGCCGGTCCAGACCGGGCGTCTGCAGTCTCAACGGCGGAGCTCATCAACAAGTGGGAAGTCTCCAGCTATCAGGGTTTCGTCGCCGCGACATCCGAGGCCTCAGGCGGAGTGACCATTCCCCTTGACGGTGACGTCAAAGCACTTAATATCCCGCCGCAGCCCCCTGCGGAACAAGTCAACTGGCTAAACCTCTTCTATGCGGTGGAATGGGTTGTCTTTGCCGGGTTCTCGATCTTCATTTGGTGGCGTCTGGTGAAGGACGACTACCGGCGCGACCTCGAAGAAGACGAAGACGAGGATGATGACTTCGACGAAACGGGCCATCCCGAAGCAGCCGCAGAACCCACAAGCCCAGAGCCAGAACATAAGGTGCAGCAATGATTGAGCCAAAACCGGCTATCCAGCCCGAACATTCCGGACCCAAGCCCAAGAAGCGACGCTTCGGCGGCACGGAAGCGCAGATCCGTTCGGCGTTGAAATTCTACAAAGTCATGGCATACCTGACAGGTGCCATGCTGCTCCTGCTATGCGCCGAGTTGATTGCCCGCTACGGCTTTGGTGTCTCGCTCTTTGCGGGCGGCACGAATGCGGTTACGGGCCAACCCTTTGGCTTTGGCTTTGCTGAATCCGAACCCAAGGGCGTCATCGGTGGCTTCAACATCTCCACCTCCGTGCTGATCGTGCACGGTTGGATGTACGTGGTGTATCTGGTTTCAAACTTCCGCCTGTGGTCGCTCATGCGCTGGCCTTTCTCCAAAATGGTCCTTCTGGCGCTGGGCGGAGTCATCCCGCTGCTGTCCTTCATCGTGGAGAAGAAATTCCACGCGCAGGTGGAAGCGGAACTCGCAGCCAACCCGCAGGCGTCCAAGCGCTACTAGGACTTCACGGCGTCCCGGTGTGAGATGCCTAACGGCAGGCCCTGTTTTGGGCCTTGGCCGCCCTGGTCAACGTGCACCGGGGCGGCCCGGCAAAGTAGTCTTGTCTGGTGACTACTCCCACCGCACCCCAAACTTCCCAGAAGCCGGTGCTGGTTGTTGACTACGGTGCCCAGTACGCGCAGCTGATTGCCCGCCGCGTCCGCGAAGCGAATGTGTATTCGGAAATCGTTCCGCATACCTTCACCACCGAGCAGCTTCTGGCCAAGAACCCGGCAGCCATCATTCTCTCCGGAGGGCCTTCCAGCGTCTACGCCGAGGGCGCCCCGTTCGTGGGTGCTGACCTCTTCGAGGCCGGCGTTCCCGTTTTCGGTATCTGCTACGGCTTCCAAGCCATGGCGAATGCCCTGGGTGGCAAGGTGGCCCAGACCGGTTTGCGGGAGTACGGTGCCACCGAAGCACTCCTGGTGGGTGACGCACGCTCCATCCTCGACGGAGTCCCGGCGTCCCAGAACACGTGGATGAGCCACGGCGATTCCGTTCACGAAGCCCCCGAAGGCTTCGAGGTGCTGGCAACTACGGCTGGAGCCCCAGTGGCTGCTTTCGCCAACGATGAGAAGCGCCTTTACGGTGTGCAGTGGCACCCGGAAGTGAAGCACTCCGTCCTTGGACAGCACGTTCTGGAGAACTTCCTGTTCAAGGGCGCGGGCCTGAGCCCCAACTGGACCACGGGCAACATCCTCGAAGAGCAGGTGGACCGTATCCGCCAGCAGATCGGCGACTCGAAGGTCATCTGTGGACTCTCCGGTGGTGTCGACTCTGCAGTGGCTGCCGCTCTCGTCCAGCGTGCTGTCGGCGACCAGCTGACCTGTGTGTTCGTTGACCACGGCCTGCTGCGTGAAGGCGAAGCAGAGCAGGTTGAACGCGACTTCGTGGCCGCAACGGGTGTCAACCTGTACGTTGCCAACGAGCAGGAGCGCTTCCAGTCGGCATTGGCCGGTGTCAGTGATCCCGAGACCAAGCGCAAGATCATTGGCCGGGAGTTCATTCGGGCCTTCGAGGAAGCGGAACGGGCCATCATTGCCCAGGCCGCTGCCGAGGGTGAAAAGATCAAGTTCCTTGTCCAAGGCACGCTGTACCCGGACGTCGTCGAATCCGGCGGTGGCGAGGGTGCTGCCAACATCAAGAGTCACCACAACGTTGGTGGGCTTCCGGAGGACCTGCAGTTTGAGCTGGTCGAGCCACTGCGGGCCCTGTTCAAGGACGAAGTCCGTGCCGTTGGCGCCCAGCTCGGCCTCCCGCAGGAAATCGTCGGCCGCCAGCCGTTCCCCGGTCCCGGCCTGGGAATCCGCATTGTGGGCGAAGTGACCAAGGAACGCCTGGACCTTCTGCGCAAGGCTGATGCCATCGCCCGCGCCGAGCTGACAGCTGCCGGCCTCGACAATGACGTATGGCAGATGCCGGTGGTCCTCCTGGCCGACGTCCGCAGCGTTGGAGTTCAGGGCGACGGCCGGACCTATGGCCACCCGATCGTGCTGCGTCCGGTGTCTTCCGAAGACGCCATGACGGCAGACTGGTCGCGCCTGCCGTATGACCTGCTCGCACGTATCTCCAACAGGATCACCAACGAGGTGGACGGCGTTAACCGCGTGGTACTGGATGTCACCAGCAAGCCACCGGGAACCATCGAGTGGGAATAGCATTCTGAGTGGCCGGCTTCCTTTGGGAGGCCGGCCACTGTGCTTGAACCGGGCAACGTCATCCGGGGTACGTCTTTGCCACAAGAAAATGCTGCCAACTGTGAAATGACGGCGAATTTCACGTTGGAACAGCGTTGCGGAGCGGGCTGAACGAGGATTCCCGCTACCCTCGAACGTATGCCGGTATGGTCCAAGGCGTCTAAAGCTAGTACAGAAAAGAAGGCAGAAGTCGTGTCAGTAGGTCAAGGCCAGGAAGAGGGCTCCGAAGAGCTCCGCAAATGGCTGTCTGGTCTCAAACCCGTCACCGGGGCAGATACGATGCTGCGCTTCGTCAAGACACCCGAAGGCGCGATCGATCTCAGCAATGCCCACCCTTCCGGGCTGGCTCAGTTGCTCGCCGGTCGCAGAACACGGCTGTCCACTCTCATCAGGGACCGCCAACAGTACTTGGTGGCGGCCAGGGCGGCCCGCAACATCCGGTCCAAGATCTTCGAGCTCAGCAACGACCGCGGCATCGAGGCCGGGTACTTGTCCGCCGGGACCGTGGTGTGGACCTCGGCCGTTGGTGGTAAGCCGCAGCGCGTCTCCGCGCCTGTGATGCTCACGTCCATCGTCCTTACAGTCAGGCCGGGCGAAGACGACTTCGAACTTCAGCTCACCGAACAAGCACGCATGAACCCCGCGCTGGTGCGTCACCTGAAGACAGTCCACGGCATCGTTTTCGACGTCAACGCTGTAGCACGCATGGCTTACAACACGGCCCGGCTGGATCCCCAGCCGGTTCTGGACCGGTTGTCCACGCTCATTAAGCCTATCCATGGTGCAGAGGTGGAGTTCAACCTGCTGGTCACTACCCTGGCTGACCTTTCGGGCAACCTGGATGATCCCTGGATCAACATGAACAACCCAACGGTTGCGGCCCTCTCGACCGCAGCCAATGGCGGCGACATTGAGCCGGAGCCTATTAAAGCGGGCAGGTTCCCCAGCTTGGATCTTCGGGACCCGGCCGACGAACTTCTCTTGCTCGACGCCGATACGGACCAGCAGTACGTGGTGGACGCCGTTCGCGCGGGAGACTCCCTGGTTGTCTCCACTCCTCCTGGAAGTGGGCAGACGCAGACGGCAATCAACGCCATCGGTGCCTTGGTCAGCGAAGGCAAGTCCGTGTTGGTGGTAGGAGACAGGCAAGCCAGCCTCGCGGGTCTTTCCGCACACCTTGAATCGTTGGGCCTCGAATCGGTGCTCTTCAGGCCTGGTAACGGGACCACGCCGCAGCAACTCAAGGGTCAGCTGGTCAGGGCCATCATGCGCAATGAGAAAGCGCTTGAACCACAGCTTGGCAACCTTCACCAGACACTGACAGGCCACCGTCATGCCCTGATGGATCATGTTGCCTCGCTGCACAACGTCCGTGAGCGCTGGGGGTGCTCGCCTTATCAAGCGATGCAATCACTCGCCGAGCTGACGTCCATCCATCCGGCACCCTCCACTACTGTGCGCTTGAAGCGAAGCGTCCTGGACAATATCAAGGACCGTGAAGAGCTCGCGGGGCGCCTTCGTCGCGCTGCCGAACTTGGTAGCTTCAGCCGGGCCTCCACTTCCAGCCCTTGGTATGGCGCCCGTTTGGTCACCCGTAAGGAGACCGAGGAAGCCCAGCAGCTCGCACGCTTGGCCGAGGAGAAGCTCCCCGTCCTGCGGGATCGCATGAAGCAGGTTTCCGATCACGCTGAGATTCGTCTGGGCGAAACCTTTACCGAGTGGGGTGCGCAGCTTGAACTGCTGATCGCTGTCCGCGAGAGCTTGGATAAGTTCACTCCGGACATCTTCGACCGGCCGGTGCATGACCTCATCTCAGCCACTGCCAGTTCCGCCTGGCGCCGTGAGCGCAATCTTGAGATGCCTTCCATGCAGCGATCACGCCTGCGCCGGGTCGCCAAGGAATACGTACGCCCCGGTGTCCACATCGCGGACCTCCACAGCTCCCTGGTCCTTGTCCAGGAGCAGCGTGCCCTGTGGGCAGGCTATGCCACAACCCAGCGACACCCGGCGGTGCCATCCGGCCTTGCCGATCTCGGGGCCCTCTACCGCGAACTCGACGCCGAGCTGCGCCGTCTTGGTGATTCGCTCAAGCACACGTCCGATGGCGGTTCGTTGCAGGAGACGCCGTATCTGCAACTGATGGAACGCCTCGAGCGTCTCGTCGCGGACACGGCCACCTTGGAAACCCTTCCTGAGCGAACACTCCTCATCGAGGAAATGCGGGAGCACGGGCTCGGCGAACTGCTTGCCGACCTTGCTGCCCGGGAAGTCCCGGCGTCGTCGGTAGCGGCCGAGCTGGACCTTGCCTGGTGGCAGTCCGCTTTGGAAGCCATGATCAGTGGTGATGACTACCTCGCCATGTCCGACGGTGATTCGTTGCGGCGCCTCGAAGCTGAATATCGCCTGGCCGACCAAGCACATATTGCCAGTGGCGCCGCCCGCCTTCGTTGGCAGCTGGCCCAGAAGTGGCGTCAGGGCCTTCTTGAGCACCCGAGGCAGGCGGAGTTGCTCCGTGCCTTGTTGAAGGACGGCCGTGTGACGTTGCCCGCCTTGAGCGCCCAAGCACCGGATCTTGTGCCTCTGTTGGTTCCTGTGTGGTCCGTCAGCCCTTATTTGCTCACGGGCGTTCTCCCGGCCGAGCAAAAGTTCGACGCCGTGGTGGTCATCGACGCCGAATCCACCTCCCTGCAGGCGGTTCTTCCCGCGATCGCCCGAGCACGACAGGTAGTTGCCTTCGGTGATGCAAAAATCGCCAATGCGCGTACTTTCAGCGTGGCCGTGGAACCTCCGGTTGCCGGGGTTGCCAGCCATGAAAACGTGGACAGTGCATTCAAGGCTCTGGCCCGGGTCCTGCCCACCTGGCAATTGAACTGGGTCTATCGCGCGGTGGACGAGGACTTGATCCTCCAGCTGAGCAAGAACTACTACGACGGCGGTCTGCGACGCCTGCCGGACGGCAATTCGGTCACTGGCCTGGATCGATCGATTCACGTGGAGTACATACCCGACGGCACCGGGCTGCCCGGAGCGGACCATGAGGGCGTTGAGTCTGTCACTGCAGAAGTGAACCGCGTGGTGGACCTTGTCTTCGAACACGCCAGGCTCCGGCCCCGTACTTCCTTGGCAGTGGTGACCGCAAGCCTGCGCCATGCTGCCAGGATCGGCGAGGCCATCAGGCTCCAATTGCCTAACCACACTCTTTTGTCCAGCTTCTTCGGAGCGGGCCCCGAGTCCTTCCGGGTGGTGGACCTTGAGCGCGCCCAGGGGCTGGTGCGTGACCACGTGATCTTCTCGCTGGGCTATGGCCGCACTCCGCACGGCCGTGCGCTCCATTCCTTCGGCCCGTTGTCCACCGAAGGCGGGCGAAACCGTTTTGCCCTGGCAATGACGCGCGCTCGACGCTCCATGCACGTCCTGACGTGCTTCCGGCCTGAGGATCTCGACCTTGATCGCCTGGCCCATGGTGCAGTGGATTTCTATGAACTGCTGGACCGGGAACTCTCCGGTAACAGCAACCTTGGAACACCTGCCTCCCGCGCTGTAGCCAGTGAGCAGGCGCTGGGTGAGGATCCGTTGGTGGCCGATCTTGGCGAACGCCTGCGTGCACGTGGAGCCCGGGTCTGGCATCTTTACGATGGAGTGCTGGATATCGCGGCGGCCGCGGACCCCGTCCACACCATTGGCCGCGAGGGTGCGGAAATCCCCACCCCAGTCGCCATCGAATCGGATGGCACTGAACGGTACCGGCGGATGAGCGTCCGTGAACGGAGCCGGTTGCGGCCGCAGTTGCTTGAGCGTATGGGCTGGCGCTACATGTCGCTTTGGACGATCGAAGTGTTCACGGATCCGTCCTCCTGCGCTGACCGGATCGGTTCGTACCTGGGGCTTGAGAACCACATCGCCCAGTCCGCTTCTGCCCACCATGGCTTCCTGCATTCGGATGGTGAACAATTGAATCCGGGCAATGAAGACCAGAGGGTGGACCAGGGCCCCGCCGTCCATGCAGACGGCGAAGCTCAGGCCGTTGCCCGTGAAGAACATGGCGTCGCCGCGACCAAAGGCTACGCGGAGAATGGGAAAGAAGCACCACTGATGGATCAGGAAACAGGCACAGAAGACCGCGCCGCGCAGGACTCCGGCGAGCCGGTCAACGATGCCACTGAAGAAGCTGCGGATGCCAAGGCCACGGCAGCTAAGACAGCCTCCAACGGAATTCTTCCTACGAAGGCTGCAGAGGATGATCCCCGGCGATGGGGCGACGAGTCCGGCTACGACCATGAGCAGTGGCTGAAGGAACAGAAGCCCCCGCATTGGGGCTGAGCTCCATCCGGCAGCAGACCCACGCACTATGGGCTGACTAAAACAAAGAAGAGCTTGCCTTGCGTTGATGCGCCGGCAAGCTTTTCTGCTTGTTGGGGATCGGCAGCCACCACTACCAAGCCGTCGGTATCACTTGTCCCCAGCCATTCGCCGGGCTTGCCGCCTTGGGCTGATGTCCAGAGAACGGGCACCGGGCCCGCAAGAACCTGGCTTTGCCGGGCCTCGTCATAGGAGCCCGCCGCGGTAAGGACCACTGTAACCAGCTGGCCGGGGGAGAGAAGCTGGATGGATGAGGGATCAGCCATCCTGAGGGGGACCGCTGCCGAGCCCACGGGTGCGCCCGTCAGGAGTCCCGGGCCAAGCAGGCTGGCCTCCGTAGGTATCTGCCCCCTGCGGAGGGGGGAAGCAAGCTGACGGCCAACAAGGGTGCCGATACTATGCACCGATCCGGTAATCGCGAGATCGGACGGCACTCCAACGCTGGTGAAATCAGATTCTGTGAGGCTGCTACCTGTCGGTAGGTCGCGGGCTGCTACCACAATGCTCACGCGCTGCTCAGACGCTGGAGTAAGTTGCTGGACGGCGATGCCGGCAGCCACGCACAGCAGGAGCGCAACGGCCAAGCGGCGGTTGCGTGAAATCCATGATCCAATTCCGCCCCGCTGTCCGACATGACCTCTTGGACGGCGGCTGAACCGTGAGGTGTCTCCGGCCCGGGAACGGGGTGGTCGGGCAGGAGAGCGGTTCAGCGGCGGCCAGTCACCGGCGGCTGCTGCTGCTGAACGCTCGGCGCGGGCGATGAGGGCTCTGCGGGAGGAAGATGACATCCCGCCACGTTAGCCAGTCGCACCGGGCCGCAAACAGCGGTCCGGTGCCTTATGTGGAAAACCTTTTAGCTGGCTGCGGCTGCAGTTGCGGGCGCTGCTGCAGGGGCCGCCGGGGAAGCGGGTGAAGCTGGTGCGGCCGAAACCGTGCTGCCCTTGGCATCGCGGGAATCAGTCCGGTAGAACCCGGAGCCCTTGAAAACGACGCCAACGCTGTTGAACTTCTTGCGAAGCGCGCCCTTGCATTCGGGGCACTCCGTCAAGGAGCTGTCAGAAAAGGACTGGACGATGTCAAAGGCATGGTCACAGTCTTTGCAGGCGTATGCGTATGTGGGCACTGAGTTCCTCCTTCAGGACAAAGTTCAGGTCCTGTGCAGCACCGGCGGAGAATTTCCGCCTTAGCAGTCGCAGGGCCTGAGTGCTAATTCTATCATTGGTCCCTGTCTGGTGTACCAGCGGATGTGCCGGACCTCACTTGCCGGGACAGGGCTGTCAGCCGGGCTCCGGTCCGTCGTGGAGTTGGACGACACCCGACGGGGTCAGCACCTGGCGCACCGGGCGATCAAATGCCTCGGCGGGAATCGAGCCTGAAGGCAACAAATCGTCGTCGTACACCACTGCGATGGTGGGCGGCCGCTGGCCGGCAGCATCGAGGCCTTGGAGAAGCCGGTCGTAGTAGCCACCGCCTTGGCCAATGCGGTTTCCGTCCCGATCCACGGCTGTGGCGGGCATGAAGATCCCTGCAGCTTTGGCAATCACGGTGCTTTCCAAGCGTTCACCTTCCGGTTCGTCTATGGGCGCATAGGCGGACCTGACAAAGGCCGTGGAAGGCGTCCAATACACCCAACTCAGCAACCGGCCCGGCTCGCAAACAGGCAGCAGCACTTGATGCCCGGCCTCGTGCAGGGACTCGATGAGGGGGATAGTGGGCGGCTCGAAGGCGACGCCAAGGTACACAGCAAAGGTGGCGGCGCCGCCGCCGGGGGAGAGCTCCGCTGCCCAGGCTGTCCCATGCCGCGCAAGCGACTCGCCTGCAGTTGCTATGTGCTCCGGAGTGAGTGTCCGCCGGTGCAGCCGCCGACTGCTGCGGATGTCTTCCTTGGATGCCATGCGTGTCCAATCTGAGGTTCTCCCTGCCCGCTGAAGAGCAGGGGCTGTCCGCTACCAAGACGAAATGTGCGTCCCGCCGCGGCGAGGGGTTTAGCCGATGATGTGTTCCTTCCGTTACATTAGTCCGGTGACTCTAGAAAACAACGCTGTCCGTAAGGCCGTCATCCCCGCAGCGGGCCTTGGCACCCGGTTCCTTCCCGCCACCAAGGCGATGCCGAAGGAAATGCTGCCCGTGGTGGACAAGCCCGCCATCCAGTATGTGGTCGAAGAAGCAGTCAAGGTGGGTCTGCACGACGTCCTGATGATCACGGGGCGCAGCAAGCGCGCGCTGGAAGACCATTTTGACCGCGTGCCCGCTCTGGAAGCCACCTTGGCTGAAAAGGGCGACACCGCCAAGCTTGAGGCCATCCAATCCGCCACCAACCTCGGCGACATTCACTACGTCCGCCAGGGTGACCCGAACGGCCTGGGCCACGCAGTCCTTCGTGCAAAGCAGCATGTTGGCTACGAGCCCTTCGCCGTTCTGCTGGGCGATGACCTGATCGATGCCCGCGAGGACCTGCTAAGCGAAATGATCGCTGTCCAGCAGAAGACCGGCGGTTCCGTGGTTGCCCTTATTGAGGTGGAGCCGTCCAAGATCAGTGCTTATGGTTGCGCTGATGTTGAGGACAATGGCGAGGACGGCTACGTGCGCATCAAGCAGCTCGTCGAGAAGCCTTCTCCGGAAGAGGCCCCGTCCAACCTTGCCGTGATCGGGCGCTACGTCCTGCACCCGGCTGTGTTCGACGTCCTGGAGAAGACTGCACCCGGACGCGGTGGAGAGATCCAGCTGACAGACGCCCTCGAGGTTCTCGCTGCCGGCGAGGGCGAAGGCTATGGCGTCTACGGCGTTGTCTTCCGCGGCCGTCGCTACGACACCGGTGACAAGCTCAGCTACCTCAAGGCCTGCATCGAGCTTGCCTGCGAGCGTGAAGACCTCGGTCCTGAGCTTCGCGAGTGGCTGCCCAACTTCACAGCCGCTCTTCCCAAATAAACAAACTCATGATGTACGGCTCCGCGATCTGGCCGGTGACGCTGGAAAGCGGAGACCTGCTGCTTCGGCCTATCCGTTACCGCGACAAGCGGGCATGGTCCGAAGTCCGTTCGCGGAACAGCGAGTGGCTCGCGCCATGGGAGGCGTCCAACCCGGCACCGGGTGGGCGCCTCCCCAGCTACCGCCAAATGGTGGGTTCCTTGAATGAACAAGCCCGTCAGTCAACCGCCCTGCCATTCCTCATTGTTGAGCGAACCGATGGCTTTGGTGAGCCGAAAATCGTCGGGCAACTGACGGTTTCATCGATCGTTTGGGGGTCGGCCATGATGGCCACCCTCGGATATTGGGTTGATAAGGACCGTGCCGGGCACGGCATCGCTCCCACAGCGGTTGCGATGGCCACAGACCACTGTTTCAGGGTGCTGGGACTGCACCGTATGGAAATCAACATCCGCCCCGAGAACTCAGCGAGTTTGCGGGTGGTGGAGAAGCTTGGATTCCGCGACGAGGGGTACAGGGAGCGCTACCTGCACATCAACGGCGAATGGGCTGACCACCGCTCCTTTGCACTGACCTCCGAGGAAGTTCCAGAGGGACTCCTGCGCCGGTGGCTCAGAAGATAAACGGGCAGGTCATCGGCCTTTTTGCCCATATCTCCAATCATTTGCGGACTTGCGGGCGACACACCGGCCGCAATGCCGCCGCACCCGAAGATTTGCTTCTACGGTTTTGAATGTGGACTTCCCTCTCAGCAGCTCAGTGATACTCGTGGTCACTGTTGCGCTGTGGATGGTCTGGGTGGCGCCCTATGTTCTGCGGAACAGGCGGCAACAAGTCCAAACGGCCGGTGTTCCAGCAGAGGCTTTTGATGACGAACCAGACGAAACGCAGGCAGGGGTGGTACTGACTTTGGCACCTCAGCAGGAGAAACCGATGGAGACCATGCATAGCGAAGCACCGGCGTCGCCCCAGGAATCCCGCGCGGCCGAGCCCGGCCTCGGGAAGGTACCCACTACTCCATTCACTATCCGCTATGCCCGGCTAACGCTGGCCCTGGCAGGTCTTGCCCTGCTGGTGACAGCTGCGGTGTCCGGAGTCCTACGAATTCTTGGGATCGGTTCTGTCTGGTTGCCGCTGGTGTCGCTCATCGGTGCGGTGCTCGCCGTCGTAACGTTGCGGAAGCTGGCCCTGCGTGATCTTCGCGAACGCCGGGCCCGTCGTGCTGCTCAGGCCTCGCCCATCCCGACGCCTGCGCGATACCTGCCGAAGGAACCGGCTGTGGAGTCGAAGGAAACCACGGTTTTCGACGCCGAAGCCACCAGCCGTGAAGCTGCTCGCTTATCCGCGGTGGAACTGCGGCAGGCAGCGCTGGCAGTAGCTATTGCCGCGGGAGACAAATCTGCTCAGAATACGAAGGAATCGAAGGGTGCCTCCTGGCAGCCAGTCGAGGTCCCGAAGCCCACTTACGTGGCTGCTGCCAAAGCACCGCGTCCGGCTCCAGAGCCCTTGGATCTGCCCGAAGCACCAAAGCCTGTGGGCAAACCTGTCCTGAAGCAGAACGTTGAACAGGCTGAGGCTGCGGCCGCCGTAGTCGCATCCGCCAAGGGCCACAGTGCTCTGAGCAACTTGGACGATGTCCTGCAGCGTCGACGCGCCTAACCACACATGACAACGCTGTGCGTTGCGGGTGGCACGGGCCAGGTAGGTCATGAGTTTGTCCGACTCGCCCTTTCAGCGGGGTACCAGGTTTCGGTCCTGAGCCGCAATGTGCCGCCTGCCGGGTCAGCGAAGCACCACGACGGCGCCACATACTTTGCGGGCGACGTCACCTCAGGGGATGGCCTGGCAGCCGCGGTGGCGGGTGCCGACGTCGTTATTGATTGCCTTGAAGGGCAGTTCGGCAAAGCCCAAAAGCAGTTCGCCGACGGCGGCGGCAGGCTTCTTGCTGAAGCGCATCTGGCTGGTGTCCCCAAAGCTGTGGCTCTGTCCATCATCAACTGCGATCTGAGCTCCTTTCCCTACTACGCTTCCAAAGCCGCTAAGGAACGGAAGTACGAAGAGTCGCCATTGAAGACCGTGGTGGTCCGGGCAACGCAGTTCCATGGCTTGGTGGCAAGGATTTTCGCGGCCGGTGCAAAGGTAAGGCTGATTCCCACCTTCAAAGCCGTCAGACTCCAGTCGATCGCGCCGGCAGATGTTGCAGCGGCGTTGCTTGAGGTAGCGGTGGGTGAATCGCGGGATAACTCGCATGCCGAGCATCTCGTGGTGACAATTGCGGGCCCGGAAACCCTGGCAATGAGGGAGATGGCAGAGTCATGGAAATCGGTAGTGGGCTCGAGGGGCAGGATTATTGAGCTGCCTTTGCCCGGACCGATGGGCGATTTTCTTCGCGCCGGACATAACCTGAGCTCCGAGCAGCCGTATGGCACGGAGACGTTCGTGTCGTGGTTGGAAAAGCACAGGGAAAGTTTGTAGCCTAAGGTCACTGGCCGGGCAGTTGAGCTTGGTTCAGGGGCTATAGCTCAGTTGGTAGAGCGCTTCGTTCGCATCGAAGAGGTCAGGAGTTCGAATCTCCTTAGCTCCACAGATTTTCTGGCCCTCGGTGGTCCGCAACGCCGAAGAACGTTCCCATCAATCGCTTTAGGGGCAATTCAGCGTGCCGCTGAGGGGCTGCCCGGCCCAGAAGTTGGTGGAGTTGGGAACCTTGTAGTAGCCACGGATCTGGTACGTCCAGGTACCGGACAAGTCACCTATGCTCTGGATGCCCGAACTATAGGAACGTCCGGAGCTCTTGGTCATGTCGCCGGTGAACTGCACGACGCCATCCGGGTCGATGACCTTGAGCTCGTGGTAGTTGGCGAACGGAACAGCCGGGAAGCTGCCGACACTGATTTTGGCCTGGGCGAACCAGAGGAAGAAATCGCAGCTCTTGGTCACGACCACGGTGTTTGCTGCTGGTGCCGGAATACGTGCGGCAGTAAGCGCCATTGCGCCGGCATCGGTGTCGTTGAATTGGGCGTTTGCGGGTGGAACCTGGGCACCCATCATGAGGAGTACCGCGGCCAGGATGATGGCCGGTACTTGCCAGGTGATGCCCTTGTACTGCATGCGTGTGGTCCTCGTTCCCGTAGCGTGGTGATCTCTCCCTCCAAAAGTGTGCCCGGGCGGTCTCAGGAATGGCCTCGGTGAACACTCAAGGTCTGCTCAAGAATGAAAGTACCCCGATGCCGGTTCAACGAGGCGTGGGCTGCCCGGAAGACTGGACCGTGACGCCAAGCAGCGGTCGGTGGAAATGGTGCTCAGTGCGCTCATGCCTGGCGTTCCTTTCTCGTGTTCGTTCTGCTTTTGTTGGGCGGCCTGACTCAAGGCCGGGTGCGCAACGGCCTCAAGACTTGCTCAGGAAATGGCCATGAGACTGGACCAGGAAAGTGGACCGGGGACCGGCCTGAAGGGCAAACGGGCCGGCCCCCGGGGACTTTGGTGGAACCTCTGGGGCTCCTGCTGTTGCTGCGTCTGGCTGACAAGAACTACTGTGCAGGGCCCGGATCAAGAACAAATCCTGCTCTTCCTCAGGAAATCATCAAGACTCCCGCATTGCCCGGATGAGCGGCTACGAGCCGGCTTTAGAGCGGTCGCCGGAACTGGGCGAAGACCCGCACAGGTTCCGGTCGGAAGTCCGATCCCTCGGTAAGCCCCAACGATTCGTAGAAGGCTCGCTGCCGCGGTTCGTCGTCCGTGATGAGGACGGTCTGCCGGACGTGCCGGTATCTCTCTTGGATTTGGCCAAAGAGTGCACGACCAACGCCTGTTCCTTGGAAGCTGGGGTTGACGAGAATGTCTTGGACGTAGGCAATGGTGGCATCGTCGGAAATCGCCCGGGCCAAGCCCAGTAACGCGCCTTCTTCGTCCCTGGCCACCACCACAAAGGACGAACTCCTGATCGCCTGATCAAGCAAGAGTGGGTGGTTGGTGTAGGCGGACCAGCCGACCGATGCGTAGAGAGAAAGCAATTCCGTCTCAGATACCGTGCCATCGGTTGAAAGTGTGAATGCAGGCATTCGACCAGCCTTACACGATTGCGGCGCCTGCGCGTGCAAGTAGGCTGTACCTGTGAGTCAACCGTTGGACGAGGGTCCGTTCTTTCACGGCACCAAAGCCCATCTTCGGGAGGGCGATCTCCTGAGGCCAGGCTTCAGGTCGAACTACCGTCCTGATGTGGTGATGAACCATATTTACTTCACGGCTCTTCGGGACGGTGCGGGGCTGGCTGCCGAGCTGGCGGCCGGCGAAGGGGAACCGCGCGTCTATGCCGTTGAACCCACCGGAGCATTCGAGGACGACCCGAACGTGACCGACAAGAAGTTCCCGGGCAACCCCACCCGATCATTCCGCAGCAGCTCCCCGCTCAAGGTCATTGGTGAAGTGACTGACTGGACTCGCCTGACTCCCCAAGCGCTGCGAGAGTGGCGGGAACGACTGGCGGCAATTGTTGCGGACGAACGCGGCGAAATCATCAACTAGCGGCTTTGCGCGAAGCAAGCGCTCAGGGCAGGTAGTGGCCCCTCCGGAAGCAGCAAAAGACGAGTACCAACTACTCGTGTGCCGGCTTGGCGGCTCGTCTTTACTGGACCCAGCGGATCCCCGCAACGGCCAGTGACCCCCCTCGTTGGCCGGGGCTGCCCAAGGATCCGCGGCAGGGGCCGGACGGCATCACCCAGAAGTGCTGTCCGGCCCTGCGCAAAGGGCCCTGCCATTGTCTCAGGGACAAACCGTGTATATCGTTAACTATCGTTCAGTATCGTTCGCGACATACCGAGGTGAGCCTGATGCATAATTCATTCCCCGCAAACGGATTTATGGGAAACAACCTGGACGGCATGTGGCAAGCCGTGGAGGAGTTCCGGTCACGCTTCGAGAAGCGTTCAGGCACCCGGGCTGGGCGGGGCGAGCTGAGGACAGCCATTCTGGCCCTCCTCGCTGAGCGTCCAATGCACGGTTATCAGATCATCCGTGAAATCGAAGAGCGGAGCGGTGGAAGCTGGAAGCCAAGCGCTGGCTCCGTTTATCCGACCCTGCAGTTGCTGGCAGATGAGGGGTTTGTCAGCACTGAGGAATCAAATGGCCGCAAGATCTACTCCCTCACCGAAGCGGGCCGTGAGGACGTTGCAAGTGCCGAAACAGCAGCGCCTTGGGAGTCCGCCGGCAACACTCCCGGCTTCGGCGCACTGCCCAAGGCTGGGGTCGAGCTTGCTCAGGCGGCGGCCCAGGTGGGGCGCACCGGGACGCCAAAACAGGTGCAGGAAGCTGTGACGGTGCTGGAAGACGCACGCCGTCGGCTGTACTCGATCCTCGCCCAGGACTGAAGGGGTGACGTCGGTTCGACGTAACCGGACGGATCCCTTGGCCGGTGAAGCCCGAGCCCGTTATCGCCGAATCCTGCGTTTTTTCGCATGGCATTTACTGGTCACCTGGTGGTTCGAGTTGTTTCTGCCTCGAGTCGGGCTGCGCCGACTGACTGAGCGCAACCGGGCTCAAAGGATGCGGCGCTTCGCGCAACGCTTCCATGGCCTTGCGGTGGAGCTTGGCGGCCTCATGATCAAGGTGGGCCAGTTCATGTCGTCCAGGCTCGATGTACTCCCGCCGGAGATCACTGCCGAGCTGGAGGGCCTTCAGGACGAAGTTCCGCCGGTCCCGTTCCCGGCCATTCGCGCGCTTGCTGAAGCCGAACTGGGTGCGCCTTTGGAAGCAGTGTTCGCTTCGATCGAGGAGACGCCGATCGCAGCCGCGTCACTCGGCCAGGCCCACCGGGCGAAATTGCTCCCCGGCAACGCCGAAGACACTGGCCTCAGCAGCGTGGTCTTCAAAGTGCAGAGACCGGGCATCGATACCATCGTGGATGTAGATCTCGCTGCCCTGAGGAGAGTGGGTGGCTGGCTTAGCCGCATTCGTATCGTCTCAAACCGTGCCGATGTGCCCGCCCTCATCAAAGAGTTCGCCCAGACCAGTCTGGAGGAAATCGACTACCTGAATGAGGCGGCAAATTCAGAGCGTTTTGCTGCTGACTTCGTCGACGACGCCCGGGTAACCGTGCCGGGGGTGGTGTGGGAACGGACCACGCGCCGCGTGCTCACTTTGGAAGATGTCACAGCCATCAAGATCACTGATGCGGAGTCCCTGCGAATGGCGGGGATCGACCCTGCCTCCGTTGCCCCTGTTTTCGCTTCCGTGATGTTTGACCAGTTGTTCACCAACGGCTTCTTCCATGCCGATCCGCACCCTGGCAATATCTTTGTCACACCCAATGCCGGATCAGCGGAACATCCATGGAAGCTGACGTTCATCGATTTCGGGATGATGGGCGAGGTCCCTGCGAAGACCAGGAGCGGACTGCGTAAACTCCTGATCGCGGCTGCCTCGCGGGATGGAAAGGGCCTCGTCGCCGCCATCAGCGACGTCGGCGTCTTGATGCCCTCGGCTGATACTGCCGAGTTGGAGCGGGCAATGACGCAGCTGTTCGCGCGTTTTGGCGGGATGGGTTTCGCAGAACTTCGCGATGTGGATCCGCGGGAATTCCGTGATTTTGGTGCGGAGTTCGGCAACGTGATCAGATCGCTTCCGTTTCAGTTGCCGGAGAATTTCCTGCTCATCATCCGCGCAATGTCGCTCACGTCGGGGGTATGCAGTTCGCTGGACGCCCGTTTCAATCTTTGGGATTCCGTGGAACCGTATGCGGCACAATTGCTGCGGGATGAGCGCAGCAATCTCGTCAATGACGTCGCTGCACAGGCGTTCGACGCCGCTGCGGTCGCCTTGCGCCTGCCGAAAAGGCTCGACGGGCTGGTCACCAAGCTTGAGGACGGCTCACTGCAGGTATCCAACCGGCGGCTGGAACAACAAATGGCTCGCATTATCGTCTTGCTAAAGCGAGCAGTGGGTGCGCTGATCTTCGGAGCAATGCTGGTGGCTGGATCCGTGATGAGGGCCGACGACCTAGTGCTCGGCAATGTGCTGATGATCGGGTCGGTGGTTCCGCTGCTCTACGGGTTGTGGCCGGGCCGGGGTCATCTGTAAGCCAGCCGTCGTCGTCGTAGAATTGCCCTGTGACTGAGACCCCCACCCCACGTCCCGAGGCCTCCGGCAACATGTCCGGCCCCATCCTGGTGGGGGTGATGCCCGGGCAACATGCCATCGTTGTGGAGCGGGCAGCACAGGTTGCCGCCAGCGCGGGTGTTCCACTGGTCTGCGCCTATGCGGATGTCACGGTGTACCCCGTGGACGGAACAGCGGGCGGTCCGGGCGCCCCGATTGATCCGGATGGGGTTGCCGGAGCCCAAGGCATTCCGGAATCACTGACGGCGACCATTGCCCACCAGCTTGATGGCCTGGACGTCGAGTGGTCCATCGTGCCGCTCGCGGGGGAGCCCGCGCGTGCTCTGGCACGCGAGGCCGGGGATATCGGCGCCTCCATGATCGTGGTGGGTACGCGGGAGCATAAACTGACGGCCGCCCTCAAAGAGCTGACGGCCGGTTCGGTGGCCCGGCATCTGTTCCATCGTCAAGACCTGCCAGTGCTCGTTGTCCCCGTGAACCCCAGGGTCCCGGACGACGATGACGACGACTGAGGCAACAAAGGCACTCCACCGTCAGTGGGGCTTCATCGGCATAGTTGCAGCGGGCGGGGTGTTCGGAGCGCTCGCCCGGTACGGCTTGGGACTGGTGATACCGGCGCCAAATGCTTGGCCGCTTCCCACCCTGGTCATTAATCTCTCCGGCGCGTTGGCACTGGGCGCCCTTCTGGAAGGACTTTCCCGCAGAGGGTCCGACGTCGGTCATCGCCGGGTTTTGCGGCTCGCCTTGGGTACGGGGTTCCTGGGGGCATACACCACCTACAGCACCCTCGCTTTGGACGCAGTTCACTTGTTTACGGTGGGTGAGGCACCTGGAGCTGTCGGATACTTGGCTGTGAGCCTGCTAGGTGGAGCCGCGGCCACGACTGCGGGCATCTGGTTGGGTGCCTGGCACCATCGGCGTGCAACCGGACGCCAACAATGACGGTGGTACTCCTTGCGCTCGCGGGCGGAATCGGCGCAGCTGTCAGGTTCATGGTTGACGGTTTCATGAGGCAGCGCTTCAAGACGGCCCTCCCGTGGGGAACCATCCTGATCAATGTCTCAGGTTCCTTGGCGCTCGGGTTCCTTGCCGGACTGCTGATGCGGGGCCAAGCACCTGAGTCGCTGTTCTTAATCGTGGGAACAGGCTTCCTCGGTGGATACACCACGTTCAGTACGGCAAGCCTGGAGACCATCCGGCTGATTCAAAGTGGCAGGACGGGCCTGGCGCTCATTAACGGCTTGGGATCCATGGCGGCAAGCGTTCTTGCTGCAGCGGCAGGAGTGGGGTTCGGCCTGTTGCTCGCTTGAGCGGTTGATGGCTCCAGCAGTGGCGAAGCTCACCCACAAAAGTGTCATGGCCCGGCTGTAGGATCGAGCCATGGCTAAGAAGACTTTCAATGAGCTGTTGTCCGCCCAGGTCGCCAATGAGTTTGCGGCCTCCCAGCAATACATCGCAGTAGCTGTGTATTTTGATGGCGAAGACTTGCCGCAGCTGGCCCGTCACTTCTATCGCCAGTCCCTCGAAGAGCGCAATCACGCCATGATGATGGTCCAATACATGCTGGACCGCAACGTGCACGTGGAGATCCCGGGTATCGCCCCGGTGCGCAACAACTTCAGCAACGCCAAGGAGCCCATCGCCCTCGCCTTGGAGCAGGAAAAGGAAGTTACCCGGAGCATTGAGGAGATGTTCCGCGTTGCCCGTGCAGAGGGCGATGCTTTGGGTGAGCAGTTCATGCTGTGGTTCCTGAAGGAACAGGTCGAGGAAGTTGCCTCAATGACCACGTTGCTGAACATCACGGAACGTGCCGAGAACCTCTTCGACATCGAGAACTACGTCGCGCGCGAAACCGTAGGCGACGGCGGACACGACACCAGCGCGCCATCGGCCGCCGGCGGGGTCATCTAGGTAGCTGCCTCGGTTAAGTGCCTCAAGGGGCCGCTGGATGCTTAGCTTCCGGCGGCCTCTTCGCTGTCCATGTCCTTGTCCGGATGGGAGCGGCTCAATAAGGACAATCGGCTGGCGATGCGCGCAAGGTGTACCGGCAGGGCAGTGCCGCTAGGCTCAACGTCCCAGTCGAGAGGTCCAGCGCCCACCAGGAACAGCGTGATGTCCTGGTCGTAAAGGACATCCACCACGTTGCTGAACCGCTGCCAAGCAGGCGCGGACGCAGCATCATCGGCCGGCGAGGGAACGTCGTCGATGACCCATGTCCTGAATGTTTCAGCCAAGGCGAGAAAGTCCGATGTCGAGGTCAACCCACCGCACAGTTCCTCAAATCCAACCCACAGGAGATCCGGATCGGAGTTCTTGACCACGATCGGTTGGGTGGTGGGGGTCAAAACGCGGCTTTGCGGGGGCGTTGGCCGGAACAAGCCCAGGCGCCCCAGCTGTCGGGGTGTGCCGGGGGAAATAATGCGGCCTGAGCGGAACGCACCACTATCGGCAGCGGGGTTGGTTCCAGCAACCGGATAGCGACGAAAATCCGAGGCGCCACTGATTTCCACGGTATCCATCATCTCCTTGATCGCCTCGATGGTGGGCAGGAAATGGTCATGCCATAGGGGATTGGGCAGTAAGTCGTCCGTAGAAGCTGTCCATCAGCCAAGTTTTACCGCGGCCGACGGGTCCGTGGAGGTATAGGCTTCGAGGCGGCTTCCGGGGAAGCGCCCGACGGCGGCGGGTTACTTGGGCGCCAAATGCGCCAGTCGCCCGGCTGCTTGCCGCTGGCTGGATTCGAGCTCAAAACCCGACCGCGCGGCGTCGTGCGCCATGCCCTCAACCAAAGTCCTCATGACGTCCCGCGGAGTGCGCGGATCAGGCCTCAGCGGCGGCGTCACAACCAGCCTTTGCGTTTGAAGATGACATACATGAGCAATGCGGCGCCGAACATGAGCCCAACAGCCAGTGGATAGCCAAAGTCCCAATGCAGCTCAGGCATATGGTCGAAGTTCATTCCGTAGACGCCTGCCACGAAGGATGGAGCGAAGAGGATGGCAGCCCACGAGGAGATCTTCTTGACCTGCTCGTTTTGGGCAGCACTGGCCTCGTTCTGGCGGTTGGCGGTCAGCGTGCCGTCAAGGGTGAGGGCGTTCTGGAGGAGATCCCGGAACGAGTTTGCCCTGGAGATCACGCGTTGGACGTGGTCCTCCACGTCCCGGAGGGAGCGCTGCAGCTCGATGTCCACGCCGTACTTTTCGAAGCCCTTCTCCAGGAGCACCATCATGTCCGGCAGGGGATGAATGGCACGCTGGAACTGGATGACTTCGCGGGCGAGCTCATAGATACGGCGGGATACGGCGCTGTCGCCGCTGAAGAGCTGGTCCTCAATCTCGTCAATGTCGTTTTCAAGACCTGCAACCACAGGGGCGTAGTCGTCCACTACTTGGTCCAGGAGAGCGTACAGCACTGCCTCCGGGCCGTGGCGGAGGAGATCCGGGCGTTCCTCCAGCCGCTTGCGCACCCGGGCCACGCCACCGGTTTCGGCATGCCGGATGGTCACCACAAAGTTCGGTCCCGTGAAGACGTGGAGCTCGCCGAACTCCACAGTTTCGGTTTCGTCCAGATACCGCGCCGGACGGAGGACGGTAAACAGATTGTGGTCGTAGCGCTCCAGCTTGGGTCGCTGGTGCGCGGAGACGGCATCTTCCACGGCGAGTTCGTGAAGCCCGAACTCTTCGGCGACGGCGGCCATTTCGCCTTTGGTGGGACGGTAGAGGCCAATCCAAGCCATGCCGCCGTGTTCCGCGAGTGTCTCAAATGTCTGTTCGAGGTTTTGCGGGGTGGCAGTGCGTACGCCGTCTACATATACGGCGTTGTCGATAATGGTCACTGGTTGAACGCTACTGCATGGCCCCGATGATGGCGCCCGCGACGGTCATTGCCACGATGTCGTGGCCGGAGTCGATGAGGGTCACTGCCCATGGGCGCCCGGCGAAGCCGTTATGAATGACATGGCCGCCGGCGCGGAATACCAAGGCAAGGATCAGCGCGAAGAAACCGCCGGCAAGGAAAGTGTTGAGGTCCAGGGCGCTGATGAGGACAGCGACGAGAATGCTGGTCACGGCAGCTGCCACCATCATGGGAACCCAGATGCCTGCGCCGCCTTCAATGTTCTTGAGGTCGTCTTCGGTTTTGCCGATTGCCTGCATCCACTTCCGACCCAGTACAGCCGGCATGTACCAGACGAAGCCGATCACCATGCTTGAAACGAAGGCCAGAAGTACGGCGAGCCAGTTGATCTGGGAGATGTGTGAGAGCCAATCCATGCCTAAAAGCCTAGTGCGTTCAGGCCTCTGGGCTTGCGCTCCGGCCTTCTTGCCTGGACCGTGTTGGTGTTGCAGCCATTCTCCCGATGAGGGGCTCAGTGCGGTACGGGATATGGGTGTGCAGGGCCAACACTGTTTCGGTCCTGATGACTCCCTTGGTACGGAGTACTGACCGCAAAGCTGACTGGAGGTTGTGTGTATCCGTTGCCACCACGCGGCACCACAGATCGCCGCGGCCGGAGATTTCATGGACCTCCAACACTTGGGGGATCAGGCGCAAGGCGCCGATGACGCCGTCGAGTTCCCGGTGGGTGACTTCAATCGTGACGAAAGCGACGACGTCGTAGCCCACCTTTTCGAGGTCCACTTCCCGCCCAGCGGCTTGCAGCACGCCTGAACGGAGAAGGCGCTTGACCCTGCTTTGGGCTGTATTGCGTGCTATGCCCAGTTCGTCGCTTAACTCCGCGATCTGGATGCGGGGGTCTTTGATCAGTTCCAAGAGGATCTTCAGGTCCAGGGGGTCAAGGGTGTTCAAATGGTCACTCCAGCTCACTTGGCTCGTACTACTTTGAGTATTCTGCTCAATTCTTGCATTCTGATAGCCCTCAAAGATCAGTGCTACGGCATTCTATTGCCATCACTACATAGCTGGGCTGCAATTCTCACAAGGAAACAAACAGTCCGGCCACCGAGTCCGAAGGCATGGAAAATGACTGTCTTGAGCGAACTCCGCATGCGTCCGGTTACCGCCGAACGCTGGGGATGGGATGCCTCCACCACTGCCAGGTTGGTCCTGGCCGGGGTTGTAATCTTTACGCTGCTGGTCGGTGCCAACCTGGCTACGCCCTTGTACCCCTTGCTGCAAGCCAGGATCGGCATGTCTTCGCTCGGCGTGACGGTTGCGTTCTCCAGCTACGTTCTCGCACTCGTAGCCGTTCTCATGGTGGCGGGCCATTGGTCGGACCACATCGGGCGGAGGGCAGCGCTGGTGCTCGCTGTCCTCGTCGGTTTGGCGGGAGGCGTCATCTTCGCGAACGCGGACACTCTCATCACCTTGTCCCTGGGCCGGGCGCTGCAAGGCGTGGCGGTTGGACTAGCCACGGGAGCCAGTTCCGCTGCACTGCGCGAATTACTGCCCCAGCGGCCCGACTGGGCGTCCCGCTTTACGTTGCTTTCCTCTGCCGGCGGCGTGGCCGCGGGCCCCGCAATCGGTGGTCTCTTGTCGCTCCTGCCGGACCCGACGCGCACTCCGTACTATGTGCACTCCGCGGTATTGGTAGCTGCCCTCATTCCCTTGTGGCTGCTGAAAGCCAGGCCAGCCATCGCGCCGGCGGAAGGACCGAAGCCACTGAAGGTCCTTGCCCCCCGGAAACCGTCCATATCGCATGATGCGCGCGGAGCATTCTGGATGGCTTCGGCTACCGGGTTCCTGAGTTTCGCGGTGTTCGGTTTCTGCCTGTCCTTGGCGCCCGGGTATTTCGCCAGCGTTGTCCACGCCGATTCCAGGCCGCTGATCGGACTGCTTGCCGGCGTCACTTTGGGCGCTTCAGCCCTGAGCCAACTGCTGGGTGCACGCGGACGTTTCGTTGTCCCCGTGGCGCTTGCCGTACTGGGGGTCTCGGTTGTTTTGGTGGGAGCCGCCGCAGCATGGTCCAGCCCCTGGTTGCTGGTGGCAGCAAGCATCACCGCCGGAGTGGGACAAGGGATTGCTTTTCGACAGGTATTCAACGAAGTGGCCGGGAAAGTGGAAGCCGCCCGCCACGCCCAAGTCATCAGCACCGTCTACGTCATCACTTATCTGGGGAGTGCTGTTCCGGTGATTGGGCTGGGGCTGGCTGTCTCGGCGCTCGGCCTGCAGCCCGCCGTCGTGGGTTTCACTGCTTTGTGCGGCCTGGCTGCCTTGTCGCTTGCGGCGGTGTCCCTTCGAAGCGCCTTGCGTTCCTGAGCTGCTCCGTTTATTCGGGCAGCGGTCCCCGGTTGCCGGGAATGTGCTGGAACACCATGGTGGTTTCCGTGTGACCCACCACGGGATCGGTGGCGAGGTTGTCCAGGAGCCAGTTGCGGAGGTCGTCCGTATTGGCGACGGCGATGTGCAGCAGGTAGTCCACTGAACCGGTGGTGTGGAAAGTGGAAATTACGGCCGGGAGTTTGGGAACCCGCGCCGTAAAGCGGTCGATTTGGTCACGGTCATGGGCGCGGAGGCGAACCGCAATGAGGGCCTGAACAGAACGGCCGATGGCCGGCAGGCTCAAGATCGCTTCAAATCCCTCAATGATTCCCCGTTCGGAGAGCGCCCTGGTGCGCATCAGGGCAGTGGAGGGGGCGATTCCTACAAGTTCAGCCAGCTGCTTGTTGGAGATCCGGGCGTCGTCCACCAACGCGGCGAGGATTCGTTCGTCGATCGCGTCGAGCGGCTCTGCGCTGCCCGGGCTTGACCGAACATTCTTCGTGGGGTTGCTCACGGATCCTCCTGAAATTGCCTCTTGTCCATCCTAATCCGTGAAATCTTCAGGTGACTATCGTTTGGCGGGGCGTCGGCGGGCCCATCTCCGATCAAGCCGTTGGAGAGGCTCACTAAGCAGCATCACCAGCAGCGGCCAGTTTCCTGCGCCCGGAATGACAAGGGCCAGAACAAGCGCCAACAGGAAAAGTCCGGAAACGATGCCGCTCGCTCGAATTCCTGACACCGCATCAGCGTCATCCATGGTGTGGAGATCGGGGTGGGTCCGCAAATAGGCACGGGCCAGAAGGAGCATGAGGCTGGTGGCGAACAGGGTTCCAATGTAGACAAGGGGCTGCGCCCAGTCAGACTGCATCTGGGTGGACAGTGATGTGGCCACGGGCATCACCACAATGGTGAACATCCATGCCACCGTCAGCCACAACAAGCCCGGGTCCACGCGCTTGACGCTGCGGAACAGCTTGTGGTGGTGCACCCAAAAAACGGCAATCAGGATGAAGCTTAGGACAAACCCGAGCAGGGCATACTGTTCTTCCGCCAACCACTCGGCCGTTGTGCCATCGTGGTCCGCCAGTTCACCCACACTCTCCATGAGGGGCAGGATCAACAACGTCAAAGCAATCGCCACCACGGCATCCGTAAACGCCTGCAAACGCTCCGGCGACGACAGTTCCCGGCTTTTCGTGACCTGTGTCATGCCTCCGATTGTAGGGGCAGCCCCGCTGAAATCAGCGGGAGTTTAGCCGTGGGCGGTGCACTATCAAGGTGACTGCCGCCGTCGTACATGACAGTGCGATGACGCTCAACGCCAAAGCCGGCCACCCAAACGCCTGAAAGGCAAGCCCGCCGGCCCAACCGATGACGCTGGAACCCAGGTAGTAGGACAGGTTGTAAAGGGACGCTGCTTGTGCCCGGCCAGTGGTGGCAATAGCTCCTGTCCATCCGGACCCAACGCTATGGGCTGCGAAGAAGCCGCCAGTGAAGATCACCAGGCCGGCAAGGGTGGCTGCGAGGTTCTCCACCAACGTCATTGCCAAACCTGCCGACATGATGGCTATCCCAGCCACCAGGACGTTCCGTCGACCGAACCTGGTGGTCAGCCCCGCGGCCCATCGTGAGCTGATGGTCCCGGATAGGTACGCAAGGAAAATTAGGCTGACTACGGTGGCAGGAAGTCCAAAAGGTTCGGCATGCAATCGGAATCCGAGGTAGTTGTAAACGGCAACAAAGCCACCCATGAGCAGGAAGGCCTGCAGATACAGCGACACCAACTTGGGATTACTCGAGTGCCGACCGAGGGTTCGCAGGGCGCCACGAAATCCCATGGGCGGGGCGGGACTGAACCGGCGTTGCTTGGGAACAAGAACCAGGAACAAGACTGCTGAAACGGTGGCCAGCAGGGAAACAGCCAGCGCCGCGGCGCGCCACCCCCAAAGTTCTCCAACAGGTCCGGCGACCAAACGCCCGGCCAAACCACCCAAGGTAGTTCCGGCAACGTAGGTTCCAGCGGCGAGGGCGGTATGGATTTTAGTAACTTCCTCATTGAGGTAGGCGATGGCGATGGCCGGGATTCCGCCCAGGGCCATACCTTCCAGAGTTCGGAGCCCCAACAGCCAGGGCACTGTGGGTGCCAGAGGCACCAGCAACCCTAAGAGCGTGGCGACGGCGATGCCGATGGCCATGGCGCGGACCCGGCCAATCCTGTCGGCCACAAAGGACCACGGCAGCACAGTGACTGCCAAGCCCACAGTGGCGAGGGAAATGCTCAAGGCCGCTTCGGCCGCCGTGATCCGGAGGTCCGCGGCCATGAGTGGAAGTACGGCCTGCGTGGAGTACAACTGCGCGAAGGTCGCAACCCCGGCAAGCGCCAAAGCGGCCAGGACGCGACTATAACCGCGGGAACCTTTGACGTGTCCGTCCCAGGAGTCGGTGCTGGGTTTGGAGGTTGCTTTGCTCACCGAGCCAGATTAGGGCTGGGTGGACACCATGTTCCAATGCATAGGTCACTTAGGATTGATGCAATAGTGCATGAATTGATCCTGCCAATAATGGAGCTTTATGGAACCCGATCACCAACAGCTCGTTCAACTGCTCCCTCTGCTGCCTGTCTTGGCGGAACTTGGCCGGACGGAACACATGACTGAAACAGCCGAGATCCTCGGCGTTCCACAGTCGACAGTGAGCAGGGCCGTTGCACGGGCCAGCGCCATCGTGGGGATGGACCTGCTGATCCGCGAGGGTCGTGGCATTCGCCTGACACCGGCCGCGCGGACGCTGCTGCCCTACATCGAAGCAGCGCTGGAGGACTTCCAAGCCGGGCTGGACAGGGTGCGGCACGAATCTGACGTTGTGAGGGGCAGGATCGGGGTTTCGTTCCAACACACCTTCGGTGAAGCCACCCTTCCCTTGCTCATCAGCGCCTTCCGCGCACACCACCCGCACACTGTGTTCGAACTCTGGCAGGGTCCACGCGACGATTGCCTGAGGCAGCTGGCTAACGGGGACATGGATTTCGCGTTGACGGCACCCATCGCGCCGGAGGGGCGGGGTATTCGTGCTCTGCCTTTGTACCGCGAGCCATTGCGCGCGGTGCTGCACTACCGGCACCCTCTGGCCGGAAGGTCCAGCGTCCGCCTCTCCGAACTCCGGCACGAACCGTACATCACCCTCCCGGAGGGGGTGGGCCTTCGGGCGTTGGGCGAAGCGCTCCTGCGCGAAGCCGGATTCAGGCCGCGGATTGCTTTTGAAGTCCAGGAGTCCACCTTTGCCCGTGGATTGGTCTCGGCCGGGCTGGGCTTTAGCATCCTGCCGCCAGCGGGACCCGGTTCAGGGACCGGCCAGTTCCTTCCTGAGGCCGAACTTGGGCTCGTTGAAGTGGCTATCGAATCGGACCTGGCATTCCGGCAGATCGGTATCGCTTGGAGGGAGCGGAGTTTCGAACCGGACGCCGTCAGGCTGTTCCGGGAACTCGTGGTCACCGAGGGCGGCGACTTGCTCGCCGAACTTGTCAGAGCCCGTTCAGGAACTCCCTGACCACGTCTTTCGCAGATCCTTCCCTGGCCTGCTGCCAGCCGGTCCCTGCCCACAGGTTGAGGCGATGGGGATCACCTGCCGCGGATGATGCAGCCCGGACAGGGCTGGTGAGGTGGTGGATGGCCGGATAACCCTCCGGCGCGTCCTGATGGTCGCGGATGAATTCATTGACCAGCGACCGTGCCCATCGCCCCGTGAATGCCCGGGTCATTGCTGTCTCCGTAAATCCGGGGTCACCCAGCGCGTCCTTGTGCGGTTTCCGTGCACCGCTCTCGTCAGTCCGAACCAGGGCGGTCCCGACTTGCGCTGCTACCGCGCCAGCGGCCAGCACGTCGCGCAGCACTGCGGTATTCATGATGGCTCCGGCAGCGATGAGGGGAAGTCCGACGGCGGCGCGCACCTGGGCCACCAGCTCCGCCGTCGTACGGGCTGCTGGTCCCTGCGGGCCAGGCAGGAAGGCTGCCGTGTGTCCGCCCGCGGAGCTGTGCTGCACTGCGATGGCATCGGGGCCCTCTTCTGCAGCCGCAAGAGCCTCGTCCACACTGGTAACACTGGAAATGACCCGGCTGCCTGCTTTTTGCAGGGCCTGGACCACCGGCTTTCCCGGCAGGCCGAAAGCGAAGCTCACGAACTCCACGGGGTCGGCCAGCAGGGCATCGATCTTGTCCTGCCAGGCGTCGTCGTCATCGAGCCGGAGGGGAGGTAGCGTCACGCCGTAACGGGCCGCTTCGGGTTTCAGCTCCGCCCGGTATGCCTCAAGTTCCGCCCGTGCTTCAGGACCGGGCGGGAGCTGGCTTGGGTCCGGTACGAACACGTTCATGCCAAACGGAATATTAAGTTCCCGCGTGGCAGCAATTTCAGCCGTCATGGCTTCGGGGCTCTTGTAGCCGGCAGCGATGAAACCCAGTCCACCACCCTCATGAACTGCTTTCACCAACGCCGGCGTGGACGTTCCCCCGGCCATGGGAGCTGCAACAAACGGTGTACCAATCAGGGATTCAGGCATGTGCGGTTTCTCCTCCGGACGCTCCAAGCTAGTCTTTCACGGTGAACAATCCTGACTCTGCCACGCATTCCCACGCCGCCCCGGAAGCCGTGAGCGGCACTGTCATCGGCCTCGACATCGGCGGCACGAAAACCCGCGGCGTGCGGTTCCACAACGGATCGCCGGTCCGGGATGAGAGCGCAGGCAGCTCCAACGTCCAAAATGTTAGCCGGGACGTGGCCGCAGCGAACCTCGCTGAGTTGTTCGGGAAAATCGGTGGGGGCCACATTGACCAGGTGTACGCCGGTGCAGGGGGGATCGATACGGACGAAGACGCCCAGGCGCTCGCCGACCTCATCGCACCGCACGCCCCAGGCGCCCGCATCACGGTGGTTCACGATTCACGGCTGTTGCTGGCGGCTGGGGGAGCGGGCACGGGCGTCGCGGTCATTGCCGGGACCGGCTCGGCCGCGTGGGGAAAGAACGACGCCGGCGAGGAAGCCCGGGCAGGTGGCTGGGGCTATCTCCTGGGCGACGAAGGAAGCGGCTACTGGCTGGGGCGCGAGGCCGTCCGGCACAGCCTGCGCCGGATGAACCAGGGCCTGGAGCCTGACCGGCTCAGCCGTGCACTGTTGGACTCCGTCGGTGTGGAGGAACCCGGCAAGCTGATCGCACTGTTCCACTCCCCGGACACCGGCCGCCGCTACTGGGCGCAGCAGGCCCGGTTGGTAGTGGAAGCCGCCGACGCCGGTGACGAAACAAGTCAGGCACTAGTGGAGCAAGCAGGCCGCGACCTGGCTGAACTCGCCGAACAGGCCGTTCGCCAATTGGGCCTGGACGGTCCAGTGATCCTCGGCAGCGGACTCGGCATGAACGTCCCGCGGCTCCAGGAAGCGTTCAAGGCCAGGCTGGCCCAAAACGGCATTACTGATGTGCGCATTCTTCAACAGGATCCCGTGTTCGGCGTCCCGCGGCTCGTAGCGGAGCAGCGGGGTTAACCGTACAAAACTTAGCCGCGGGTTCGTGGCCGTAGCTTGACGCCCGGGAGCGGCGGGGCGGGAATGCGGCCAGCCTCCGGTCCTGCGTCAGGACCATGCCCGGGGACGAAGCCGAAGCGTGAGCTGGCGGCAGCGTCGTCGTCGAGCGATCCTTCGGTTTCCCACTCCTCACGGGCCTTTTCCACTTCCTCATGCGTCCTGCCCACGAAGTTCCACCACATGAGCAGGTCTTCGCCGAACGGTTCGCCGCCGAGGAGCATGAAGCGGGTGTCCGGTTGCGCTTGGACGGCAAGGCTGGACCTGCCGGCCCCCAAGTAGGCCAGGGGACCAGCCTCGATGTCCTGGCCATCGATCACGACGTGGCCATCCAGGACCAGTACGGCGTGCTCAAAATCGGGCCGCAAGGGCAATTCGAGGGACCCCGTGCCCGTGATGTCGGCTCCAACAATCGGGCTGAACATCGTGGCGGGGGAGCGCTGTCCGGCAAATTCGCCCACCATCACGGTGGCCGTAAAGCCTTCGCCCACCGCTACCGGCAGGTCCCTCACCTGTTCAAATGACGGCGCACGGTGCCTGTGCTCGTCCGGAAGGGCAACCCACAGCTGGAGTCCTCGGGACATCGGAATTTCTTCCACCAGTGGACTGGACCCGGTCTCGGTAGTGGCCGGAAGGACGGAGAACTCGGAATGGGAGATGCCATGGCCTGCCGTCATGATGTTCAGCTCGCCGGGCCGGACCACTACATCGCTGCCTACGCTGTCGCGGTGCCGTACGGCGCCTTCCAGGGGCCATGTGACAGTTTGAAGTCCGCAGTGTGGGTGGGGGAGTACGCTCATGGCCACCCGGTCGGGCCCGAAACTGTCCAGGAAACACCAGGCACCCACAGTCGGTAGACCTCGCTGGGGCAGCGTCCGCATGACGTTCATGGCGCGCACGCCACCCAGGGGAACCTCACGCTCGGGCCACAGCTGAACGCAAGGACCTTGACCTTCCGGCGCCGCGGGGCACACTTCCTGTGCGGGGGAAGTATCAAGATTGGTCATGTGATCATCACCTGTGCATAAATGTTGGAAATTGAGCTAATCTGTTCCACGTGAACAACGCCCTCCTGAGCTACCGAGACGCCGTCCTTTACCGTTCGGGTGAACCGTATCGCATCCTCGCCGGAGCCATCCACTACTTCCGTGTACACCCGGACCTGTGGCAGGACCGGCTGCGTCGACTTAAAGCGATGGGCGCTAACACGGTGGACACATATGTTGCCTGGAACTTCCACCAGCCTACGCGCGATGAGGCGCCGGACTTCAGTGGCTGGCGGGACTTGGGCCATTTCATTGACCTGGCGGCCGAGGAGGGGCTCGACGTCATTGTCCGCCCTGGCCCGTATATCTGCGCCGAGTGGGACAACGGTGGCTTCCCCGCCTGGCTGACCGGCGTTCCCGGCATCGGCCTGCGCTGCATGGACCCGGAATTCACGGGTGCCATCGAGGAGTGGTTCGATCAGCTCCTCCCGATCATCGCCTCACGGCAGGCGTCAGCGGGCGGTCCTGTGGTGGCCGTTCAGATTGAAAACGAATACGGCAGCTACGGCGACGATCACGAGTACATCCGCTGGAACCGACGCGTCCTGGAGGATCGCGGCATCAGTGAGCTCCTGTTCACGGCCGACGGCGGCACGGACTATTTCCTTGACGGCGGTTCCATCGGGGGAACCTGGGCGACGGCAACGCTGGGAAGCCGGGGCGACGAAGCGGTGGCCACATGGCAGCGACGCCGGCCCGGCGAGCCGTTCTTCAACGTTGAGTTCTGGGGCGGCTGGTTCGACCACTGGGGCGAACACCATCACCGCCGGGACGCCGAGGACGCCGCGTTGGAAGCACGCAAGATGCTCGATCTCGGTGGCTCACTCTGCGCCTATATGGCCCACGGCGGGACTAACTTCGGCCTCACTTCCGGCAGCAATCACGATGGCACCATGCTGCAGCCGACGGTTACCAGCTACGACTCAGACGCGCCCATCGCAGAGAACGGGGCCCTGACGCCCAAGTTCCATGCTTTCCGCAGGGAGTTCTTCCGGGCGCAGGGCGTAGAGAAGCTACCCGACCTCCCTCAGGAGTTGCTGGCTGACGCACCGGTACTTCCGGCGCAGTCCCTGCCTTTGACCGCGGGCCCGGACCTGCTGGAGCTTGTGCGGGAAGCCGGCAAACCTGTCAGCAGCGTGAGGCCACTTAGCTTCGAGCAGCTGGGACTCGACGCGGGCATGATCCTCTACGCCGCCGAAGCCATCCTTCCTGGCCGCCCGGACGCTCCCTCGGAGAGCCGGCTGAAGATCACTGGCCTGAATGACCGTGCCTACGTGTGGGTGGACGGCACCTTTGCTGGTGTCCTGGACGACGTCAACGGTTCCGAGGGGTTGCCCGTCAGCGGCACGGGCATCCCCGCCAAGCTTGAGATCCTGGTGGAGAACCTCGGCCGCATCAACTACGGACCTCTGACGGGTCATGGGAAGGGAATTCTGGGCGGCGTCCTCGTCAACCAGCGCTACACCTTCCACTGGACGCAGACACCTGTTGCACTCGCAGACTGGACGCAGGAAGACCTTGAGGGGTTGGCAGGCGTCGACTTCGAGGTCCGGGAACCGGCCGACACTTACATTGCCTTGCCCGACTCGGGGAAGGGCTTCGTCTGGCTCAATGGCTTCCTCCTGGGCAGGTACTGGGATAAGGGCCCACAGGTGACGCTCTACGCACCGGCTCCTTTGCTTAAAACCGGCCGAAACAGCATTAAGGTGCTGGAACTCGGGAAACCAGGGACCGTCGTCGAACTTCGCGAAGCGCCTGACTTGGGTCCGGAAGAAGCAGGTCCGATCTCGGCGGCCGAGCTTCCGTAGAGTCCGGCCCGAGGATTTATGCTGACTCCATGACCCTCCAGTTCGATACCCGCCCAGCCGCTTACGCCGTGATTGTCCAAGAGGACAAGATCCTGCTTGCGTACTGGAAGCAGGACGGCAAGGAAGGATGGACGCTACCGGGCGGAGGCCTGGATCTGGCGGAACATCCGGTGGACGGTTGCAGGCGTGAAGTCTTCGAGGAAACCGGGTATGAAGCGCGCATCGATCGCATGCTGGGTATCGACGTCGGCCATTGGCCTGCTGATGTCCGCCCCGACGGTTCGGTCAAGGATTTTCAGGCCATCCGACTGGTCTACGAGGCAACGGTGGTGGGCGGAGAACTGACCCATGAGGTGGACGGGAGCACCACGCACGCCGCGTGGATCCCCCTGAAGGACATTGGGAAACTCAACCGGGTGTCGTTGGTGGACACGGCACTGCGCCTGCACCGGGAGCGCCCGGCGGACGGGAAGCTGAGCTAAGCCAACCGGAAGGTGGGCCATAAGGCCTAGCCAAAAGGGCCCGATGTTGGCTACGCTGAACATCGTTGCCGGCCCCATCAGCTGCCGGTCTGGATGCCGAGGAGGTGGATTTGATGATTGCCACGATCTTGCGCGCCCCGCACTACGTTGCGGCGCGCCGTCATCAGCCCACCATTCCTGCCCCGGCATCAGCCTGCCAAAACTAGGCGGCCGGGCCTCCTCAGAGGCATTACATTGAACACTTACGCTTCAAGCGACCCTTCTTTTAGTTCCATCAAGCAGCTGCCCACTCACCCATTAAACGGACCAGTGGAGTACGGCTTCACCGACAAAACCGCGGAGCTTTTCCGCGCCCACAGCGCCCCCGGGAACCAGGAAACGGCCACACCCGGCCGCGTAGTGCGCCTTGACAGGAACCGGGTGCTCGTCGCATCGGCCCAAGGTCTCCTGCATTTGCCCTATCCCACGCATGGGCTTGTTCCGGCCACCGGAGACTGGGTATGGCTAGGCCACAACAACGCTGGCGAGCCCGCCGTCGTCGAGGTCCTTCCCCGCCATTCGGCGCTGAGCCGCAAGCGGGCCTTTGAAGCCTCGTCGGAAGAACAGATACTGGGCAGCAACATCGACATTGTTGCGGTGGTTGTCCCTGTGGACCGTCCGCTGACACATAACCGACTTGAACGGACGTTGGTGGCTGCGTGGGACTCCGGCGCCACGCCGCTGGTGGTCATCACCAAGGCTGACCTCGCCCACCTCGCGGACGACGTCGTGGGGGAAGTCATCCTTCAGGCCGCGGGCGTTGACGTCGTTACCACGTCTGCGGAGCAGGGCGATGGCCTCGACGAATTGATGCAGCGAATTCCTCAAGGCGCCACCTTGGTTCTCCTGGGTCCTTCCGGTGCCGGGAAATCGACGCTTATCAACGCCCTCGCGGGGCGTGAGCTCCAGCAGACAGGCGAGGTCCGGGCAGGCGACGGCAAGGGCAAACACACCACCACGTCGCGGGAGTTGGTACCTCTGGCGGGCGGCTCGGTGCTGATGGATACGCCGGGAGTCCGCGGGTTCGGGCTCTTCGACGCTGACGAGGGCATGGACGAGATGTTCGGCGATCTGGAGGAACTTTTCTCCCGGTGCCGCTTCACGGACTGCGCCCATCAGGCAGAGCCGGGATGCGCAGTCCAGGAGGCGCTCGCGGAGCAAATCCTGGATCCCCGGCGCTGGGCCAGCTACCTGAAGCTGCAACGCGAGCTGGCGGCCTTGGCCAGGAAGCATGACGCTGCGGCCCGCCGTGCCTACCAGCGCGAATGGCACCAAAGGGTGATGTCAGCGGACCGAGGCCAGCGTGCAGCGGAACGTTACAAGCACGACCAAGCCGAGGAACGGACCGGAAAGGGCGGCAAGCGACGAAAACGCTGAACATTGCCGATTCATTACGGAACTCGTGGCGACGCTGACATCGTCGGTGGTGCTGGCTACGCTGGGTGAAGATTGCTTTGCAGCCAAGTAATAAGAGTGCATATGATCATCTGGCTCTACCGATGTTCTCTACCACAGATAGGTAAGCCCGGGTATGGCCGAAGCCATGATTGATTTCAAGAGCGTCACCAAGCAATACCAGGGCGGGCAACCGGCGGTGGATTCTCTCACCATGTCCATCGACAAGGGCGCCATAACCGTGTTTGTTGGCCCTTCGGGCTGCGGAAAGACCACTTCCCTGCGCATGATCAACCGAATGGTGGAGCCCACCAGCGGAACCATCACTGTTGCAGGGGAAGATGTCTCCCAGGTTCCCGCGGCCAAGCTCCGCCGCTCCATGGGCTATGTCATGCAGTCATCCGGCTTGCTTCCGCACCGATCCGTGCTGGATAACATCGCCACCGTTCCACGGCTCAACGGCGTACCCAAGGCGGCTGCGCGGAAACGCGCGGAGGAACTGCTCGACGTCGTCGGGCTGGCTTCCGTCCTGGGCAAGCGATACCCGTCACAACTCTCGGGTGGTCAGCAGCAGCGCGTTGGAGTTGCCAGGGCGCTCGCTGCTGATCCGCCGGTCCTGCTGATGGACGAACCTTTCAGCGCAGTGGATCCTGTGGTCCGTGACGAACTGCAACAGGAACTTCTGCGTCTGCAGCGGGAATTGGCCAAGACCATTGTGTTTGTCACGCACGACATCGACGAAGCCACTGTTCTTGGTGACAAGGTGGCTGTCTTCGCCGTCGGGGGCAAGCTCGCCCAATACGCGGCTCCTGAAGAGATCCTTCGGGCACCTGCGAATGACTTCGTGGCCTCCTTCGTGGGGCGCGACCGCGGCTTCCGCCACCTTGCCTTCAACGCCGCAGACGCCGTGACGCTGCACCCTGTCACCATGGTGAGTCCTTCCGATGGCCACCACGCGGGCCGCCAATCGGGGGAGTGGGCGCTGGTTGTCGACGACGATTCGCGGCCGCTCGGATGGTCTTCACCGCGGGACGGCGCCGGGCTGATCCCCGGAGGTTCGCTCTTCCGCAAGGGAGATACGCTGCGGCGCGCGCTGGATGCGGCGTTGTCGTCGCCGTCGGGCCTTGGCGTCGCGGTTGACGACGACGGCCGGGTGGCCGGAGTCCTGAAGGCGCCGGAAGTCCTGGCTCTTATCGAAGAAGTCCGGCACCACAGGGAGGACGCCACCTGATGGAGTGGTTCCTTGCCAACAGTGGCATGGTCCTGGGGTTGGCCGGTCAGCACATGGTGCTGGCGATCATTCCCATGATCTTTGGATTGCTGATTTCGGTCCCCTTGGCCCAGCTGGCCAGGCGCAACAGCACGCTCAGGTCAGTGGTGGCAACAGCCACCTCATTGCTGTACACCATTCCCTCGCTGGCCCTCTTCATCATTCTTCCCACAATCCTCGGCACGCGGATCCTGGATCCGCTGAACGTGGTGGTGGCACTGACCATCTATGCCGTGGCATTGCTGGTCCGTGCCGCGATGGACGCTTTCGACTCCGTGGATGACGACCTCCGAAACGCTGCCGTTGCCATGGGTTTCAAACCCCTGGCCCGCTTCTTCCAGGTGGACCTTCCGTTGTCTTTGCCAGTGCTGTTCGCAGGACTTCGAGTGGTGTCAGTCAGCAATATCTCACTGGTGAGCGTGGCGGCCCTGCTTGGTGTGGGCAACCTTGGGGTTCTGTTCACTGACGGCCTGCAGCGCACGTTCATCACCGAAGTTGTGGTGGGCATCATCGCGATCCTGGTGTTGGCGCTGTTGATGGATGCGGTTCTGGTGGTGTTGGAGCGGCTCTTGACGCCATGGACCCGCGCGGCAGGTGGAAGTTCGTCGCGTCCGGATGGAAACGCCGTGCTCACCGAGCCCAAAGCGGGACCCGCGAAGCCGCACGCGGCCCTTCGCCCGGACCCGGGAGCGTCCGCATGAACATCTTTGCTGAAACCATTGCCTGGCTGACAAACCCCAAGAACTGGACCGGCAGCGGTGGAATCCCCACCCGCTTGCTGGAGCACCTGCAGTACAGCGCACTGGTGCTACTCATCGCCGCCGCCATTGCAGTGCCAATTGGTCTCTACATCGGGCACACCGGGCGCGGCCGCGTTGTCGCAGTGGCTGTCGCCGGAGCATTGCGTGCCCTCCCGACGCTCGGTTTGCTGGTCCTCTTCGCGTTGCTCGCCGGCAGTGGCTTGATGCCTCCAGTGTGGGCGCTGGTCATCCTCACAGTGCCGCCGCTTCTGGCCGGGACCTATGCCGGCATTTCCAGCGTTGATGCCACGGTGGTGGACGCTGCCCGGGCCATGGGCATGACCGAACTTCAGATCCTGTTCCGCGTGGAACTGCCCAACGGAGTGCAGGTGATGTTCGGCGGCATCCGCACCGCGGTTCTACAGGTCATTGCGACCGTCTCGGTGGTTGCTTACCTTCCGTTGGGTGGGCTTGGCCGGTATCTGTTCGACGGCCTAGTGCTGCAGGATTTCCCCAGGATGCTCGGAGGCTCCCTGCTCATCGCGGGGTTGGCCATCGCTGTGGACCTGATCCTGGCCGGCATGCAAAGGCTCGTCATCTCGCCCGGCCTGACCGTCGACTCAAGCGGCCGCCAGAAGGCAGCCGACGATCTCACAGCCACGGTTCCCGCCGGGGCTGCCGTTCAAGGAGGTACATCATGAAAAACCCCGTCCCCATGACTCTTACGCGCCGTGGTCTGGGCGGCCTTGCCGCTGGACTGGGTGTGGCCCTCGCGTTGAGCGCCTGCGGCGGCAGTCCCTTGGCCACGCCTTCCACCTCGGCGCCCAGCGGTTCCGCCGCCGGAGGCTCACTGGTAGTCGGTTCGGCAGACTTCCCGGAGAGCCAGGTCATCGCAGAGATCTATGTGGGTGCCCTCAACGCGGCTGGTCTCACTGCCACGTCCAAGCCGAACATCGGGTCGCGCGAGATCTACTTCAAGGCTGTCCAGGACGGCTCCGTGGACCTCGTGCCGGACTACTCCGGCAACCTTCTCTCCTATGTGGACACGGAGGCCGCTGAGGTATCTGCCGAGGACGTCTACAAGGCGCTCCCGGGCAAGCTTCCGGAAGGCCTCGCGGTCCTGGAGCCGGCCAAGGCCGAGTCCAAGGACGCCATGGTGGTCACCAAGGCCACGGCGGAGAAGTACCAGTTGAAGTCCATCGAGGACCTGGCCAAGGTCTGCAAGGACTTCACCATGGCTGCGCCGGCCACGTTCGAGACCCGTGCCTACGGCTTCCCGGGGCTGAAGGCCAACTATGGTTGCGAGCTCAAGGGCCTGCAGCCCTTCAACGACGGCGGTGGCAACCTGACTCTCCAGGCTCTCCTGGAGGACAAGGTTCAGGTGGCGGACATCTACACCACCACGCCGTCCATCGCAGATAACGACCTCGTCGTCCTGGAAGATCCGAAGAACAACTTCAAGGCACAGCAGGTCCTGCCGTTGGTCAAGGAAGCCAAGATGACGGACAAGGCCAAGGAAGCGCTCAACAACGTTTCCAAGATCCTTACCACCGACGACCTGATCAATCTGAACCGCGCAGTAAGCGGCGACCAGAAGCAGTCGCCTAAGGATGCCGCAGCCGCATGGCTGAAGGACAAAGGCATCGTCAAGTAGTACCTGAACAAAACCGCGTACGACGGCGGTGACGGACCCGCGCGGGACCGTCACCGCCGTCGTCGTATGTGTGAGTCAAGTCTCAGCTGAACTCCATCACCCGTGTGGCATATTTGAGGGATGGCGAATTTCAAGCAGTCCACCAAGCTTCATAATGTCCTCTACGACATCCGTGGACCGATTCTTCAGGCCGCCCAGCAAATGGAAGCGGAGGGTCACCGGATCCTCAAACTGAACATCGGAAACCCGGCCCCTTTTGGTTTTGAAGCGCCTGACGCCATCTTGGTGGACATGATCCGCCACCTGCCTAACGCTCAGGGCTACAGCGATTCCCGAGGCATCTTCTCGGCCAGGACCGCCGTCTCGCAGTACTACCAAACGCGCGGCATTCAGAACATCCACGTTGACGACATCTACCTCGGCAACGGTGTCAGCGAGCTCATCACCATGTCCCTCATGGCGCTGCTGGACGACCGTGACGAAGTGCTGATTCCTACGCCGGACTACCCCCTGTGGACGGCTTCCGTGGCACTTGCGGGCGGCCGTCCCGTGCACTACCTCTGCGACGAAGAGTCCGGATGGCAGCCCGATCTTGAGGACATGGAATCCAAGATCACGCCGCGGACCAAGGGCATTGTGGTGATCAACCCCAACAACCCCACCGGCGCCGTCTACCCGGAGGAGACCCTCAAGAAGATCGTCGCGTTGGCAGAGAAGCATGGACTGGTTCTCTTCGCTGACGAAATCTACGAGAAGATCCTCTACGAAGACGCAGTTCACGTTAACCTCGCCGGGCTTACCGGTGATGACGTTCTGTGCCTGACGTTCAGCGGCCTGTCCAAGGCCTACCGCGTCTGTGGCTACCGCGCGGGCTGGATGGCAATTTCCGGGCCCAAGAAGGATGCTGCCGATTATCTTGAGGGCATCAACCTGCTGGCCAACATGCGCTTGTGCGCCAACGTACCTGCACAGCACGCCATCCAAACCGCGCTCGGCGGCTACCAGAGCATCAACGATCTCATCCTTCCGGGCGGCAGGCTCCTGGAGCAGCGCAACAAGGCGTACGACCTCCTGAACGCCATCCCCGGTGTCAGCACCCAGCAGGCCAGGGGCGCCCTTTATCTGTTCCCGAAGTTGGACCCCGAGGTTTATCACATCAGGGACGACGAGAAGTTCGTCCTGGACCTGTTGAAAGAACAGAAAATCCTGGTCTCCCATGGGCGCGCGTTCAACTGGGTTCGTCCGGATCACTTCCGAATGGTCACCTTGCCCAACGTCAAGGACATCGAAGAAGCCATTGGTCGCATGGCGGACTTCCTGTCGAGGTACCCGGGCAACTAGCCTGAGGTCCATAGCCGCGCCACGGGGGCGCGGCCGGGCAGAAAGGCATGCCAATGGCTGCTGCAGTTGAGTTCGCCAAAAGTCCGGCCGAAGTACTCAGGGTGGGCTCGGGGTTTACGCTGGCAGGCGTGGACCCTGAATCCACCCCGGGCTACACCGGTGTGAAAGCTGATGGCACGGCGCTGCTGGCCGCCCAGGATGATCGACTTGCGGAACTGCAGGAAAAGCTCTTTGCCGAAGGGAAGTTCGGTAGCCCCAAGAGGCTCCTGCTCATTCTTCAGGCCATGGATACTGCGGGCAAAGGCGGCATTGTCAGCCATGTTGTGGGAGCGATGGACCCGCAAGGTGTGCAGCTGACCGCTTTCAAGGCGCCGACGGACGAGGAAAAATCGCACGACTTCCTCTGGCGGATCGAAAAACAAGCCCCTGCGGCCGGAATGGTGGGTGTTTTTGACCGTTCACAATATGAGGACGTCTTGATTCATCGCGTCCATGGCTGGGCTGACGCTGGCGAACTGGAGCGCCGTTACGCAGCCATCAACGACTTCGAGTCACGCCTGCACGAGCAGGGAACCACCATCGTCAAGGTCATGCTCAACATCAGCAAGGACGAGCAGAAAAAGCGCCTCATCGCCCGCTTGGACGATCCCGGTAAGCACTGGAAATACAGTCGCGGCGACCTCGCGGAACGTGCGTACTGGGATGACTACATGGACGCGTACAGCACGGCGTTCGAGAAAACGTCAACCGACATCGCACCTTGGCACGTGGTGCCCGCCAACAAGAAGTGGTACGCCCGCATCGCCGTCCAGCAACTGCTGTTGGATGCCCTGGGTGGTTTGCAACTGGATTGGCCCAAGGCTGACTTTGACGTCGCCGCGGAGCGAGCCCTCGTGGTGGAGTCCTAGGCCGTAGGACTGCCGCCGGCCGGGGCTCCGCCGTCGCTGCTTGCATCACGGGCGGTGGCCAGACGCTTGCGTGCGCCCTCAAGCCAGTCCTCGCAGCGTTTGGCCAGTGCCTCGCCGCGCTCCCAAAGCGCTAGCGATTCTTCCAAGCTGGCTCCGCCTGCTTCCAAGCGCCCTACGACGGCCACGAGTTGTTCGCGGGCTTCCTCATAGCTCAAGCTGTCCAAGGATTCCGGTGCCGTTGGATTGTTCTCAGTCATGGTGTCCTTTGATGTGGTGGTGACGGTGGTTTCAGCAGTCTTAGTGTTCGACGAGTTGTCCTTGGCCGGCGGAAACAGCCCTGAAACGGCCCTCAGCTACGCGGACGCTTAGCGGCGTCCCCTCCGGTGCTTCCTCTGGGCTGCTCACCACGTGGTGCCCCGTCTGGTCCTCGCCGAGGAGCTGGACAACGGCATAACCGCGGTCCAGTGTTTTTTGGGGTGAGAGGGCACGGACCTGCGCACGCAAGTGGTGGACTTGGTCCAATGCCCTGAGTACCGCGGTGCTGACCGCAGAATGGGTCCTGCGCTGCAAGCGGTGGATGTCTTCGGAGCGGGCATCCACCATCGAAGCAGGAGTGGCCAATACGGGCCGGGACCTCAGTGCATGGAGTCGATCAGTCTCGCGGTCCACCATGCGGCTGATACTTCGGCGGAGATGGTCCCGCGCCTGGCGAACCATGGCCAGTTCTTCGGCCACATCCGGAACTATGCGCTTGGCCGCGTCTGTGGGTGTTGACGCACGTAAGTCCGCTACGTCGTCCAGGATCGGACGATCAGCTTCATGGCCGATTGCACTAACAATCGGAGTGGTCGCGGCCGAGACGGCTCGAATGAGGTCTTCATTGCTGAACGGCAGGAGATCCTCCAGCGCGCCGCCACCGCGGGCGAGGACAATGACATCCACGTGGGGGTCGGCATCCAGTTTCTTTAGGGCCGCGATGATCTGCGAAACGGCGGTGTTGCCTTGGACAGCCACTTCGCGAACGTCAAACTCAACTGCTGGCCAGCGCAACGCTGCATTGCGAAGGACGTCCTTCTTGGCATCGGAATCCCGACCCGTGATGAGGCCGATGCGGTGGGGGAGCAACGGGAGTTTGCGCTTCCGCGAACCCGCGAATAGTCCCTCGGCTGCCAAAGCCTGGCGAAGTCGTTCGATCCTTGCCAGTAGATCGCCCAGGCCTACCGGACGAATGTCCTTGACGGACATGTTCAAGCGGCCGGTCTTGACCCAGAAGTCCGCCTTGACCAAGGCAACCACCCGGGAACCCCGTTCCAGGGGTATCTTCTGGCGGTCAAGCACCGTTGACCAGACCGATGCCGGAAGTGAAATTTCTGCGTCAACATCACGCAGGGTCAGGAAAGCGTTACCGCCCCGGCGGTTCAGTTCAATGACCTGACCTTCGATCCATGCAGCCGGAGCCCGCTCTATGTGTGCCTTGAGCTTGCGGGACAGCAATTGCAGGGGCCAGGGGTTGTCCGGGCTGGTTTCGGCGGCAGTCCCCGGCAGCGTGGATTCCGGTGTCGCTTCAGCGGACATGGTGGGTCCATGGCTGGTTCAGTCGCCGTGTTTTTTCCTGCATTGTCATAGTCCTCGCTCAGGGGTGCGGCTGTGGTTGCCAACCGGCCTTCCAACTCTATCCATAGCTTGGGCGACGCCTCCGACATTTTTTCTGCCATGTGGACAGACCTAGGATGGTGCCATAGCCCCCGAGCCTGAGGATGACCTTGCGTACTTTTGTTTCAGCATTGGGAGTTATCCTCGCCTTAATTCTTACGGCTGTGGCCGTTCCAACGGCGTGGATTGACCAGAACATCGTCAAAGAAGAGGGCTTTGTAGGCATAGCAGGTGAATTAGGCAACGATCCGGAATTCCAAGACCGCCTGGCCACGGCCGCTGTTGGAACCTTCGAGTCCTCCGTGGATCTTCCAGGACCTATCCAGTCCTTGGCGGCCGACGCGCTCCGCAGCGCTGCATCGGGCATGCAATCGTGGAGCGACTACCCTCAAGCGTGGGAAGAGACAGTACGCAACAGCCACAGGTTGAACTTCGGCGAAGCGAACCAACCGGAGGAGGCCGCCACCACCACTGCCCTGGTCCTTGATATCAGCCCTTTGGTTCGGCTCATTCGTGATCATTTTGCCGAGGCCACCCGGATTCGGATTGATGTTCCTGCGGAAAGCCTGGTGTCCCTGGGGGAGCCCTCCCACCGCCAACTGGTGGAGCGGGTGGCGGCATTCGCACCCCTGTGGTGGGTGGCCGCACTCGGTGCCCTGATATCCATTCTCCTGGCGCTTGTCGCCGCGCGCCGGCGGTCCTTGGTGTTGGTCTTCCTCGGACTGGGCGGCTTGGCGCTTGCTGCTCTCTGGACGGCCGGGGCGGATCTTGCCGGGGGAGTGGTTGGCAGTCTGTCCAGCGCAAACGGCGTGGCTGAGCTGTTCAAGCAGGAGTTCCTCACGGCAGCCAAGGCAGGCTTCGGGGAATGGATCCTCATCGCAGCGGTGGCGTCCGGTGGAGTCTTTGTGTCCGGCGTCATAGCTTCCGTTGTGTCAGGGCGACGAGGGTCACGTTCGGCCAGCAGCTAAAGTCCTGCCCGATAGCAGGGAGGCAAAGTCCGGCCCGGTAGCATGGAGGAATGACCAGCACAGCAGTTTCCATTCCTATGCCCACGGTGCCCCGTAGACGCCGTTCCCCGGAAGAGGTTCAGGCAGCGGCGCCCGTCACGGGGCCCAAGAAGGTTCTGTTGGCGGCTCCCCGCGGTTATTGCGCCGGCGTGGACCGGGCTGTCATTGCTGTGGAGAAGGCCCTGGAGCACTACGGCCCTCCCGTTTATGTGCGCAAGCAGATCGTTCACAATGTGCATGTGGTCAGCTCCCTGGAGGAACAAGGAGCCATCTTCGTCGAGGAGACCGACGAGGTTCCCGAAGGTGCCCTGGTCATCTTCTCGGCACACGGTGTCTCTCCTGCAGTGGTCCAATCAGCCGAGGACCGCGGACTGCGCACCATCGACGCGACGTGCCCACTGGTGACTAAAGTCCACAAGGAAGCTGTACGCTTCGCCAAGGAAGACTACGACATCCTGCTCATCGGCCATGAAGGCCATGAGGAAGTCGAAGGAACCGCCGGTGAGGCCCCGGAGCATATCCAGATCATCAACGGACCGCACGAGGTAGACAAGGTCACCGTGCGGGATCCGGAGAAGACCATCTGGCTTTCGCAGACCACTCTCAGCGTGGACGAAACCATGGAGACGGTTCGCCTCCTTAAGGACCGGTTCCCCACGCTGCAGGATCCCCCCAGCGATGACATTTGCTACGCCACCACAAACCGTCAGGTGGCCATTAAGAAGATCGCACCGCAGGCTGACCTCGTGATCGTTGTGGGTTCGGCCAACTCGTCCAATTCTGTGCGATTGGTTGAGGTAGCCCTCGAATATGGTGCTAAGAGCTCGTACCGAGTGGACTTCGCCAATGAAGTGGACGAGTCCTGGTTCGAGGGCGTCGCCACTGTGGGCGTGACCTCCGGCGCTTCTGTCCCTGAAGTACTTGTCAAAGATGTTCTGCGGCTTCTGGCTGACTACGGTTACGGCGAGGTCCAGGAAGTGGTGACAGCAGAGGAAGACCTGCTTTTCTCGCTTCCAAAGGAACTGCGGGCCACCTTGAAGAAGGCCGGCGACGTGACACGTGCCCTTGGCGGCCGTGGAAACCGTCAGACCTCCTAGCTCTTTCTCCTTACAAAACTGGCCCGCCATGGTGGGTTATAGGACAAAACGTGTGTAAATCTCGGGTGTGTCATGTGCGGCCTGCCCATCCTTTGCGATGCCAGAGTCCTTCGTCGGCGCTGAGTCCGGTGCTGTAGAGCTCGGGCCCGGGCTTCTGCTCGGTCGTGGTGATGGCTTCGGTCTTGGCGGGACGGTAATGCTCGGCTTTGATGAGTTTGGCTGGTGGCAGGGGCTGTTCGCTGTGCAGGTAGAGGTACCACTCGATCGCGCGTTTTCGGTGCTCTTCACTCATGCCCCGGTGGGCCCGCAGCAGCAACCGGAGTTGGGCGTTGGTGCCGCCTTCGATGCGATTAGTAGTCGAGGCGATCTGCAGGCCGGCGAACTCCGCGCGCAGATAGGTGAACAGCGTCCCGGCCTGGCTGAGTCGTTCCAGAAGCCGGTAGGCCTTGCGGAGCCTGTCGTGGGTGTACCACCAGGTCTGATTGGCCCCGC
>NZ_JCAXEJ010000009.1:0-158189 GCF_059759005.1 Paenarthrobacter sp. GQ52
TCCTTTAGGCGCATGCATCGGCGCCTCAAGTCCGGCAGGGTAACTGCCCGTCGTGAACGCGTCGTGTGCGACATCTCTGTTTCAACAGCCCGGTCGGATGCGCCGGGCAGGTCTTGTGAGCGCTTGGCTGCCTGTGGAACTTCTCGGGGCGGTCGCCCTGCAGCCGTAGCGCTCATGGCCACTCTAGCTTTCGCGGCGTCGCGATGCGTAGCCGTGGGCGCCTGGGGGCGTTGTATGTCACACTCCCGCGGCCTCCGTGACGCAAAGCACGCAATCCTCTTGGCGTCCAAACACCGTGTGGAATGCGGAATATGGCCGCTGGCTGGGACAATAGCTTGAAGCACACGCCCAAAGGGTGTTGGCTGTTAGTAATGGAAGTCACTGCAAAAGGAGGAAACGTGAGCGAGGCCGACGCCGCCACATCGGTAAATGTGGCGGAAAGAATGGGTTTCAAAGATGGGGATCTGATTCAGGAACGCGGCTACGACGACGACGTCGATTTCGACTTGCGTGACGACATCGAAGATGTCACAGGCTCCGAGTTGTTGGATGAAGATGATCATGACGTCGTGGATGCTGTTGTTTTCTGGTGGCGGGATGGCGACGGTGACCTTGTTGATGCCCTGATGGATTCGCTCACCAACCTGAAGGAAGGCGGGGTTGTTTGGGTACTGACGCCAAAGTCGGGCCGTGACAACTACGTTTCTCCTGCAGACATCCAGGATGCCGCCCCCACTTCAGGACTACACCTGACTACATCGGCAGGGGTCTCAAAGGACTGGAGCGCCACGCGTTTGGTGCCCAAGAAGAACAAGTGACAGCAGTCCAACAGGCTCCGGCCCAGGTGCTCGTTCCTGAAGCGGGGCAACTTGCGCCGGATTTTGAACTGCTGAATCAGTACGGCGAGCCTGTCCGTTTGGCCGACTACCGGGGCCGCAACGTTGTCCTCGTGTTCTTTCCCTTTGCTTTCTCCGGCATTTGCACCGGCGAACTCTGTGAGATTCGCGACAACATCGCGGACTTCAAGGATTCGAATGCCACGGTACTGGCGTTGTCCGTAGATAGTAAGTTCGCACAACGGGCCTACGCGGAGCATGAGAACTTTGGCTTCGACCTCTTGGCGGACTTCTGGCCGCATGGGGCCGTGGCACGGGACTATGGCGTCTTCGATGAAGCGAGTGGAATGGCCCTAAGGGGGACGTTCATCATCGACGCTACAGGCGTCATCCGCTATGTCGTTGTCAATCCCCGCGGCCAAGCGAGGGACTTTGCCGAGTATCGCCGGGCGTTGTCGTCTTTGGCGGACCAGCAGTCATGAACCATCCCAGGCCCGGAGTCGGTATGACTGGATTTGCCAGCATGCCCTCCGCGCCCGTAGGGCAACTTGACCCCGAAGAGTTGCAGGCACTCGAGGTTACCGGGGATCTCCTAAGCGGGAAGCGCTTAGCTGTACTCACCGGAGCCGGGCTGAGCACCGATTCAGGGATTCCTGACTACCGTGGGCCCGGTTCTGCGCCCCGGAACCCCATGACCTACCAGGAGTTCGTGGGAAGTGAGGCAAACCGGCGGCGCTATTGGGCGCGGAACCACATCGGTTGGTCCCACCTCAGGCAGGCCGATCCTAATGCCGGCCATAAGGCAATCGCGGTTCTGGAACGTCGCGGCCTGTTGTCCGGTCTCATTACACAAAATGTTGACAGGCTCCATGAGGACGCCGGAAGCATCAACGTGGTGGACTTGCACGGCCGATTCGACCAAGTGGTTTGCCTCAGCAATGGACACACCTTCACCCGGCGCTTGATCGCAGCGATCCTTGAAGAAATCAATCCCGGTTTCCTCGAGGCGGCGCTGGAGTCCGGTGTAGTAGAGATGGCTCCGGACGCTGACGCAACAGTTGAGGACCACGAGCTCATTACCTCGTTCGTGATGGCGGTCTGTCCCATTTGCGGTGGGACGTTGAAGCCGGACTTTGTCTACTTCGGTGAGAACGTCCCCAAGGATAGGGTGGCCCGCGCCTACGAGATGGTGGATAACGCGGACGCCCTCTTGGTGGCGGGATCGTCGCTGACGGTTCAGAGCGGATTGCGGTTCGTGCGCCACGCCGCAAAATCGGGAAAACCAGTGGTCATTATCAACCGGGGAACTACCCGCGGCGACGACTTTGCTCAAGTGAAATTGGAACTGGGAGTCAGCGGCGCATTGGACTATCTTGCGCGGTCTTTGCCGGATCTTCCACAAGCTCCTGCGCCGATTGGTGTTTCGGGCGGTTGATCATGTAGAGTCATTGTTCGTTGGTTGAAGCGCGGAGGAAGTTGCGAAGCGCGGAAGCCGCGGTTTGGGTCTTTAGCTCAGCTGGTAGAGCGCCACGTTTACACCGTGGATGTCATCGGTTCGATCCCGGTAGGACCCACCAGGAAAACCCCGTCATTCAAGTCGAAAGGCTTGGAGGGCGGGGTTTTTGTTTGCCTCCTTCCAGCCGCCCACGATCTTCAATGTCAGACCTGCACCCTACGGTTTCTTCCATGGAGCACGTACACATCGTCACAGTTGAGCCGGGCGCCCCGGCGGTCATCATGAGGGGCGGCCGGGAGTGGCGCATGGTGGTGGAACCAGTGCGGTGGTTTGAGCGGGTTGCCTGGTGGGAGCAGTCCCGCCGGATGCCCAGGGGGCAAGGGCGGGTTGATATTGAAGTCTGGCAGGTCCAGGTCCGCCTAGGGAGCAACCCACGGTCCGGCATCGCTACCTGGGAACTGGTGAGGGACGGAACTGGTGGGGGCTGGCGCCTCCGGGGCGAGGAACTCGCTGCTGCTTAGGCTGACGCCGGAAATGGATGAGCTCTCCACCACGACTATTGGGGGATGCCGCGGTGGAGAGCTCGAAGATGAATATACAGAGAACTTTTGGGTTTGGAAAGTACGGTCTCACCGGAGACGCGGCGTGGGGCTCAACTCACCCTGCTGAGACGGCCCCATTCCACTATGATGAGTATTGTTCAGCAGAATGAACAGTCGAATAGCGATGTCGAAGGAGAATCATGGCCGATTCCCGCACCTCCCGTTCCGAAGGGCTGGGCGCTTCGTCGCCGGCGCCTGCCGTCACTCGCGCTGCAGCCGTGTTGGAGGTGCTGGCCGAGTCCCCTACGGGCCGACTGACGCTGAGCGATCTCTCGCGTGAACTCGGGATTCCCAAGTCCTCCACGTCCAACCTGCTCTTGGCGCTGGAAGAAGCGCGGCTCATTACCCGCCAAGGTGCCGACTTTGCCTTGGGGAGAAAGCTTGTGGAACTGGGGGCTGCATACCTCAGTCGCCTGGACGAGGTGCAGGAGTTCTACAAGTACTGCGAGCAAGCGCCTACGCTCTCGGGAGAGACTGTGAGAATTGCGATGCTCGACGGCGACCACGTCATCTATTTGGCGCGCTATGAAGGTCATCCAGCGGTCAGACTGACGTCCAACATCGGCGATAAGATGCCCGTCTCGCTCTGCAGCGTCGGCAAGGCCCTGATTGCACAGCTTCACGATCACGATATCGACGCGATGTTCCCGGATGGCATGGAGTTGCCCACCATGACGGCGAACTCCCTTAAGACCACGGAAGAGCTCAAGGCCCAGATTTCCACCATCCGCAAGCAGGGGTACGCCTTCGAGGATGAGGAGTCCACGGTAGGCGTAGTCTGCCTGGCCGTGCCGGTCCCTACCCACGGGGCACATGGCCCAAGCCTTGGCCTGTCGGTGACAGCGCTCAAGGCCACCTACTCGGAGGAGCAGGGCGCCCTCATGGTCAAGGAACTTAAGGAATTGGCGCGTTCCCTGGGTAACCCCATGGGTTAGTTCTTTTCAAACGCTCTAAATAAATCTGATTACAACCTTGGCAGTGCGTTCAACAAGCTGTACGCTGTTCATCATAGTGATCTTGGCGGTGATGCCATCACTATCTCGCTGGGCCAACGGGGGCCCGGGGTGATTTTGAGGGAGTGCTTGTGATAACTCGTGCAAATGAAAAGCTCGCGGCCGAGGCCGGGGACGCTGTAGTTGAGCCGGAACAGCTCCGGCGGGCTACGCTGGCCAGCTCTGTCGGCTCCGCGCTGGAGTACTACGACTTCTACATTTATGGCTTGGCTTCGGCGCTGATCTTCGGTCCGCTGTTCTTTTCTCCGCTGGGCCCTGACGGCGCGTTGATTGCGTCGTTCGCCACCTACGGCGTTGGCTTTGCTGCCCGTCCGTTTGGCGGTTTGATCTTCGGCTACATCGGGGACAGGTTCGGAAGGAAAATGGTCCTCATCCTCACCATCGCTTTGATGGGAACTGCAAGCTTCGCCATTGGCCTTCTTCCCACCTTCGAACAAGCCGGAATGCTCGGCGCTGTATTGCTGGTCACGCTGAGAATCATCCAGGGGTTGGGGGCCGGAGCCGAGCAAGCCGGCGCTACGACCCTGATTTCAGAAGTGGCTCCGCGCCGTCGTCGTGGGTTCTTCGCTTCATTGCCGTTTGTCGGCATTCAGTTGGGCACGCTCCTCGGTGCCGGCACCTTCGCGCTCATTGCCATGGCGGACAAGGCTGTCCTTCAGGGGTGGCTGTGGCGGGTGCCTTTCCTGGCCAGTTTCATTCTGATCGCCGTGGCCATTTTCATCCGTCTCAAGCTCAAGGAAACGCCCGCGTTTCAGGAGTTGGAGAAGCACAAGAACGTGGTCAAGAACCCCATTGGCGCTCTCTGGAAGCACTCCAAGAAGAACGTGTTGCTCGGCATCGGTCTTCGGATGGGGGAGAACGGCAACTCTTCGATCTACTCCGCGCTGCTGGTGTCCTTCATGAGCATGCCGGCGGGCGTGTTCGCTGGTAACAACTCCATCGGTCCTGTGGGTTTGCTGATCGCGGCCGGTTTCGCCGCCGTCATGGTGGTAACTTTCGGTGCCTTGTCCGACAGGTTCGGCCGTGTTCCTGTGTACCGCTACGGCGCACTCTTCCAGGCGATCATCGCGGTTCCTGCCTTCTACCTGGTCACTTTGGGGAACGTCACGTTGGTATGGGTAGTCATGGCGGTAGGCATTGCAATCGGCGTCCAGTCGATGCTTGGCCCCCAGTGCCCCCTCCTTCCAGAATTGTTCGGCTCGCAGTACCGCTTCACCGGCGTCGCCATGAGTCGCGAAATCTCGGCGGTCCTGGCTGGCGGACTTGCACCGCTGCTCGGCGCGCTGATGTTGGCCGCCACCAACCACTCATGGCTGGTCCTGGCCATCTACTCCCTGGTCCTGGCGCTCATCTCCTTCGTGACCACATTCTTTACCCCTGAGACGGCTGGCAGGGACCTCGTCAGTACCGAAGACGCAAAGTAGGTTCCGCAAAAGCACCTGCACCAGGAATACTCAAAACAGCGCGGCACCTCCTTCAAGAGGGTGCCGCGCTGTTTTGCGACTGAACACAAAAATGAGTGGCTCAGACTGTGGTGGAAATTCGCGGGTGGCAGTGCAGAATTGGTGCAGCGAAAGAGGAGCGTGTCGATGACGGCAACCAAGGGCCTTGCGTCACCGGAGAGTACCGGGCAGGTCCGGGCCGGGGCAGGGAAGGCTACGTTTCGGCCTGAGATCCAGGGCCTGCGTTCCTTGGCCGTACTCATGGTCGTCTCCTACCACATTTGGTTCGGCCGGGTTTCCGGTGGAGTGGACGTCTTCCTGCTGATTTCGGCGTTCCTGATGACGTTGCAATTCGTCAGCCGCTACGAGGACGCGCGGCCGGTATCACTGGTGAGGCACTGGCTGCACCTGTTCTGGCGGCTGCTGCCTGCCGTCGTCGTGGTCCTGCTTGGCACTCTCGCGGCCACGTATGTGTTCATTCCCCGCACACGCTGGATCGAAATAGTCAGCCAGGGATGGGCTTCGCTGTTCTACGTCGAAAATTGGCTGCTCCAGCGCCAGGTGGTCAATTACTACGCGGCAGACCACAGCCTGGCGAGTCCTTTTCAGCATTTCTGGTCGCTGTCCATCCAAGGGCAGGTCTTTATTCTCTGGCCGGCCATCTTCGTTGCCACGGCCTGGGTGTGCCGCCGTCTGAATCTGCGGTACCGGGCCGTGCTGCTTGGAGTCTTCGGGCTGATCTTCGCAGTATCGCTGGCGTATTCGATCTATTTCACGGCGGCCAATCAGGAATTGGCCTACTTCGATACCTTTGCCCGGTTGTGGGAGTTTGCCTTGGGCACGCTGGTGGCGCTGTTGCTTCCGTATCTTCGGCCCGGGCGGGGACTGCGAGGCGTGCTTGGCTGGGTAGGGGTGGCCGCCATGCTGAGCTGTGGCGCCTTTCTTCAGGTGCAGACCGCGTTTCCTGGGTTTGTGGCTTTGTGGCCGACCCTCGCGGCCGTGGCTGTCATTGTCGCGGGGCGATCGGGCAGCCGCTTCGGAGTTGACAGGATCCTTTCGTCCAAGCTGTTGGTGGGTCTGGGATCTACCTCCTATGCGCTCTACTTGTGGCATTGGCCGTTGTTGGTGATTACTTTGGTGTGGATCGGCCAAGACCATGCAGATGCGATCACCGGCACCTTGATTGTGGGTGCGTCGCTGCTGTTGGCGTTCCTCACTACCCGGTTTGTGGAGCAACCCTTGCGTGCATGGCGATGGCCGGAGGCCAAGCGCCGGCGTCTGGCGTTGGCTGTATTTGTTTGTCTTGCGGTCGCTGCCGCTCCGATGGTGCAGTTCGGATACCAGCAACAAATGGCGAAGAACATTACCGCTTCGCAGAATGCCGACGATAACCCGGGGGCGCGGGCGTTGCTACCCGGATATGTCGACCTTGTTAGCGAGGGCGCGCGGACGCTGCCCACCCCTGAGCAGCTGCCGGAAGATTGGGGAAGGCTCGACGGCGCATGTACCGGAGATCTTCGTCCAACGGATCCGGTGCTGTTTGCAGAGTGCCAGCAGAACGACGTCGGTGCTGACGCCGAGAGGACCGTCTTTGTGGTGGGTCAGTCCCATTCGCTTCAGTGGCTTGGAGCCATCGGCCCGCTGGCCAGGGAACACCAGTGGCGTGTCCAGGCCATCACGTTCGGGGCCTGCCCGTTCATGACCGAAACGGACGAGGTGGGGGACGAATGCAACGCCTTCAACCGAAACGTCCGGGAACACATCCGGATCCATCAGCCCGATGCTGTCTTCCTTGTGGGGACGGCAGCAGTTACAGACTCGCCGGACGAGGACCTCACTTGGGGTCTTGACGAACTGGTTGGCGAGATCACTGACCAGGGCATTGAGGTCATCGCCATGAGGGACAACCCGCGCTTCTCATTCAGCCCGAGTGAGTGTGCGATGGCGTCCGGCGTAGAGGACCCACGCTGCCGTCCAGCCCAGTCGTCGGTGCTTGCCGATAGCAATCCCTTGGAACAGTTGGAGGGTACTTTCACGGGGCTGTCCATCCTGGACATGACGGACCTCATCTGCGACGGCACGTCATGCCCGGGCATCGTCGGCAACGTATATGTCTACCTCGACGACAACCACCTCTCGAGTACCTACGTCAGGACCATGACCGAGACGTTGTCCGAGAGGTGGTTTGACGCCACAGGATGGTAGTTTCCGGCCTAGTAGAAGTGGACCGGATCAACCAGGTGGGGGAGTTCGCCACCGTCCAGGAATGTGCGCAGGTTGCTGCAGAAGCGTTCCGTGATGAGCCGGTTTTCCGCTGTGCTTAATGCCGAGGTGTGCGGTGACACCAGAACTTTGGGATGATTCCACAAAGGGCTGTCCTGCGGAAGTGGCTCCACCGCGAATACATCGAGGCAGGCGTATGAGACCTGGCCGTTGTTCAGGGCTTCCAGCAAAGCGACCTCATCCACTACGGTGCCGCGGCCGACGTTGACGAATACGGTTCCCGGCTTCATGGCGGAGAAAATGTCCTTGTTGAACAGCTTCTCCGTGTATGGGGTGCCGGGCAGTGTGTTCACCACTGCGTCGGCGTCCGCCAGCAGGCCGGGGAGGCCCTCATTGGTGGTGACCTCGTCGATCCCCTCCATCGGTTCCACAGTGCGCTTCGTTCCACTGACCTTCATCCCCAAGGCCCGGGCGATTCGAGCCGTCTCCATGCCAATCTCGCCGAGGCCTGCGATGACCACTTTGGAGCCGTTGACCAGCTTGGTGGGCGTCCGCAGCTCAGGCCAGTTTTTGGTGGCCTGGTCCTGCGCCATTTCGGCGCTGCGCTTGAACCCGTTGAGGATGCCGAAGGCTGAGAACTCTGCCAGGGGCAGCGCATGGACACCCGCGGATGTCGTCACGCGGAACTTTTGAAGGGTTTCCGTGTCCAGGCCGGATGCCTTGACGGCGCCACCCGCTCCGGCCGCCATGGCGTGGATCCATTGCAGGTGGGGGTTGCTGTCGGCTATGCGCGCCAGTCCGGCCGGGCTCTCGTTAGGGAAGCCGTACAGGACCTGGGCCCTGTTAAGCATGGCCCAGTAGCGTTCCTCCTGCTCCGGCGTGCGCTTGAACTCCGGATCGCCAGCGTGATCGGCGGGGAATCTTTCCGGCGGAAGAAGTTCGGGATCGTAAAAAACGGTTACAGAGGGATCTACAGCGCGGATCAGCTCTACGTGCTCTGCTTCGAGCGGCACAGCGATGGCGATGGTAAGTTCGTCAGTCGTCATGGTGTTCATCATACTGAATGGAGGCTAGGATATTGAACAGAAATCTCTTGGATGACCACAAAGAAGTGAGGTGTTACCTACCGTGACCAGCAAACGCGTGGGCTTCGTCGGCCTAGGACTCATGGGAGCGTCCATGGCTTCCAACATCGCCGGCGCAGGATGGAATGTCATCGCCTGGAACCGCTCCGACACCGTTTTTGAGGACCTCTCCGGCGTCCGCCGCGCAGCCAGCGTTGCAGAGCTGCGCAACGAAAACACCATCATCTTCATGCTCCCTGACCTGCCCTTCATTGAGGAAGCGGCCACGGAATTGCTCGAGTCATGGCGGAACGATCCACCCGAGCCGGGCACCGCCGTCGTCATCATGAGCAGCGTCTCACCAACCGCAGTCCGGCTGTTCGGCGAGACTGTTCACCAGGCATCCGGTGGCAACGCCGCGGTGGTTGATGCGCCGGTCAGCGGCGGCACCTCCGGGGCACAAAGCGGAAGCCTGGCCATCATGGTGGGCGCGACCGAAAGCCAGTTCGAAGCGCTCGAGCCGCTCTTGGGAACCATGGGGACCACGGTGCGCCGCATGGGTCCTCTTGGATCGGGGTCGCTCGCCAAAGCCTGCAATCAACTCATTGTAGGAACCACGACGGCGGCGCTGGCCGAAGCGGCCGAACTCGCGGAACGCTCCGGCATGGATGTGGTGGCGCTTTACGAGGTCCTCTCGGGAGGGCTGGCCGGAAGTCGGGTGCTGGACAACGTAGGCCCCCGCCTGGCTGCCAAGGACTATGCCCCGACTGGGCCGGCCAAGTTCATGCATAAGGACTTGGGCTTCGTGCTCACCAGCGCTGAAGCGGTTGGCTCCGCCGTCCCCATGGCTTCGGCGGCAATCGATTTATATGACGAACTCAAGCGCCAAGGACTCGGAGACCAAGACCTCGCCGTGGTTCGCCAGGCCATCGCAAACCTGAGCGTGGCAGCCGCGGCGTCGAACAGCAACTGACCGGGGCAACTGAAGAAGAGACGGCCCAACCGAAGAAGAAATGACGTACAAACTATGAATGGACTTTTTGATCTGACCGACCGGGTTGCGTTGGTCACTGGTTCAAGCCGGGGGATCGGTAACGCCCTGGCTAGGGGGCTTGCGGATGCCGGAGCTACCGTGGTGCTCAATGGCATCAATGCCGAAAGGCTGGAAGCAGCCCGGCAGGCCATGGCTGCTGACTACCCGGAGGGAAGGGTCCACAGCCTGGCCTTCGACGTCACCGACGCCACGGCCGCCGCTGAAGGAATGGCCTGGGTGGAGGAGAACGTGGGTCCTCTTGACATCTTGGTGAACAATGCCGGAATCCAGCACCGTGTTTCCATGCTGGACCTTGATGTGAAGGACTGGGACCGTGTGATTAGCACCAATCTCACCAGCGCCTTCCTTGTGGGCCGGGAAGCGGCCCGGCACATGATCCCCCGGGGACAGGGAAAGATCATCAATATCTGCTCTGTCCAGACGGACCTTGCCCGTCCCACCATTGCACCCTATGTGGCGGCCAAGGGCGGACTTCGCAACCTGACCCGCGCCATGACTGCAGAGTGGGCTGCCTCCGGATTGCAGATCAATGGCATAGCGCCCGGGTACATCCACACGGAAATGACCCAGAACCTGGTGGATGATGACGATTTCAACTCGTGGATCCTGGGCCGGACGCCGGCCAGCCGGTGGGGTACAGTAGCCGATCTTGCCGGGCCAACTGTATGGCTCGCCTCGCAGGCATCCAATTTCGTGAACGGCCAGACGATCTTCGTCGACGGCGGAATGACGGTGGTGGTCTGATGGGCATCAATCTCCCGGCCTTCGGCCCCGCCGTAGTCGCCCACGGCAAGGGCGATCTCAGGATTGAAGACATTCCCTTGACGGCACCTGCTCCCGATGAGGCGGTGGTGGAGATCGCCTACGGTGGGATCTGCGGGTCAGACCTGCACTATTGGCTGCATGGTGCAGCGGGGGAGTCCGTCCTCAAAGAACCCCTGGTCCTCGGGCACGAAATCGTAGGCGTGGTGGTCCGGCAAGCTGTTGATGGTGCCGGCCCCGGGGTTGGCACACGTGTGGCTGTCCATCCGGCTACCCCTGCCTCAGGTGACGTCAGGTACCCGGAGGACCGGCCAAATCTGTCCCCGGGCTGTACGTACCTGGGCAGTGCTGCCCGGTACCCGCACACGGACGGCGCATTCAGCCGCTACGCCAACCTGCCCACGCGAATGCTGCGACCGCTGCCGGAAAACCTGGATCTTCGCACCGCAGCCCTGGTTGAACCTGCCAGTGTTGCCTGGCACGCGGTAGGACGCGCAGGAGACGTCAAGGGTAAGACCACACTTGTGATCGGCAGCGGCCCTATTGGTGCGCTTGTGGTCGCCGTTCTCAAGCGTGCCGGTGCGGCCAGGATCGTCGCTGTCGACATGCATGACAAGCCCTTGGAAATCGCCCGGGCCGTTGGCGCCGATGACGTCCTTAAAGGTGATGATGCGGATGCCATCGCCGCCGTGGATGCCGATGTCGTTATTGAATCCTCTGGAAGCCATTTCGGACTGGCCTCGGCCATCAAGGGTGCTACCCGGGGCGGCAAAGTGGTGATGGTGGGGCTCCTGCCGTCGGGACCGCAGCCGGTGTTCATCTCACTGGCCATCACCCGCGAGTTGGAACTGCTTGGCTCGTTCCGCTTCAACAACGAGATCGATGAGGTCATTGATGCCCTGGCTGATGGCTCGCTGTTTGTCGATCCTGTGGTGACACACGAGTTCGACCTCGCCCAAGCCCTGGAAGCCTTTGAGGTGGCGAAGAACTCAGCCGAATCCGGCAAGGTGTTGCTGAACTTCCGGCAGTAGCTGGCTTTTGGCGACAGTCAGTTCTGCGCGATGGGGACGAAGACGCGGGGCTGGTCATTCCAGCTGGGTGCCAACTCCGCGATGGTCTGCCGCATGATCTTGGCGGCGGCATCGCGCGCGACGGAACCGTCGCCGGCGTCGATCGCGTGTGCGACATCCATGTGCCACTGAAGCGCCTGCTTTTGGGGGTGTTCCGGCATGAGCCCATGGACGGTGCGGCCGGTGAGGGTTTCAGTGACCTGCCCAATAAGGTTGGCAAACATTTCGTTCCCGGAGCCGGAGAGGACCAGCGCATGGAACCGGATATCGAGGTCAAGGAAGCGGGCCATATCGCCGGCATCACCGGCTTCCTTCATGGCAAGGGAGATGCCCACCAGCTCCTGCCGAAGACTTTCGGGTGCGTTTCCCGCGGCCAGCTCTGCTGCAACAGGTTCGACGGCGGAACGGAGTTCGGCCAGCGACCTCAACTGGGCGCCACGCCCCTCGCCGGCAAGCCGCCAACGGATCACCAGCGGATCGAAGGGATTCCAACGGTGGGCCGGGAGGACCCGGATGCCCACTCGCTTAATGGTCTCCACCAGCCCCAGCGACTGCAGTACACGGACAGCTTCACGGACAACGGAGCGCGATACTTTGAGCTCGTCTTCCAAATGCTCGGCCAGCATGACGTGGCCTGTAGGAAGGGCGCCACCGACAATCCTGGTGCCCAAATGCTCTACGGCGCGGTAGTGGAGGCTGGTTGACATAGAGGTAAGCATAGTGGCGCGGGGACGTCCCGTGCGCAGTCGGATCCGGGTCGGCATCATAGACTGTTTATGACGCGGCGCCGTTCCAAAACGTGGGCGCCGCTTTCCGGCCCACGGTTTTAATACGTATGGTTTATTACAGCCCCTGGTTTTGAATTCGCTTCCTGCGTGCCCCCAGGGGGGTAGGTGGGACTGTTTGCACACGAACGAATTGGAGTTTTGATGTCAGCACACATCGGTGTCACCGGCCTTGCGGTGATGGGCGCCAACCTGGCCCGCAACCTCGCCCGCAACGGCTTCACCGTGGCTCTCCACAACCGCTCCGTGGAAAAGACTGACGCCCTGCTCGAAAAGCACGGCACGGACGGCGACTTCATCCGCACGGAAACCCTGCAGGAACTCGTCGACTCCCTCGAAAAGCCCCGCCGCGTCCTCATCATGGTCAAGGCAGGCGCTCCCGTTGACAACGTGATCGAGCAGCTCGAACCGCTTCTCGAAGCCGGTGACATCATCATCGACGCCGGTAACTCGCACTACGAGGACACCCGCCGCCGTGAAGCCGCGCTGGCCAAGAAGGACCTCCACTTCGTAGGCGTCGGCGTATCCGGTGGCGAAGAGGGCGCACTGAACGGCCCGTCCATCATGCCCGGCGGCTCGCGTGAGTCCTACGACGCCCTCGGCCCGCTGCTGGAGAAGATCTCCGCGAAGGTCGACGGCGAACCGTGCTGTGCATGGATCGGCACCGATGGCGCGGGCCACTTCGTCAAGATGGTCCACAACGGCATCGAATATGCCGACATGCAGGTCATCGGCGAAGCATTCGACCTCCTCCGCTCCGGCGCCGGCATCGAGCCCGCCGAGCAGTCCAAGATCTTTGCTGAATGGAACAAGGGCGACCTGTCCTCCTTCCTGATCGAAATCTCCGCCGAGGTCCTGGGTCACGTTGACGCCAAGACGGGTAAGCCGTTCGTGGACATCGTCGTGGACGCTGCTGGCCAGAAGGGCACAGGTCGCTGGACGGTCATCTCCGCCCTGGAGCTCGGTTCTCCGATCTCCGGCATCGCCGAATCCGTCTTTGCCCGCGGCCTCTCCTCCCAGACCGAGCAGCGCAAGCTTGGCCAGGAACTGCTGGCCGGCGAAGAAGCCTCCGTGGAAATTCCCGAGACTTTCGTCGAGGACGTCCGCCAGGCACTGTACGCCTCCAAGCTGGTCTCCTACGCCCAGGGCCTGGACATGCTGACCTCCGCTGCCAAGGAATACGGCTGGGACCTCAAGCTGGACGAGATCGCTTCGCTCTGGCGCGCTGGCTGCATCATCCGGGCAGAACTGCTCAAGGACATCACCAAGGCCTACGCCGCCGAAGAGAAGCCAGCCAACCTGCTGTTCGCGCCGGCCTTCACCAAGGCCATCGCCGAGGCCCTCCCGGCATGGCGCCGCGTGGTAGCCACCGCAGTTCAGCTGGGCATCCCGGTACCGGTGTTCTCCTCCTCGCTGGCCTACTACGATGGCCTGCGCCGCAAGCGCGTTGCCGCTGCCCTGATCCAGGGCCAGCGCGACCTCTTCGGTGCACACACTTACGGTCGCGTGGACACCGAGGGCACGTTCCACACCCTGTGGGGAGAAGACAAGTCCGAGATCTCGGCAGTCGACACCCACTAGCAGCACCTTCCCGTCAAAGGCCGGTTCCTCCCAGTTACGCTGTGGAGACCGGCCTTTGCCGTACCCAACTGAAGGAGACCAGCCATGGCACCCCGTATCGCTTTTGTCACCGGGGCTTCAACGGGAATCGGTTTCGAAACTGCCGTCGCCCTCAGGTCCGCCGGTTTCACCGTCTACGCAGGGGCACGCCGTGTGGACAAGATGGAGCCGTTGAAGCAGCATGGCATCACGGTGCTGTCCTTGGACGTCACTTCGGAGGAATCGATGGCGTCTGCTGTTGGCCTGGTTGAAGCGGCACATGGGCGAATCGACCTGCTCGTCAACAACGCCGGCTACGGCTCCTACGGCTCACTCGAGGAAGTTCCACTGGCTGAGGGCAGGCGCCAGTTCGAGGTCAACGTCATGGGCCTGGCGAGGATGACCCAACTCGTCATACCCGGGATGCGCCGCTCGCGTTCAGGCAGGATCATCAATGTGGCGTCGATTGGCGGCAAGATCCATGAGCCCCTGGGAGCGTGGTACCACGGCACCAAATTTGCCGTTGAGGGAATGAGTGATTCCCTGCGCCTGGAGCTGGGGCCGCACGGCATCGACGTCGTCATTATTGAACCGTCGGGAACGGACAGTGAATGGGGCACCATCGCGGGCGAGGGCCTGTTGGCTGCCTCCGGCGGAGGGCCCTACAGCGAGCAAGCCCACGTAGTGGCTACCGCACTGGCATCAACATCCGGAACCGGTCATGTGTTGTCGACCCCGGCGCGGGTTGTGGCGAAAACGATAGTACGGGCCGCAACGGCAAAACGCCCCAGGACCCGCTACCCGGTGGGCAGGGGAGCCTGGAGCGTCCTGGCATTGCGAAGGGTTCTTCCGGACCGCGCCTTCGACGCTGTCTTCTGGAATTTTTACAGAAGGCTCGCCGGCTAGATCCGGTATTCGATGTAGTACTCCGCCGGATCCACAGCGGGTTTGGTTTCCGACCGTGCATCGCGGTGTCGCCATGTGGCCGGAATGCCTGTGATGATGGATTCCGCTGGCGCGTCCTTGACCACCACGGCATTGGCGCCGATTGCGCTGCCGGCACCGATGGTGATGGGCCCAAGGACCTTTGCGCCTGCGCCGATGGTCACGCCGTCACCGATGGTGGGGTGCCGCTTGACCTTGGCCAGCGAACGTCCGCCGAGCGTTACTCCGTGATAAATCATCACGTCCTCGCCGATCTCTGCGGTCTCACCGATCACCACCCCCATGCCGTGGTCGATGAAGAATCGGCGGCCGATGGTGGCACCGGGATGGATTTCGATTCCGGTAAGGAACCTGGCCAGCTGGGAGATCAGGCGCGCGGGAAAACGGAGCGCCGGATTCTGCCACAGCCGGTGCGTCACACGGTGGGCCCAAATGGCGTGCAGGCCGGAGTATGCGAAAAAGTTCTCAAAAGAGCCTCGAGCCGCCGGGTCGTGGGACCGGGCGGCATCGAGGTCTTCCTTAAGCCTTGCGAAGAAGCTCACAAAGACCTTTCTACAGGAAATGAAGGCGTGCGGGCGAAGTGTTAGCCGCGGATGTCGTCGAACAGCACCGTGGAGATGTAACGCTCTCCAAAGTCACACACGACGGCGACGATCAGCTTGCCGGCGTTCTCGGGACGCTTGGCCAGTTCCAGTGCACCCCACACGATGGCGCCGGAGGAAATGCCGCCGAGGATACCTTCACGAGCGCCGAGTTCACGGGCTACGCGGACCGAGTCCTCGAGGGTAGCGTCCAAGACTTCGTCGTAAACGTTGGTGTCCAGGATTTCCGGAACAAAGTTGGCGCCGATTCCCTGGATCTTGTGCGGACCGGGCGCTCCACCGTTGAGGATCGCGGAGTCCTTGGGCTCGATAGCGACAATCTGCACGCCGGGCTTGCGCTCCTTGAGGACCTGGCCAACACCTGTGATGGTGCCGCCGGTGCCTACGCCAGCAACAAAAATGTCTACTTCGCCATCGGTGTCTTCCCAGACTTCCTCGGCGGTCGTGGTGCGGTGGATCGCCGGGTTGGCCTCGTTGGCGAACTGCTGAGCCCAGATGGAGTTCTCCGTGTTGGCGACGATTTCCTGTGCCTTCTCGACGGCGCCACGCATGCCCTCGGAACCGGGCGTCAGGACAATTTCCGCACCGTACGCACGCAGCATGACCCGGCGCTCAGTGGACATGGTCTCAGGCATGGTCAGGATGACCTTGTAACCGCGGGCTGCACCCACCAGGGCCAGTGCGATGCCGGTGTTGCCGGAGGTACCTTCGACGATGGTTCCACCGGGCTTCAGGGCGCCGGACTTCTCGGCGGCATCAATGATGGCCACGCCGATACGGTCCTTGACGCTGTTGGCCGGGTTGTAGAACTCAAGCTTGACTGCAACGGTGGCGTCGAGGCCTTCGGTCAGCCGGTTCAGACGGACCAGCGGGGTGCGGCCGACAAGCTGCGTGACGTCGTCGTAGATCCTTGCCATGAAAATTACGCCTATCTCTGAAGAGGGATTGCTGAGGTCAGCCTAACCAGCAGGATCGAAACCCTGCTAAGCAGTAAGCCACGCAGAGTAATATTTCCGGGCCTTAGCCAATTTCGGGTTAATGATCACCTGGCAGTACCCCTGATACGGGAACTTCGCATAGTAATTCTGGTGGACTTCCTCGGCCTCATGGAACTCGGGAAGACGGCTGACCTCGGTCACAATCGGATCGGACCATAGGGCCTGGGCGCGCTCGATGGCTTCCTCGAACAGCACCTTCTCTTCCGTCGTTGTGTAGAACATCGAGGACCGGTACTGGGTTCCCACGTCATAGCCCTGACGGTTCAGCGTGGTGGGGTCGTGCAGGGCGAAGAACATGTCCAGGATGACTTCCTCCGGAACCACGGTTTCATCGAATGTCACCGCGACAACTTCTGCATGGCCCGTAGTGCCGGAGCACACTTCGTAGTAATCGGGATTGCGGACGTGGCCGCCGGTGTAACCGGATACAACCGAGCTGACGCCGCGGGTCTTCTGGTATACGGCATCAAGGCACCAGAAGCAGCCGCCGCCAAGTACGAAAGTTTTCATGTTCTCTTCAATGGATCGGAGGGCCTGATGATTCCCGCTTCACCTTACGGGAGAATTACGGCACCAGGGAGGTGCTGCCGGTGCGGCAACCGCCCGATCGGGCCCAGTAGGGAAGAATAAGAGCATGGAAGCAGTAAACACCGACATTTCTGATGCGGATTCCGTCGAAGAAGACGAAACAGTTGACGCCAGCGGTGATCCTACGCTCGGTCAGGTGTTGCTGGCTGTCGAGGAACTCTGGCCGGAGTCCCTGGCTGAAGACTGGGATGAGGTGGGCCTTGTTGTCGGCCGACCCAACGCCCCTGTCACCAAAATCCTCTTTGCTGTGGATCCCACGCTGGCCGTGATCGATGAGGCCGTGGAGTGGGGAGCCGAACTGCTCATCACACACCACCCCCTGCTTCTCAAAGGGGTGAACTCTGTGGCAGCCACGTCCGCAAAGGGCCTCGCTGTCCACCGGTTGATAGAGGCCGGTACGGGCCTTTTGACCGTGCACACCAATGGTGATTCAGCAGTGGGCGGGGTTTCTGATGTCCTGGCCGACGCTTTCGGATTGGAGAACGTCACTCCGCTGACTGCTGCTAGCAACGGCCTTCCGGAGGAGGGCATCGGCAGGGTGGGGGACCTCCCTGAACTTGAGACGCTCGGTGATTTCGCAGCGCGCGTCTTTGAGATGCTGCCCGCTGTCGCCGGGGGAGTCCGGGTGGCTGGCGATAAAGACGGCCTGGTCCGGCGTGTCGCAGTTTGCGGTGGAGCCGGGGACAGCCTGTTCGACGCCGTTCGGGCCAGCCATGCGGATGTGTACGTCACGGCAGACATGCGTCACCACCCGGCATCGGAGGCCCGCGAAGGTGCCACAAACGGCAGGCCCTACCTGATCGATGTTTCGCACTTTGCCAGTGAGTGGCTGTGGCTGCCTGCAGCCGCCGAAGCGCTGGGTAACGTGCTCGCAGACCAGGGCTACGACGTCGAGATCCGCGTCAGCGGCACCAACAGCGACCCATGGGACTTCATACTCACTCCCGGCGGGGACTAGAGTCTAGAAAGATACGGGCAGCCCATACAGATAGTGGTGGTCCGGCCGGACCTGATCCCCAGGACCGGTGGCGATTAGCGGAGGTAAGCGTGGCGAAAGCAGCACCGGCAGAACAATTGAAATTGCTTGAACTGCAGGGGCTCGATGCCAAGCTCAGGTCGCTTGCCGGCCGACGGAAGGTTCTGGAAACAGATCCACGCATCACGGACCTCACGGATGCGTTGAACGTGGCCAACGGCGAACTTGGCGCTGCCAAGGTTGCCGTCCACGACGCCGAGGCGGAACTTCGCCGTGCGGAAGCCGACGTTGAGCAGGTAGCCACCCGCATTGAACGCGATGAGACCCGGCTCAACAGCGGCACCGGCCTGTCCAAGGACCTGGTGGCGCTGCAGAGCGACATTGCCTCACTCAATAAGCGCCGTTCGGACCTTGAAGACGTGGAGCTCGAAATCCTGGAGCGCCTGGATACGTTGCGGGAGCGTCAGGCTGCCCAGCAGGCGATCGTGGACGACATCCAGGGTTCGTTCGGCAGCATCCGGGCTGAGCTGGACGAGGCTATTGCAGAGATTGCCGCTGAAGAAACGGTGGTCCGCGGGCAACGTGCCGCTTTCGCGGAATCCCTGGACGCGGGAGTGCTTGCCATCTACGAGAAGACCATTACCAAGCGGGGCGTCGGTGCAGCCCGGCTGTTCCACGGTAAATCCGAAGGCTCCGGCATGATGCTCAGCCCCGGCGACCTTGCCGAAGTCAAAGCAGCCGCAGAGGACGACATTGTTTTTTGCCCGGACTCAGGTGTCATCCTGGTCCGTTCGGCGGAGTGGAACTGACGCAGCCCAACCTCAGCTGGGCAGGAGCAGTCAGTTGGACAGGATGATGTTAAGCGCGTGCGGCTTTCGGGCCGTGCCCTCAACAAGTTCTGTTCTCCAGATTTCCCCCGCGGCCTTCAGGAGCTGATCCGGGGTTGCCGGCGCCTTGCCGCGCCGGGTCAGCAAGTGTCGCGCAAGTTCCCCGCGGGTGTGTTTGGCGAAGTGGCTGACAACCGTGCGCTTGCCGTTCGCCTCGTTGAAGACGTTGACATTGACTGTCTGCGTCGCCGGGGGAGCCCAGGCCGCGGCGTAGGTGCTGGAGCGGCAATCGACCAGGAGCTCACCTTCAGCACGTGAGGCGAGGGCGGCGTTAAGCTGCGGCTTCCAGTAGGACGCGAGGCGTCCGACGTCGGGCAGTGCAGTTCCCATGGACAACCGGTAGGCGGGCACATGGTCGCCAAAGCCGATGGCGCCCCACAGTGCGGAAACCACCAGGATGGATTCGTTCGCCTTCCGGCGCTGCGTCGGGGTCATGCTGTTGTAGCCAAGGGCGTCATACAGGACCCCTGAATAGACCTGATGCGCGGGAGCGGCCGGTTCGGCATGCAGCCGCGTATTACGTTCGACGTCGTCCCGCAGCGAGGCGCCGACCCCCAACAGCGCAAGTGCATCCTCGTGCGCGCTCACCGTGCCCAACGCTTCTAGTACTTTTGCCCGGTGCGGGTTCAGTTCAGGGAAGCTGAGCGATTCCCAGTTGATGGAGGGACCGTTGGCAGCGGGGGTCTTGCCTTCGGAAGGCGGCAGCAGAATCAGCACCCGTCGATATTACCGGGGTCTTTGGGTGGTCCCAACGCCGGTAGACTGGACGGCGGATGGGTCGACCAGGCGGTCGCGCGTCACGAAAGTGGCTCGAGGAACGTCCGGGCTCCGCAGAGCAGGGTGGTGGGTAACGCCCACTCGGGGTAACCCGCAGGCCAGTGCCACAGAGAAGAGACCGCCTGCGCGTCGTGATGTTTGCATCGCAGCGCAGCAGGTAAGGGTGAAACGGTGGTGTAAGAGACCACCAGCTCCCTGGGTGACCGGGGAGGCTAGGTAAACCCCACCCGGAGCAAGGCCAGACAGGACACGCTTGAGGGCTGCTCGCCCGAGTGTCCGGGTAGGCTGCTGGAGGGCGTCGGCAACGGCGTTCGTAGATGGATGGCCGCCACTCCTTTTCCGGTAACGGCAGGGGATGACAGAACCCGGCGTATCGGTCGACCCATCCATTTATTACTCCCGAATTTCCGCCGTGTGAGTGATTTCACGCCGCGGGGCGGCCTTCACCGCTTCCTTCCGCCCTAGAATGGTTACTGAACGTAGATGTTCTGCCGCCGGGACTGCGTTCGCAGCCGGCGGATTTTCTTTGCTCTCGTTCAAGGCGCTGTGGGTGGACCGAAGCCCGCCGGCGCATGAGCCGCAGGACTACTCCGGGCGGCCGCTGCCATCTGCATACGAAGACGTATGTGGTTGACCCAAGGAAGGTAGTTCTGTGAGCCAGACGTCAGATTCTTGTCTTGATAAGTGGATGGGCCGGGAGGCTCTCGCCGAGGCCATGATTCCGGTGATCGGCCGGTTGTACCGGGAAAACAACGTGGTCACGAGCATCCACGGCCGGAGCCTGATCAACAAGTCCACCATGAACATCCTGAAGGCCCACCGCTTTGCGCGCCGGATGAGCAACCACGAGCTGCTGCTCGAAGAGACCGCACCGCTGCTGAACGCCCTGTCCGAGCTGGAACTCGGCGCAGCCGCCATTGATATCGCACGTTTGACAGAGAAGTTCCGGGCCGAAGGCAACGGCGCCTCGCTGGATGAGTACCTGCGTGCCGAGCTCGCCGAAATCGTGGGAAAGCGTGGCGCAGACGACCGCACCAGCACCGACGTCGTTCTTTACGGCTTTGGCCGCATTGGCCGCCTCCTGGCCCGCATCCTCATTGAGAAGGCCGGTGGCGGGCACGGCCTGCGACTCCGCGCGATCGTAGTGCGCAAGGGCGCCGAGAACGATCTTGTAAAGCGCGCCAGCCTGCTGCGTCGTGACTCGGTACACGGTTCCTTCGAAGGCACCATCCGCGTGGACGAGGAAGCCAACACCATCACCGCCAACGGCGTGCAAATCCAAGTCATCTACTCGGACAACCCGGCCACTGTGGACTACACGGCCTTCGGTATCAAGGACGCCCTGGTGGTGGACAACACGGGCCGCTGGCGCGACGCCGAGGGTCTCTCCCAGCACCTGCAGAGCAAGGGTGCTTCCCGTGTGCTGCTCACTGCACCGGGCAAGGGTGAGCTGAAGAACATCGTCCACGGCATCAACCACCGGGACATCTCCGATGATGACAAGATCGTCACCGCGGCATCCTGCACTACCAACGCCATTACGCCGGTGCTGAAAGCCATCAACGACAAGTTCGGCATCATCCACGGCCACGTTGAGACTGTGCACTCCTTCACCAATGACCAGAACCTGATCGACAACTTCCACAAGGGTGATCGCCGCGGCCGTTCCGCGGCCCTGAACATGGTCATCACGGAGACTGGTGCCGCCAAGGCCGTAGCCAAGGCACTTCCGGAACTGCAGGGCAAGCTCACGGGCAATGCCATCCGCGTTCCTACTCCGGATGTTTCCATGGCCATCCTGAACCTCAACCTTGAAAAGGGAACCACCCGCGACGAAGTCAACGACTTCCTCCGTGAGATGTCCCTGCACTCCGATCTTCGCAAGCAGATCGACTACATCGACTCTCCCGATGTTGTCTCCACTGACTTCGTTGGCTCACGCCGCGCGGGCATCGTTGACGGCCTCGCAACGATTTCCAACGACAAGAACCTCGTTCTCTACGTCTGGTACGACAACGAGTTCGGCTACTCCTGCCAGGTAGTCCGTGTCATGGAAGAAATGGCCGGCGTAAACCCGCCGTCGTTCCCGGCACGCGACGTGGTTGCTCCCATCGCAGTGCTTGAAGGCGCTGGAGCCTAAGCACGCCGAAGTATTCACGGGTTTCCCGGCTGAGTCACTGGTATCAGCCGGGAAACCTGACCAAAATGGGTTCATGGAAAACGAATCAACGTTGGAACATGAGACCACTCTGGAGCACGCCCTGGACGTCGCAAAGGCCAACCACAAACAGGCCCAAAAACTTCTGGATCAAGCTATCGCAGCCAACGCTTCCGGCGATGTTCCGGATCAGCGCGTGGAGCAACTGCGGGGCCTCCTCGCGCTGGCAACAGAGGACCTGCAGCGCGTAATGCGTGAGCAATAACCCACTGAAGCATCCCATCTCCGAAGTGTGACATCTCCTGCACACTGTGGATATCGACTCTGACTGTCGGGGCCTTGTCCTACGCTCGTAGGACATTGCTGTTTCCCCACTGGATGGAGTCCCTTGAGTATCACTTGGTCTGCCTACAAACGCGCGCGGCGACGGTCACGTCAGGCGTGGGCCATTCTGGGACTGGCCGCCGCAACCGTGGTGGCAGGGCTTTCATGGTATTTCACCACAGGACAATTCACGGCCGCTGAACCATGGGCCGCCGGCCCTAGTGAAGCGCCCGTCTACAATCCCGGCTGGATGAAACCCCTTCGCGGTGGGGTGCCCGTTGCCCCGGAAAAGGCGAGCGACGCCTTGGATCGACTCCCGGTAAAAGGGCGCGCGGCCAAATCGGACTACGATAGGGCCGCATTCGGGCAAGCCTGGGCGGACGCTGACCGCAATGGATGCGACACCAGAAACGACATTCTCCGGCGGGACCTCTCGGCGGTCGAATTCACGGAAGGCTCCTCGTGCAAGGTTGCCGGTGGTAGCTTTCACGAACCATACACGGGGTCGCAGGTGACTTTCCGGAGGGGCCAGGACACCAGTGCCGCAGTTCAAATCGATCACGTGGTGGCCCTCGCCGACGCCTGGCAAAAGGGCGCCCAGCAACTCACTGTGCAGCAGCGGCAAATATTCGCGAACGATCCGCTGAACCTGATCGCCGCCGACGGTCCCGCCAATGTTAAGAAGGGCGCAGGTGACGCGGCCACGTGGCTGCCGGCTAACAAGAATTTTCGCTGCCACTACGTCGCCCGGCAGGTCTCCGTGAAAGCGGCCTATAAGCTCTGGATTACGCAGGCTGAAAAGGACGCCATGAAGCGGGTTTTGTCCTCGTGCCCGGAACAGCAAACCATCTACAATGCCAGGTGACCGTGCCCCAGTTGCCAGATGCCGCCGTCGTCGATCCGCTCCAGGACCACACGCTGGAGAGAGGTTTCCCGCGGGAGCTTATCCAAGTCATGGAGTCCCCGCTGCCTGAAAGTGAAGTAGATGGCATCCGTAGGAGCATCAGTGCAGCGGTCGAGCGTGAAACGTCCGGCAAACGACGCGATGTTGCTGTCCGGCAGGCGCTCGACGAGATACGGGTCCAACATCCATGAATCACACGTGGCTTTGCGCGCAGGCTTGTCAGGAAAATACCGGGGGAAGAAGGATCCCGCCTCCGCAAAACTGGCATCCACCAGCGCAGGGGAGAGGCCTCCATCTTCGGGTATATGGACGCCAAGAACCCAGCCTGAGCCCCGACCATCGGCCGGAACCAAATGAAACTGCAGTCGGCCCAGCCGGAACAAATTGCCGGCCATGTGCAACGTCAGCCAACTCCAGGTGTCCAGGCCAAAACGGCCATGGACCCGCCTGTTGATACGAAGCTGCAAGCCCATGTCTGCCAAGGATGCGGCCGAGACAGCGGGACTGATTCCCAGCTCCAGGTGGTAGGCGTGAACTGAGGGCGCGAAGCGGAGGAGTGCTTCGATCCACACCGTCTCCACAGCGCCGTTGGCCCGAATGCTGTCTACTGGAAAGGTCCCAAGCCGTTCCTGCATGGTCTTCATTGCCTGCAGAACAGGCTCGTCCGGGGGCGTCCCCAGAAGGTGCGCACATTCTGTGGCGTCTTCGCCGGTGATGTCCAAGAGCTCAAAAAGCTCTGCGTGAGGGCTGGCGGCCATGGCTTAGTGCCCGAACGGATCTGGGTCGACGCCAGGCATCCAGGTCAGGCCCGGCACACCCCAGCCGTTTTTCTTTGCTTGCTTGAGAGCCTTCTTCGAGTACCGGTCCACGAGACGATTGACGTAAAGCTTGCCGTCCAAATGGTCGAACTCGTGCTGCAGGATTCTGGCGAACCAGCCTGTCGCTTCGAAATCCAGGGGTTTGCCGTCGCCGTCAAAGCCCTGAACCCGTGTCCATTCAGCGCGCTGTAGCGGGTAGTACTCGCCGGGGAAGGACAAGCAGCCCTCAACGTGTTCATCGGGATCCGGAAGTGCGCCGGAGACCTTGGACAGCGTCAGGACGGGGTTGACTACGACACCCTGTTCGGGGACGTCGTCATCGTTGGCGTACTTGTAGACAAAAAGGCGTTTGCCCACGCCGATCTGGGGCGCGGCCAGCCCTACGCCGTTGGCAGCGTCATTAGTCTCGAACATGTCCGCGATCAAGGCGCGGAGTTCGTCGTCGAAAACCTCGACTTCACTTGCCCGGCGGTGCAGAACAGGTTCGCCCCAAATGGTGACTGGCAGGACGGTCATCTCAGTTTTTCCTTCATCTAGCGCTGCGGTCCGGAAGCGGCCTTGGTCCGCTTTTGGGTTAAAAGCAAAAGCCGCACCGGATAACCGGTGCGGCCTTTGTGGAAACCGGCTCTGGAGCCAATCTCGGTGGGGTGAGCTACGGGGGTTGAACCCGCGACCTCCTGGACCACAACCAGGCGCTCTGCCAACTGAGCTAAGCCCACCATGTGCCTTTTTGGACTGAACCGTTTGACCGGCTTTCCTTCAAGGCAACGACAAATAGCTTACCTGCTGTTTTGGGGTGCAAAGTCCACTTTTGCCGGTTTTGGCGAAAAAACCTCAAAAAATGGTGCAGATCACACTTTTTCGCTGGACCCCAGGGTCTCTGCGGTAGCCATGATGTCCTTGGAAATGCGCTGTGCCGTTGCCGTGTCCGGTCCCGGCGCCGGCACAAAGACAGCCTGGCGGTAGTAGCGGAGCTCGTCGATGGAGTCCTTGATGTCGCCCAGGGCGCGGTGACCGCCATGCTTGGCCGGGGACTGGAAGTACGCGCGCGGGAACCAACGGCGTGAGAGCTCTTTGATGGTGCTGACATCGATCACGCGGTAATGGAGGTGCTCTACGATGTTGGGCATGTCCCTGGCAAGGAACATACGGTCTGTTCCCACAGAGTTTCCACCCAAGGGAGCTTTGCGGGGATCCGGGACCCACTTCTCAATGTATTCAAGGACCTGTGCTTCTGCCTCTGCCATGGTCTTCCCGTGGGGGAGCTCGTCCAGGAGCTTGGAGCGGGTGTGCATGTCCCGCACGAAGTCATTCATTTGTTCCAGCGCTGCGTCATCCGGCTTGATGACGACGTCAACGCCGTCCCCCAGAATGTTGAGCTCGGAATCCGTCACCAACGCTGCAACCTCGATCAAGGCGTCGTTCGTGAGGTCCAGGCCGGTCATTTCGCAGTCGATCCAGACGATGCGTTCATTAGTAATAGGCACGCGCCAAGCCTATCCCTCAGTGGCTTACAAGTGCTCCGATGGTACGATTTTTGAGCGCGGCAGTGTCGTTTCTTCCTGTTGCCGAAAGCCCCCATGACGCAGAATTTTGACCCGAACACAGCGGGTGAACGATTGGATGACGACTACATGACGGTGCCAGTACCCGCCGCCCAGTTGGCAGGGACAGCGACGCCGTCGGCTGACGCCGTTGCCGGCGAGGTAGATAACGCACGTTCGCCGCTGATCGCCGGCTTCGTTGGTTCCATGTTCATGGTGTTTGGCTCACTGGGGGTTGGCTGGCTTGCTCCGGTCTCGGAACTTCGCCGACTCCCGCTTTTCATCTGGATGCGCACCGAAGGTGTGGGCGTCGGACTTTCCATTGTTTTACTGGCCATCGGCGGCATGCTGCTCGTCCGCGCCTGGCTTCGTCTGGGCCAGCGGGTCCGGGTCTGGGGAATGGAAGCCCGAAAAGCCACGCTGCAGGCGGTGGTGGCCTGGGGTCTGCCCATGATGTTCACTGTTCCCCTCTTCAGCAGGGACGTTTACGCGTATATCGGCCAAGGCCGGTTGATGGTGGAGGGCATCAATCCTTATGAGAACGGCATATCGGCGCTGCCCAACTACTTCCAGTTGGGAGCTGACAAGCAATGGACAGAGGCGCCGGTACCGTACGGACAGCTGTTTCTTTGGATTGAACAGTTTGTGGTGTGGGTGACCAACGTCCAACCGGAAGCAAGCATCATGCTCTTCCGCCTCGTCGCAGCAGTCGGTGTGGTTCTCTGCATCATCTATGTGCCGAAGCTGGCCGAACTCCACGGTGTAAATCCCCACAGGGCACTATGGCTGACAGCTGCCAATCCGCTCTTTCTCACTAACTTCATTGCCAGCGTCCATAACGACGCCTTGATGATCGGGCTGGCACTGGCAGGCCTGTACTACTGCGCAACCCACCGCGTCATTCGCGGACTGGTGCTGGTCACGCTCTCCATCTCAGTCAAACCGATCACGGTGGTATTCCTTCCTTTCATTGGACTTCTGTGGGCCGGCAAGCATGCCTCATGGCCGCGCAGATTCCTCTACTGGTTCCTAACAGCGGCTCTGAGCTTCGGGCTCCTCTATGCACTCAGCCTGGTCAACGGCTTCGGGTTCGGTTGGATCAACGGCTTGTCGGCGCCCGGGAGCGTAGCAATCTGGTATGCGCCCGTTGGTCTTATCGGGTTGGCTGTCGGATCGATTTCCAGCGTTTTGGGGTTGGACGGCCAGGTCATGGCCAAGGTGGTCTATGACGCCGGCAAGGTCCTCATGGTTGCTGCTGTTGCCTGGATGATCTTCCGGGGAGACTACGACCGGCTCATGCGGCGGCTTACGTTGGCATTTGCTGCCATTGTCCTGCTGGCACCAATGATCCAGTCCTGGTACGTGGTGTGGTTGATCCCCCTGTTTGCCGTGACCGGCATCCGCAACGACTGGCAGGTCAAGGCACTGTATTTCGTTGTGTCATTCTTCATGGTCTACGCCATCTCCGACCAGTTGGACGTCTTCCCGTACCTTCAGAGTGAAGACCTGGGCTTGGCACTGTTGCTGGCCCGGATCGGGGCGGCCGTTATTGCACTGTTCTTCGCCATTTACCTGATTTTCATGGATCCGAAGACCAAGAGCTTGTTCCGGGTGCGGGACGAATCCGGGCTGCGTCCGATTATCTGATGACTCGGCCGTGTCCGGCCCGCTGCCTTCCGCGTCAGTCGGACGGCAACAGTCGCAATGCCTCACGGGTGGACAGCGGACTCAGAGCGGCCGCGTTGTTGGCAGCGAACGCCTTGACCCATTCGGGATCTGTTTTGCTGTACTCGCGTAAAGCCCACCCGATGGCCTTGCGGACGAAGAATTCGTTGTCGGCGAGGTTCGCGGAGATGACCGCTGACAGGAGGCCGGTATCAGTCTCTGACTTGGCCCCTAGCTGTGCAGTGATCGCCGCCCGGCGAATCCACATGTCGTGGTCAGTGGACCACTGCAGCAGTACCGGCGTCATCGTGGGCCGGTGCGCAAGAAGAAGCGCGCAGATCCGATGTGAGACCCCATCGACGAGGTCCCACCATGCACCCGTCCGGATAATTTCCTCATATAGGGGGAGCATCTGCAGGTCTTCTTTGACCATTCGCAGGCCTGTCAGGTCGATTGCTGCGTATCGCTCTTCGCGGGCCTCCGCGTTGCGCCACAGCTCAAGAACGGCTTTTTGCAGCTCAGCTGGCGAGGTCACCGGGAACTGCTTCACTGCAACCTTCACTATCCTGCGAACCTCGGGAACCCGGACACCCCAGGAAGGCATGTCGGACTTCAAGTAAGCCTGGGCTCCGGCGCCGCGTTCGGCATCAGCGGCTGATCGGAGCGTTGATCGGATCGACTCCACGAGGACATTGGGGCTCATGCCATAACTCTAGGTCGGTGACGGACGACGGGGTGTGAGCCGCTGCGCGATAACTGTGGTCCCCGCTGTTCGGCCACCGTAGAGTGGGCATATTCGGCCCGCTGTTCCTTTTCGCGGCCATCGGCTCCCGAACTCATATCGGCAACAACGAACTCCCGCCGGCAACAACCAACTTCACATCGGCCACAACGAAGGAACCTTGATGTCAATGCTGAAATCACCGGACCAAATCGCGATGATGCGCGAGGCCGGTCGCGTAGTGGCCAATGCACTGTCCGCAGTCCGGGAGCAAGCTGAAGTGGGTGTTTCGCTTAAGGAACTCGACGACGTCGCTGCCGCCGTAATCTCCGATGCCGGGGCAAAGCCTGCCTTCCTGGATTACCACCCACGCTGGGCGGCTGTGCCGTTCCCCGGCGTCATTTGTACCAGTGTCAACGACGCCGTGGTGCACGGGATCCCCAATGGATACGTACTGGAGGACGGCGATCTGCTCAGCGTCGATTGTGGTGCCTTCGTGGAAGGCTGGTGCGGTGATGCCGCCGTCAGCTTCGTCGTAGGGGACGGAGACCCGGCGGATCATGAATTGGTGAAAGCAACGGAAGCCGCACTTGTCCGCGGTATCGACGCTGCCCGCATAGGAAACAAGATGGGTGACCTTGCATATGCGATTGGTGGCGAGGCGAAACGTGCCGGATATGGGCTGTTGGCTGATCATGGAGGGCATGGCATAGGACGGACAATGCACGCCGAACCTCCTGTCCCTAACCTGGGACGACCTGGCCGGGGCATGAAGCTCGAAGAAGGCCTGGTCATTGCCATTGAGCCCATGTTGATCCTGGGCGGCAAGGACGACTACTACCACGACGAGGACGAATGGACTCTTCGTTCGGCAAACGGGCGACGCGCCGCCCACAGCGAACACACTGTGGCCGTCACGGCTGACGGGCCGATGATCCTCACTTTGCCGTAGTTTGCCGGGCCTCCTTATCGAGCCGCACCACGCTTTTTGAGGCGTACCACCGGCCGGCCGGGAACTGATTCGGACACGGAACTGAAGCCGGCAGCCTTGAAAAGAGAAAGCGTGCCGTGGAAGAGGTCCGAGGCCGTCGCTTTGGTCCTTTGATCCGTATCCACCGGATAGGCCTCGATGACGTTCGCACCGTTGTTGAAAGCGTGATCCATCGCGGCAGAAAGCAGAGCGGACGACACTCCGGTGCGCCTGTGGTTCGGTGCTACAACAAAGCAACTGACGGCCCAAAGATCGAGGCCTTCCTCCGACCGGAGACCTGCCTCTCTGAGGACCTGGGAGCGTTTCAGGCGCGGATACTTGGCTCGTGGTTCCACTGCGCACCAGCCGACCGGACGACCATCCCGGAACGCCAGTACACCGGGCGCAGGACCTGTTTGGAACGATGACTTCAACAATTCCCTGCGGTCACCGGGCGATGTTCCGGCCCAATCATTGCCGGTAAGGGCGAACCACCGGCACCAGCACCGGGAGGGTTCGCCCTTGGTTCCGAACAATTCCTCAACAGCCGCCCAGGTGGCAGGAGCTGTCTCGATCTTCGAAGCAGGATGGCCGTGTTCCATGGACCCACAATAGGCCGGGCCCGCGTTGCTGGTCCCGTGGACGCCGGAATCGTGGTGCAACGATCACACGCCGGCACCCACCAGTTCGCCTGTTGTGGTGTTGACCAGTAGGGGACCGGTGCCATCAGGACCGTCAACGTCCCTCACGATGGACTCGTCTTCCGGTGGAACTTGTTCGTGGTCGTCCGAGTCCCAGTCATTGCTGCGGTCAGGGGTGCCGGGTGCCTCAACAGCAGGTGCTGCATCGGCAGGGGCTGAGGCGCCGGTCATTCGGGTGAAGTTGGCAGAGCCCCACATTAGGTCATGTCCCACTGATTCGGCGTCGATTTCGGCTACGTGGTAGACACGCCCCTCATGTTCCCATTGCCGCAACCGGAGCTTCCCAACGACGAGGACGCGCTGTCCCTTTTTCACGCTGCATCCAACGTGTCCGGCGAGGTAGCGGAATGACTGAACCGTGTACCAATTGGTGTTCCCGTCCACCCAGGTGTTGGTGGCACGGTCGTAGCGGCGTTCCGTGGTGCCCAGACGGAACGATGCCGTGGACGTGCCCCGTGTTGTGGTGGAGCTCTTGACCTCCGAGGCCACGAAGCCCCGAACGGTGATCATGTCATTCATGGTGGTCCTTCTCGGTTTGGTGAAGTGCCTGTCCGGCTCTTTCAGCTTCATCCAGGGAAGTCAGTGAGGGCAGTGCCTCATGCGCCTATGTGGATAACGGCGGCTGTGGAGGACTAGAGGCACCTTGCATGGGATGGCAAGCAGTTGGCTGATCGCACTGTAAACTCTTTGTGGCGCCAGCGGCCCATGTGGTCTTGGCGCGAGTGCGCCCCAGTAGCTCAGGGGATAGAGCAGCGGCCTTCTAATCCGCCGGTCGGGGGTTCGATTCCCTCCTGGGGCACCGAAACATCCCCCTTGGAACAGCGTCCAAGGGGGATGTCCGCGTTAAAAGGCACGCACTCGTTAGCGCCCTTACTCGAGAAATTCCTTGAGGTTTCGGAGCACCAACTCCCAGGTCGCGGTGGACTGCTCCACTTCCTCCACACTCGAATTGTTGCCCTGAATGATGGTCACTCTTGTTCCGTCAGATTCGTCAGTCACGTTGTATTCCACAGTGTGGTGGTTCTCGGGAACGTCAGGGAGCCCCGAGGATGGACTGTAATGAGTGGTCTTCAGCAACTTCGGAGGATCGAAAGCAAGGATGGTGCCTCTGTCCTGGTACCGCTTCGTTCTGCCCTGAAACGTCACTTGGAAGCGCTAAACCCTAACTGGGAAAACGCTACGCCCGTCAGCACGCCCTGTGAATGGCGCTCGCAGGTGAATGGCGCACTCGTTTGTGGATGGCAGAATGGCTAGGTGATAAGCAGGCGAACCGCACAGGCATATGGCAGGGCAGCAGACGCATCGAAAGTCCGCGTAGCCGGGTTGTCGCTGATGATCGCGGCGGCATTGACGCTCACCGCTTGCACGGCAACGCCCACGTCATCCACCGTTCAGCCAGCGGTTACTCCCTCACCGTCCGCGAGTCCGGTGGCCACGGCCACCATTGATCCGGCTGTTGCAGCAACCACCTCTGCCGTGGAGTCAACGCTGAAAACCCTGGTAGCCAGCACCCCCAAGCCCGACCGCGAAACCCTGCGTGCGGCCCTGGTTGCTGCAGGCATTCCCAACGCCAACGTAGAGGTGTCCGTGAGCCGTACGCCCACGGGCCTTGACGTGGATGCGATGGAAGCCGCAGCGCTGACTGGGGAGAGCTGCGTCATGGGGCAGATCCGCGACGGCGGGGTAGTGGTTACGGTGCTGCCGGTGCTGGCCACCGGAAAATGCTTCGTGGGAGACTCACGCTAGCTCCACCCCATGGTCCGAATGTGAGTTATGTACGCCTACCCATTAGATTTAAGGGCATGGCGGAATTCATTTACACGATGACCAAGGCTCGCAAGGCCGTTGGCGACAAACTTATTCTGGACGATGTCAGCATGTCGTTCTTTCCTGGCGCGAAGATCGGCGTCGTGGGACCGAACGGTGCTGGTAAGTCCACCATCCTGAAGATCATGGCCGGACTGGACACCCCGTCAAACGGCGAGGCCCGCCTGAGCCCCGGCTACACCGTGGGCATCCTCCTGCAGGAACCGCCGCTGAACGAGGATAAGACCGTCCTGGGCAATGTCCAGGAGGGTGTTGGCGAGATCTACGGCAAGATCCAGCGCTTCAATGAGATCTCCGAAGAAATGGCCAACCCGGATGCGGACTACGAGACGCTCCTGGACGAGATGGGCAAGCTTCAGGAAGCCATTGATGCTGCTGATGCCTGGGACATCGATTCCCAGCTCGAGCAGGCCATGGACGCACTGCGCTGCCCGCCGGCTGATTCCGATGTCACAGTCCTCTCCGGTGGTGAGCGCCGCCGCGTAGCACTGTGCAAGCTTCTCCTGCAGAAGCCCGACCTCCTGCTCCTTGATGAGCCCACCAACCACCTGGACGCCGAGAGCGTACTTTGGCTTGAGCAGCACCTGGCTCAGTACCCCGGCGCTGTCCTTGCCGTGACCCACGACCGTTACTTCCTTGACCACGTGGCTGAATGGATCGCAGAAGTCGACCGCGGCCACCTCTATCCGTATGAGGGCAACTACTCCACCTACCTGGAGAAGAAGAAAGCCCGCCTGGAGGTCCAGGGCAAGAAAGACGCGAAGCTTTCCAAGCGCCTTACCGAGGAACTTGAGTGGGTGCGCTCCAACGCCAAGGGCCGCCAGACCAAGTCCAAGGCCCGTCTGGCCCGCTACGAGGAAATGGCTGCCGAGGCCGAGCGCACCCGCAAGCTGGACTTCGAAGAGATCCAGATTCCGCCCGGACCGCGCCTGGGTTCTTTGGTCATCGAGGCCAAGAACCTGAAGAAGGGCTTCGACGATCGGGTGCTGATCGAAGACCTTTCCTTCTCGCTGCCCCGCAACGGCATCGTCGGCGTCATTGGCCCCAACGGTGTGGGTAAGTCCACGCTGTTCAAGACGATCGTCGGTATGGAGCCTTTGGACGATGGTGAGCTCAAAATCGGCGAGTCCGTGAAGATCTCCTACGTGGACCAGTCCCGTGGCGGCATCGATCCCAACAAGTCCCTGTGGGAAGTTGTCTCCGAAGGCCATGACTTCATCCAGGTCGGCCAGGTTGAAATGCCTTCGCGTGCCTACGTTTCGGCGTTTGGTTTCAAGGGACCGGACCAGCAGAAGAAGGCGGGTGTCCTCTCCGGTGGTGAGCGCAACCGCCTGAACCTGGCCCTGACACTCAAGCAGGGTGGCAACCTCCTGCTCCTTGACGAACCTACTAATGACCTCGACGTCGAAACCCTGAGCAGCCTTGAGAACGCCCTTCTCGAGTTCCCGGGCTGCGCCGTAGTGGTATCGCACGACCGTTGGTTCCTGGACCGGGTTGCGACCCACATCCTCGCCTATGAAGGCGACGACGAGAACCCCTCCAAGTGGTACTGGTTCGAGGGCAACTTCGACTCCTACGAGGAGAACAAGGTGGAGCGCCTCGGCCCCGATGCCGCAAAGCCGCACCGGGTGACCCACCGCCGCCTGACCCGCGACTAATAGTAAGCCGCAAACACAAGAGGCCGGTCCCAGCAGGGATCGGCCTCTTGGCTTTAAGGCAAGGCTACGGAATCCGGACCATGCCTTCTTGGGCCACCGTGGCAACGTGCTGCCCGTCCCGGTTGAAGATGCGTCCCGTGGCGAGTCCCCTGGCACCCTGGGCACTGGGGGATTCCTGCACATACAGCATCCACTCGTCCACCCGCACGGGACGGTGCCACCACATGGCGTGATCGAGGCTGGCAACGCTCATGCCCGGCGTCATCCAGGCCAGGCCGTGCTTACGGAGGATGGGTTCCAGCAGCGTGTAGTCGCTCGCGTACGCCAAGGCGGCCCGGTGAAGGTTGGGGTCATCGGGAAGGGGGCCCATGGTCTTCATCCAGACAGCATTGGTAGCTACATGATCGGTGGGTGGGGACACATAGAGCGCGGGGTTGATGTGGCGGACGTCGAAGGGCCGCTCTGAAGACATGTGCCGTGCCATGGGGTGATCGTAGTGGGACAACAGCTCGGCGGTGCTGGGCAGGGTTTCCGGATCAGGGATGCCCTCGGGCATCTGTGCCTGATGGTCCAGGCCGCTGTCTTCCACCTGGAAGGAAGCGATCATTGAGAGAATCGGTACGCCGTCCTGGTAGGCATGTACGCGGCGGGCCGAGAAGGACCGGCCATCCCGCAGCCTCTCAACACCGAAGGTGATGGGTTTGTTGGCATCACCCGGACGGAGAAAGTATCCGTGCATGGAGTGCGCCACCCTGTCCGGCTCAACGGTCCTCATGCCGGCCATCATGGACTGCGCCAGCACCTGGCCACCAAAAACGCGGTGCCTGGGTTGCTTTTGGGACGGCCCCAGGAAAATGTCCTCGTTGGTGCGGGCTCCGTCAAAGTCACCAAGATCCAGCAGGCCAATCAGCACTTCCATGGGGTCTTCTACGGGTGCGTCCACCTCGAGGCCAGCGTTCGTGTCAGTCATGGTTCGACTTTAGACGGCACCCCAACCCCTCTCAACCGGGGACATGCCGGTAGAGTCGATGATGTGACAGACGTCTTGACCCAGTCCTTCCGCTTCGCCGATCCCCGCGACCTCGCTGACCTGCGAACCTTCGTTACGCGGGCAAAGAGCATCGACGACGGCGCTATCCGCCTTCAGGCCACGGGCAATGTCCTGGCTGCCTACGTGTGTGTGCTGAGGCCCCGCATCCTGGGCGAATCAACCCCTACGATTCTTGGCCTGCGAACCATGGCCCTGGCAGAGCCTGCGCAAGCCGACGTGACGGTGACGCTCGCGTCCGTTATGGACCGGCTGGCCCGCTCAGGGGCCGAGAGTGTGGAACTGCCCATCCCGCCGTCGACGGTTTCTGAATCCTGGGCGGGCGTTGGCGCGCCGCGGACCGGCTGGGAAGCCCAAGGAACAGTTCCCGACGCCGACCTCAAGTCTGCGGCGGAGGCCGGCATTGCGGAGGTGGCGGGCGTCATTCCCGCTTTGGCGGGCGCCGCAGTGGTCAACACAGCCAGGGCCGCAGTGTGGGGCCGGGAACTATCCGGTCTGGACGGGCTGCCGGCAGGTGCGGCTTTCGCCGCTTTCGCTTTGGGTTTCCTGGGCGGGTCCGAGCAGAAGGTCTTCCGCAACGGCCGCTGGTTCCGCCTGAGCGGCCCTCGCGGCCATGTGCTGGTCCGGACCGGAGCAGGCCTGGGGCTCGGTTTCTAGGACCTAGGCCTCAGGGCCGGCCGAAGGGCTATTGACCATGGTCAGCGCTGCGCGCTCCATGTAGTCCCACAGCGTGCCCTCATGCAACGGCGAGAGCTCCAAAGAGTCCACGGCCGTGCGCATATGAAACAACCAGCGGTCCTTGGCTTCGGGGGTCACCCGGAACGGCATATGGCGCATGCGCAACCGTGGGTGGCCGCGTTCTTCGCCGTAGGTGGTTGGACCGCCCCAGTATTGCTCCAGGAACATGAGGAAGCGGCGCTTTGCCGGTTCGAGGTCCTCTTCGGGGTACATGGGTCGAAGCAACGGGTCCGTGGCTACGCCGTCGTAAAAGACGTCGATGAGCTTGACGAACGTCTCATGGCCGCCAACTGCCGCGTAGAAGCTGTCCGTGTAGGCGGGCTGGCTGAACGGATCGTTCTGCATCAGCTGGCGTCGGGGGCCCGCCTGCGGTGCTGACGGTTGCCCACCTGCAGTGTTACTCATTGGACTTCTCCTCGGCTTTGGTGACGCGCGGTGCGCCTGCTGTGACGGGCGCAGCTGCAGCGCCTGGTTCGTCGCTGGTGTCAGGTGTCTCCAGCGGTACGTAGTCGCCCTGCGAACGGTTGCCCACGCGGAGGATTTCGCCGTTGCGAAGGTACCAGATGGCGCCGTCTTCAGCGCGGACCCGGGTAATGCGCAGGCCCACCGATTCAACGGTACCAATGACTTCGCTGGTAACGATCACGTCGCCGATTCCGTATTGGTCCTCAATGGTGATGAAGATTCCCGCGAGGAAGTCGCGGATCAACTGCTGGGCGCCGAAACCGATGGCAACACCGAGGATGCCCACGCTGGTCAGGAGCGGTGCGACGTCCACGTTCATGTATTTGAGGACGTAGATGATCACGATCACCACCACCACAACGCTTACCAGACTTGTCAGCAACGAGCCGATGGTCTCGGCGCGCTGGGAGCGTCGTTCATGGTCCAATGCACGGATTGCGGGTTGCACCCACTTGAAGTGCGGCTTCTTGAAGAAAGAACTGCCCGCCGAGACTCGTCGCGTAATGCGCAGGATGATGAACCGAGCCACGATCCACACAGCCAGGCCTACGCCCACTGTGATGAGGATCGACATGAGGTCGATTTTTTCGGGTTCGATGTTGATGGTTTCCGCCAGGGGGATGGAGGTCAAGGTGGAATAGCTCCTTGTCGTCGGCCCGTGTTCGCCGGGCGCGGAACACTCTGTCCACCTACAACCCTAGCGCCGTAGCGTGACGGTATGCGCATCCTGGTCTTGGGCGGTACCGCCTTCTTGTCAGCAGAAATCGCCCGGCAGGCTGTTGAAGCCGGGCATGAGGTCACCTGTTTGGCGCGCGGCAGTTCAACAAGCCCGCCCGACGGCGTCACTTGGGTCAGGAGCGACCGCACGGCGGGTGCAACGGCCTTCGCGGAGATCGACGGACGCTGGGACGAAGTGGTGGATGTCTCCCGGGATCCGGTACAGGCGCGTGTGGCACTGGACGTGCTGGGCCCTTCCGCCGCTCATTGGACCTTTGTTTCAAGTTGCTCCGTGTACGCGGACCACTCAATGCCCGACGCGGATGAGAATGCGGCACTCTTGGAGCCCTTGCCCGAAGGCCAGGCAGGCACCCCGGAAACGTATGGGGAGTCCAAGTCGGCGATCGAGCAAATGACGCTTGCCGCTGTGGGGGAAAAGGCGCATATCGTCCGGGCGGGACTCATTGGCGGACCCGGGGACGGCACCGACAGATACGGCTATTGGCCTGCCCGATTCGCTGCGAACACTGACACGGTACTGGTCCCGGACATCCCGGACGACGCCACCCAGATCATTGATGTCCGGGACCTCGCGGCGTGGATCCTGCAGTCCGCGGAGGAAGGGCTGACGGGAATTTACAACGCCTTGGGAGCGGTAGTGCGGTTCGAGGACTACATCGTCGAGTCCCAGCGGGCGGTTGGAACCCCGGACGTCGTCGTGCCTGACGTGGATTGGCTCGTGCAGCACGGTGTCGAGTACTGGTCCGGCCCGGATTCCCTGCCTCTGTGGCTCCCGTCAGGCCATGACGGCTTTCAGGCGCGGAGCAACCGGGCGGCACGTGAGCGCGGAATGGTCCTGCGGCCGTGGCAGGACACCCTGGCGGCCACCCTCGAGGATGAACGGGCACGAGGCTTGGACAGGGACCGTAAAGCCGGCCTGAGCCGTGAAACGGAACAAAGGCTCGTGGCACTCTGGCAGCTCGAACAGCGTTAGGCTGCTGCCGCCGTCGTGATCGGTTCGTGGAGTACCGGGAAGTTGACGCTGCGGGCGATGAAGCAGACCTGGTTGGCTTCATGGTGAAGCTGCGGGACCAAGCTTTCGTGGGCGGGATCGGCAATGATGACGTGAGGCTTCAGGGTGACGCTTTCGAACTGCCCGCTGCCGTCCCGGTTGAGCTTCATGAGGCCTTCGGCGTTGTCCTCGTAGCCGGTAACTACCACCCCATGCTTGACGGCCACGTGCAGGAAGGACAACATATGGCATTGCGAGAGGGCCGCAAGTAACAACTGTTCCGGGTTGTAGCGTGTCCGGTCGCCGTGGAACGTCGGATCTGCTGAGCCCTTCAAGGTGGGCAAGCCACTGATTTCGACGTCGTGATCCCTTGAATATCCCCGGTAGCTGGCCGTGCCTTCGCCGAGGTTTCCGGTCCAGCGGACGGTCAGTGCGTAATGGTGTTCGTGGAGGCCCATGCGGACAGTTTAGCCTTGGGGCCACTACCGTCCGCACGGGCCTCACGATTCTGCGGGCTTAGACGTCTGCTGCCCGTGCGCGCAGTGCCCGGGCTACGCTGTCCCGGTTTTCCAGCATCATGCGGCGCAGTGCTGCGCTCTCCTCCGGAAGACCGGCCAGGAACTGGTCCGTGCGATCCACTGTGGCCTGCGTGGTGAGCTGTGCCGGGTAAAGACCCACCACAATCTGCTGGGCCAGGGCGTGCGTTCGGTCCTCAACGATTCCAGGTACAGCCTCGAAGTACTTCTCCGCGAAAGGTTCCAGCAAGGCGGTGTCCACGACACGCATGAAGCCAGCCACGGCTGAGGATTGCAAGGCGTTGGAGAGCTCTCCCTTGACCACGATCGAGTCCCAAGCTGCTGCCTTGGCCTCCGGCGTGGGGATGGCTGCTGTCGCCTGGGCTGCTGCATTTTGGCCGTTGGAAGTGTTGTCCCGGGAAAGCTCCTCGTCGATCCGGGCTTGGCCCTGCCGGCCGCCGGCAACAAGGGCCGTCAGCAGTTCCCAACGCATGTCTTGGTCGATGCTGAGTCCTTCGAGGGTCTCCGTACCGTCCAAAAGGGCCTGAAGACGGTCGAACTGTCCGCCACTGCGGGCCAGCTGGGCATACGACTTGGCGAACTGCAGCTGGGCATCCGAACCTGCGACAGCTGCCGATGAGAGCTCCCACAACTTGTCCGCAGCCGTGGTCGTTGAGTCAAGCTTGTGATCGGCGGCCACGAAATAGGTCAAGGTGGTGGCGAGTTGGCGCAGCTGCACCAGGATCACGGAGGAGTCTGTTTCCGAGGCGATGTTCGCCAGGATCAGTTCTACGTAGCCGCGGGCCGGGGTTTCGCCGTCGCGGGCGGCGTCCCAGGCCGAACCCCACACCAATGTGCGGGGCAGGCTGGTGGCGAAGTCCTTCAAGTGGGCTTTGGCGGTGGCAAGGGAGTGCTCATCGAGGCGGACCTTGGCATACGCGAGGTCGTCGTCGTTCAACAGGATCAGGTCCGGCCGGGCTTTGCCAACCAAGGCAGGTACGTCGGTACGGGGGCCATCGACGTCGAGTTCCTCGCGGTGGGTCCGCTCCAGCTTGCCTTCGCCCGAGAGCGAGTAGAAGCCAACGGCCAGGCGGTGCGGGCGGAGCATGGGCTGTTCGTCGATCGCGGTTTGCAGGATCGCGAAATCGGTAATGTTGCCGTCCGCGGCAACGGTCAGCTCCGGGGCGAGGGTGTTCACACCGGCAGTTTCGAGCCAGAGCTTGCCCCACGCGTCAAGGTCGCGGCCGGACGCAGCTTCGAGCTCCACCATGAGGTCCGCGAGCTCGGTGTTTTTCCAAGCGTGCTTGGCGAAGTACGTGCGGACGCCTGCCATGAACTGTTCAGGTCCCACCCAAGCCACCAACTGTCGTAGGACAGAGGCGCCCTTGGCGTAGGTGATGCCGTCGAAGTTCACCTCGACGTCTTCGAGGTTGTTGATCTCGGCGAAGATCGGATGCGTGGTGGGCAACTGGTCCTGCTTGTAGGCCCAGGACTTTTCCACGGAGGCGAACGTGGTCCAGGCCCGGTCAAATTCGGTGTTCTCTACAGCGGCCAGGTGGGACATGTATTCGGCAAAGGATTCGTTGAGCCAGAGGTCGTTCCACCAACGCATGGTTACCAGGTCCCCGAACCACATGTGCGCCAGCTCGTGCAGGACCGTGATGGCGCGCCGCTCAATCTGTGCACCCGTGACCTTTCCACGGAAAACGTAGCCCTCCAGGATGGTCACGGCACCGGCATTCTCCATGGCTCCGGCATTGAACTCCGGGACGAAGAGCTGGTCGTACTTCTCGAACGGGTACGGGAACCCGAATTGTGCCTCGAAGAACTCGAAGCCTTGGCGGGTCAGTTCAAAGATGTTGTCCGCGTCGAGGTACTGCATGAGTGACTTGCGGGCAAATACTCCCAGCGGGATGACGCGGCCATCCGAGCTGGTGACCTCGGAGCGGACCGACTGGTACGGTCCGGCGATCAAGGCCGTGACGTAGGAAGACAGTCGGGGCGTGGGGGCAAATTTCCACACCGAACGCGCGGTGCCGTCCTCGGTGCCAGGGGCTTCAACGGGAACCGGCGTGGGGGAGTTGGAGATCACGTCCCAATGCGAAGGAGCGGTGACGGTAAACGTGAAGCTGGCTTTCAGATCGGGCTGTTCAAAGACCGCGAACATGCGCCTGGAGTCAGGAACTTCGAACTGGGTGTAGAGGTAAACCTCACCATCAACAGGGTCAACGAATCTGTGGAGTCCCTCACCGGTGTTCATGTAGGGGGCGTCTGCCACCACCACGAGTTCGTTGTCTGCTGACAGATCCGGGAGCTGGATGCGGACGCCGTCAGAGACCTCAGCGGGGTTCAGCTCGGTGCCGTTGAGCGTCACGCTGTGGACCGCTGCGGTGATGGCATCGATGAACGTGGACGATCCGGGCTCCGCGGAAAACTTCACAACAGTGGTGGAGCCGAAGGTCTCTGCTCCCTGGGTCAGGTCCAGGGTGACGTTGTACGACTCGACGTTGAGTAGTTCGGCGCGCGTGGCGGCTTCATCGCGCGTAAGATTCAGGCCTGGCAAGTGGTGCCTCCGGAGATTTGGGATGGCCGGCCAGTTATGGCCGGTCGCTGGTGTGAAGTCATTCTTTCACTCCACGCCGGGAAGGCAAGGAGCGGGCACCACAGTGTCGCGCCACGGAGTAGCGTTGGATTATGGCATCGTTCCGGGACACCCTCGATTTCCGCGCACTGAGGTTTGCGGTCGCCTTTCCGTTGCTGCTCGCCGTCGGGTTTGTCGTGTGCGCCCAGATGCTGCGCAACGACCTCCCAAACCCGGTCGCCGTTATGTGGAGCGCCGACGGCGGCTCTTCCTTCGCTCCTTTCGGCGCCTACGTGGCAGGCGGCGCTGCCCTTATCACCTTCTGCGGTTGGGCAGTCTTCCTCCAAGCGGTGTCGATTTCCCGGCCGGTGGTCATGCGCCGCGTCATGATGGGTGTGGGCCTCATGGTCAGCCTTTTCATCACCACCGTGTTGGCTGCAGGTTTGGTCGGCCAGTCCGGGCTGGCGGACGCGCGCGAGTCCCACGTTGATCCGATCGTGCTGGCCATGGGCAGCGGAGCCGCTGTGGCGCTGGGCGTCGTCATGATGTTCGCCTTTAAGCCGGACCCTCGTTGGACCAGGGAAGATGACGTTGCGCTCGAAGAAGAGTTGAGACTTCTCGAAGATCCCGATCTCGCCCGCGACACGCTCCGGCTGTGGGTGCATGCCCGGAGTTCCGTTTTCGTCATGATCATAGTCTCGGCACTGTTCCCCGCTGCGCTGATAGCCGTGGCAGTTCCATGGCTGGGTGCCTTGGTAGCAGCGGCGGCCCTCATCGGCGCAGGTTTCCTGTTCGCACGGGTGCGGGCGGACAGGGGAGGGTTGCAGGTATTCGCCGGCGGGATCGTCCGCGTCCTGACCGTCCCCGCCGTCGACATCGCTGGGGCAGCCCCTGCGGACGTAAAGGCGGCAGATTATGGTGGGTGGGGCTGGCGGCACCATGACGACGCGACAGCGATGCTCGTCAGCAGTGGCCCGGCCGTCGTCGTAAGGAAACTCAACGGAGGCCGCGTGGCACTTAGCGCAGGGACCCAGGCTTCCGCAGACAAGCTGGCCGGTGTTCTCAACAGGGCGGCGCATCGCGCCCATGGCGACGGGCAGGCCCAACAACCCGGGTAGCGGTACCCTAGGTAGCGCATCCCTCAACGCCGCGCCCGGCCATATGCCGTACCCGCGCGCCAGAAAGAATGGACTTCCTGTGACTACACCCCGCGTCCACATCGCCACAGACCACGCCGGCATGGAACTTAGCGCCCACCTGGTCAGCCACCTAACGGCCAAAGGCTACGAAGTGGTGGATCACGGGCCCAAGGAGTATGACGCCCTGGATGACTACCCCTCCTTCTGCATCAATGCCGGCCTTGCCGTGGTGGCAGACCAGAAAGCCGGTGTGCACGCTCTCGGCATCGTGCTGGGCGGCTCGGGCAATGGGGAACAAATTGCTGCCAACAAGGTCAACGGCGTCCGCGCGGCCCTGGCCTGGAACCTCTCCACCGCGAAGTTGGCCCGCGAACACAACGATGCCAACGTTGTGGCCGTTGGCGGACGCCAGCACACCGTTGAAGAGGCCACGGAACTCATCGAAGCCTTCCTGCAGGAACCCTTCAGCAACGACGAACGCCACGTTCGCCGGATCGGAAAAATTGCGGTGTACGAAACCACCGGCGAGATCGTCGAGTAGTGCCTGAGGGGCATTCGGTCCATAGGCTGGCCCGCCAGTTCCAGGATGTTTTTGGCGGCCGGTGTTTGGACGTCTCCAGCCCGCAAGGGAGGTTTGCCGCCGGCGCGGAGCTACTCACCGGGCACACCATGGTTGAAGCCACTGCCCATGGCAAGCAGCTCTTTCTCAGGTTTGACCACGAGCTCTTCCTGCACGTCCACCTGGGCCTCTATGGGGCCTGGAGCTTTGGCGGAGATAGTTCCTTCACGGGCGCATCCAGCATCGGGGCTCCGCGTCGTATCGGCGAACGGGAGGCAGGTCCGTCTTCCGACGACGGCGATTACGCCGGCCCGCCTCCTCCCGTCGGCGCGGTGCGTGTCCGGCTGGTGTCCGGGCACGGCTGGGCGGATCTCCGTGGTGCCACCACCTGTGCCGCCATCACTGCGGCCGAGGCAGCCGCCGTGTTGGCGCGGCTGGGCCCGGATCCGCTGCACAATCGCCGGGGTGACCGTGAGGAGTTCATCGGCCGCCTTCGCCGCCGCAAGACTGCGGTGGCCCTGCTTTTGATGGATCAGTCCGTCCTGGCCGGCGTCGGCAACATCTACAGGGCCGAGGTTTTGTTCCGGCAAGCGGTCGATCCGTGGACACCGGGGAGCAGCATTGATGCGGAAACCGCTGGCCGTCTCTGGGACGACACCGTGGACACCATGTCCGACGGCGTCCGTGACGGACGTATTGTTACGACGCCCCCGACGCTGTGGACCGGCGGTGGTGCTGTAGCGCCCGACGCCGATGCCCACTTCGTCTATAAGCGGGACGGCATGCCCTGCCGGGCGTGCGGGACGCTCGTGGGGATGACGGAAATCGGTGCGCGCAAGCTGTATTGGTGTCCCGGCTGCCAGGTGTAGGAGTTCATCTTTGAATAAGAGAAAAAGGGCCCCGATCCGTTGATCGGGGCCCTTTTGCGTGGAGGGGACGACGGGAATCGAACCCGCGTAATCAGTTTGGAAGACTGAGGCTTTACCATTAAGCTACGTCCCCAGGACGGATATCCTTGTTCAGGACATCTTCCTGGTGGCTGTTGAAGCCGGGTACTACTAAACCTAATTCCGGCGGCAGTGTCAAATGTGCATTCTGGGCTCGCTTGCCCGTAGACTGTCCTGTGCGTTCGGGGTGTAGCTCAGCTTGGCTAGAGCGCCTGCTTTGGGAGCAGGAAGTCGCAGGTTCAAATCCTGTCACCCCGACTCTGTGTTTGTGTCCGCTTCAGGGGCACGACAGAAACCCATACCCACAAAATCAGGAGTACTTAGACTGTGAAGAGCGCTGTCGAGAACCTCACCGCAACGCGGGTCAAGCTCAACGTTGAGGTTCCCTTTGAGGAACTGAAGCCGAGCATCGATGCCGCGTACAAGACCGTTGCTTCGCAGATCCAGGTTCCCGGATTCCGCAAGGGCAAAGTTCCCTCCAAGCTGATCGACCAGCGCGTTGGCCGTGGCTATGTTCTGGAGACTGCCATCAATGATGGCCTCAACGGCTGGTACCAGGCTGCAGTTCAGGAAACGGGTGTTCGCCCCCTGAGCCGTCCCGAAGTTGAAATCACTGAGGTTCCGGACCCGTCCGCAACCGATGGCGAACTCAAGTTCCAGGTGGAGATCGACGTCCGCCCCGAGATCGAGCTGCCGGACTACGCCGGCATCAAGGTTGAGGTTGCGGCTGCTGAGTCTTCCGAAGCTGACGTTGACAAGGCGCTGGACGAACTGCGTGGCCGCTTCGGCACGCTGAAGTCCGTTGAGCGTCCGGCCAAGAACGACGACTTCCTGACCATCGACATCACCGCCACGATTGACGGCGAAGACATCGATTCCGCTTCCGGCCTTTCTTACCAGGTTGGTGCCGGCACCATGCTCGAAGGCCTCGACGAAGCCGTGACAGGCCTCTCCGCCGACGAAGAAGCAATCTTCGAGACCACGCTGGTTGGCGGCGACCACGCCGGCGAGTCCGCTCAGGTGAAGGTTGTTGTCAAGGCTGTCAAGGAGCGCGAGCTCCCCGAGGCAAACGACGACTTCGCTCAGCTCGCCTCGGAGTTCGACACCCTTGCCGAACTCCGTGAGGACCTCGCCAAGCAGGCTGCCGACTCCAAGGTAGTCGAGCAGGGCGTTGAAGCACGCGACAAGGTCCTGGACAAGCTCGTTGAGCTCGTTGAGGTTCCCGTTCCGGATTCCGTCGTTGAGGAGCAGATCGAAGCTCACTTCAACCCGGAGAACGCACACGGCGAAGGTGAACACGACACCGAGGAGCACCGCGCCGAGGTCAAGGCCAACACCGAGCGTGCATTCCAGAACGAGATCATCCTGGACGCCATTGCGGACAAGGAAGAAGTAGACGTCAGCCAGAACGAGCTGATCGACTACATCGTTACCACCGCAAGCCAGTACGGCATGGATCCCAACCAGTTCGCCCAGATCATTGATCAGAGCGGCCAGGTTCCCATGATGGTTTCCGAGGTTCGCCGCCGCAAGGCCCTTGCCGTTGTGCTGGGTCAGGCTGAGGTAGTCGACTCCGAGGGCAACAAGGTCGACCTCACTGACTTCGTACGCCCCGCCGGCGAAGCAGCAGCCGAAGAGGCTGCAGCGGTTGAGGCAAACGAAGAAGGCGACGTTGTCGCAAGCGACGACCCCGCAGCAGTGAAGTTCTAGTCAACGACTTCAACCGGCCCCGGATCTCTTGATCCGGGGCCGGTTTGCTTTAAGGCTGAACATTGGTGCTGAACGCAGACGTGCGCCGTCAGCGAACAGTGCGATTTCGGCGAACAAATCACCCGCGAAAACGGTTAGTGTCCAAGTAGTGAAGTTCAGTGAGGTCACTGGCACCAGCGAGAGGTAAGTACTTATGTCACAGCAATCAGAGGCTCCCCGGATGGCAACTGTCGATCCCGCAGCCCAGGACAACTACATCTACAACCGCCTGCTGAAAGAGCGCATCATCTGGCTCGGCTCTGAAGTCCGTGACGAGAACGCCAACGCCATTTGCTCGCAGCTCCTCCTCCTCTCGGCCGAAGACCCGGAGAAGGACATCTACCTGTACATCAACTCACCGGGTGGATCCGTGACGGCCGGCATGGCCATCTACGACACCATGCAGTTCATCCCGAACGACGTCGTCACCGTGGCAACCGGTCTGGCAGCGTCAATGGGTCAGTTCCTTCTTTCCTCCGGCACCAAGGGCAAGCGTTACGCAACGCCCAACGCACGCATTCTGATGCACCAGCCCTCGGGCGGCATCGGCGGCACGGCGTCGGACATCAAGATCCAGGCGGAACTGATCCTGCACATGAAGAAGGTCATGGCCGAACTCACGGCAGAGCAGACCGGGCAGTCCGTGGAGACCATCCTCAAGGACAATGACCGCGACAAGTGGTTTACGGCTACTGAGGCCTTGGAGTACGGCTTCTTCGACAAGATCTCGGCGCACGCCGGTTCTGTTGCCGGTGGCGGCGGAACGGCCAACCAGTCGAACTCCGAAAACTAACCGGCACAAAGAACCACTGAAACCCCAGGAGTAAAGAACATGAACTACAACTTCGGATGGTCTGCCGGTAATCTCCCGTCCAGCCGTTACGTCCTGCCCCAGTTCGAGGAGCGCACGCCTTACGGCTTCAAGCGCCAGGACCCGTACACCAAGCTGTTTGAGGACCGCATCATCTTCCTTGGTGTCCAGGTCGACGACGCGTCCGCTGACGACATCATGGCCCAGTTGCTGGTCCTTGAGTCGACTGATCCGGATCGTGACATCACCCTGTACATCAATTCGCCGGGTGGCTCGTTCACTGCAATGACGGCCATCTACGACACCATGCAGTACATTCGTCCGGAGATCCAGACGGTGTGCCTTGGACAGGCAGCCAGCGCCGCTGCGGTCCTGCTGGCTGCTGGTACACCCGGGAAGCGCCTGGCCCTGCCGAACGCCCGCGTCCTGATTCACCAGCCGGCTCTTTCCGGCGGTCAAGGCGGACAGGCCTCGGACCTCGAGATTCAGGCGGCCGAAGTCATGCGTATGCGCACCTGGCTCGAGGACACGCTGGCGCACCACTCAGGGCGTACGTCCGAGCAGGTAAACAACGACATCGAGCGAGACAAGATCCTCACTGCGGCGGACGCCCTGAGCTACGGTCTCATCGACCAGGTTCTGGACTCCCGTAAGATCAAGCCCCAGGCAATCGCCCGGTAGAGCACGGATTTCGACGCCGGTGCGGTTCACGAAATATGGACCGCACCGGCGTTCTGTTTCCACCCAAGCAGCCCATTGTGACCTAGAGTGGATGTTGTCACGGTGGTGCCAACCGCGGCGTGGCCGCACACCTGGGTACGGCGCGGAGCCGCATCACCCGTATGCAACGAAGGGATTCCCACATGGCTCGGATTGGCGAGAGCACGGATCTGCTGAAGTGTTCTTTCTGCGGAAAGAGCCAGAAGCAGGTACGGAAGCTGATTGCCGGGCCCGGTGTCTACATCTGCGATGAGTGCATCGAGCTTTGCAACGAGATCATCGAAGAGGAACTCGCTGAAGTCTCCGATCTCGGTAGTTTCGAGCTGCCCAAGCCTCGTGAGATCTTCGACTTCCTGCAGGAATACGTCATCGGCCAGGAACCCGCCAAGCGTTCCCTGGCGGTAGCGGTCTATAACCACTACAAGCGCATTCAGGCCGGTCACGCGCCCAAGGCGGGCAGCCTCGGCGAGGGTTCGCACCATGAGGATGTTGAGATCGCCAAGTCCAATATCCTGCTGATCGGGCCTACGGGTTGCGGCAAGACTTACTTGGCGCAGACACTGGCTCGTCGCCTTAATGTGCCGTTTGCCGTAGCTGACGCCACTGCGTTGACGGAAGCCGGCTATGTTGGGGAGGACGTCGAGAACATCCTGCTCAAGCTCATCCAGGCTGCTGACTACGACGTCAAGAAGGCCGAGCAAGGCATCATCTACATCGACGAGATCGACAAAATCTCCCGCAAGAGTGAGAACCCGTCGATCACCCGTGACGTCTCGGGCGAAGGTGTACAGCAAGCACTCTTGAAAATCCTGGAGGGCACAGTCGCCTCCGTTCCACCCCAGGGTGGCCGGAAGCACCCGCACCAGGAATTCATCCAGATCGACACCACCAATGTTCTCTTCATTGTGGCCGGCGCGTTCGCCGGGCTGGAAGACATCATCGGTTCGCGCTCCGGACGAAAGGGCATCGGCTTTGGTGCGCCGCTCAACGAGGCCCGGGACAACGTGGATACTTACGGCGAAGTCATGCCGGAGGATTTGCTCAAGTTCGGCCTCATCCCGGAATTCATCGGGCGGCTCCCTGTCATCACCACGGTGTCCAGCCTCGATCGGCCGGCGCTGATCCAGATCCTGTCTACCCCAAAGAACGCTTTGGTGAAGCAGTACCAGAAGATGTTCCAGTTGGACGGCGTAGAGCTGCAGTTCGACGACGACGCCTTGGACGCCATAGCGGACCAGGCCCTTGAACGTGGCACTGGTGCACGTGGCCTGCGGGCCATCATGGAAGATGTGCTGCTGCCCGTTATGTTCGATCTCCCCAGCAGGGATGACATCGCAACTGTGGTGATCACGGCGGACGTGGTGGCCAAGAAGGCCCAGCCCACCATGATCGCCCACGACGTCGTGGCCAAGCGCCGGAATAAGTCGGCTTAGCCTCCTGTTGGCCTAAACAAGACATGGTTCCGCTGGGACCTTGGTCATGCCACTTTCACACCTTTTAGAGGAGTTCCCTGTGCCCGAGCAGACTTCGACCGAACAGCTTATGTCCGAAGAGAACGTCAACAAGGCCGATTTCTGGTTCGACCCCGTATGCCCCTTCGCGTGGATCACGTCGCGCTGGATCGGCGAGGTGGAGCAGGTGCGGGGCATCGAGACCGAATGGCACGTCATGAGCCTCTCGGTGCTCAACGAGGACCGTGACCTTCCCGATAACTACCGGGCCATGATGGACGATAGCTGGGGGCCTGTTCGAGTGATCATCGCAGCCCAGGAGCTCCACGGCAGCAGGTACGTCAAGCCTTTGTATGACGCCATGGGGGAGCAGATCCACCACGAGGGTAACAAGGACCGGGCTTCGGTGATCCAGAAGGCCCTCGCCGACACCGGACTGCCCGCTGACCTGGCACGCTTTGCCGGATCAGATGAATACGATGCCCAGCTGCGCGCCAGCCACGAAGCCGGTATCTCGCTTGTGGGGCAAGACGTCGGAACTCCCGTGGTAGCCGTCAATGGCACGGCGTTCTTCGGTCCTGTCCTTACACGGATTCCCCGGGGCGAAGAAGCAGGAAAGCTCTGGGACGCCACGGTGACTTTGGCTGGCTACCCCCACTTCTTCGAGCTTAAGCGCAGCCGAACTGAAAGCCCTGAGTTCAACTAGCGGCGCAGCCCTACTTCAGAAACCGTGAGGTCCTGCGGTCGGCGAGGATCTTCCCGTTGGTCTGGCATGTAGGGCAATACTGAAGTGAGGTGTCCGCGAAGGACACCTCACGGACGGTATCTCCACATACAGGGCAAGGCTGGCCCGTCCTGGCATGCACCCGGAAATTGCTGCGCTTAGTGTCCTTGAGTTCGCTGGAAGGCTTGCCCGCAGCTGCGTTGACGGCGCCCACCAGAACTTCCTGCATGGCCTCATAGAGCCGGGCCACCGTTGCCTGGTCCAAGGACTTAGCGGTGGCAAAAGGTGAAATTTTCGCGGCGTGGAGAATCTCGTCGCTGTAGGCATTGCCGATTCCAGCGATCACGCTCTGGCTGCGGAGCAGACCTTTGATTTGTTGGGAACTTGAGCCGACGATTGCGGCCAACGCTTCGAGATCAAAATCGGGACTGAGGGGTTCTGGTCCAAGGGTTGCTATTCCCGGGACGTCCTGTGGATCTTTCACCACGTAGATGGCGAGGCTCTTTTTCGTTCCGGCTTCGGTCACGTCTACCCCGATGTGGGCATCGTCGGCGGGGCGGTGGAGTAAGAGTCGTGCTGAGATGTTGCTTTTGCCCAGGCGCAGCCCGGCCGAGGACGGGTGCTCGGTGTACCTGACCCAGCCGGCTTTCGCCAAGTGGAACACGAAGAACAGTCCGTCAGCGTCAACGCACACGAACTTCCCGATGCGCTTTGCGCCAAGTATGGTCCGGCCCTCAAGGGCTGTGTAGGGAGGGTCCGCCGTCTTGAGTGCAGAGATGGAGTTGATGCGGACCTCGGTCAGCACGGCTCCATGGAGTTGGGTGTCCAAGTACATGCACAGGCCGTGCACTTCGGGGAGTTCCGGCATGGTCAATACTCTGCCACAGGTAGCCATCTTCCGGCAGGAAAACTACAGGTTTGTAGTTCTTTCGAACCCCTTGTGCATCGTCCTCAGCGGGACAACAATGGTTCTTACCCACTTCGAAAGAAGAGGGACACGGAAACCAAAGATTCAGTGATTGCAACCAACGCAGCCTTTGGCAAAGTTGGAAGTAACCTACCAGTGATGAGGTAGGAAGACCTGAAATTCCAAGGATTCCGCCAGACTGTCAAGACATCACCAGACAGCCGAAAAGTCGAAGCCCCACCAACGGCAAAACGCTGATGGGGCTTCCCCTTTGCCCTAAAACAGGCGGCTCACTACTTACTAGGACGCAGGCTGTTCCTCGGCGGGCGCCAGGACAACATCGCTGACCGTCAGTTCGCCTTCACCGGACTGAAGAGTGATCTCCTGAGCGTTTGCGGCTGCCTTCAGGTCGCCAAGGCCGGCCTTCAGTTGGGCGACGAGCACTTCCGAAGCCGTAATGGATGCCGACAACACCTCGGTCCGCTGCTTCACCTTCGCCTCAGACTTGGCCTTCCGGATACCGCTGAGCGCTATCCCCACCGTGCCAAGCATCGTGGTGTCGCCATCGGTGATTTCCAAGGCTGCAGGCCACTGGGCACGGTGAACTGATCCTGTGCGCCACCAGCCCCAGACCTCTTCGGTTGCGAAGGGAAGGAACGGTGCAAACAGGCGCAGGAGCGAGTCCAGTGTTGTTGCCAGGGCTGCCAGGACGGATGCCTGCTCGGTTTCGCCGGCGGCACCGTAGGCACGGTCCTTGATGAGCTCCACGTAGTCGTCCGTGAATTGCCAGAAGAACGACTCAGTGATCTGGAGTGCGCGGGCGTAGTCGTAGTTCTCGAACGCCTTGGTGGACTGGGCAACGACGTCGGACAGCTGCGCCAACAGCGCACGATCCAAGGGGTTGGTAAGAACCGACAGGTCAGATGTCACCACTGAGTTCTCGGTGGCGCCGAGGTTCAGCACGAACTTCGAAGCGTTCAGCAATTTGATGGCCAGGCGGCGGCCGATCTTCATCTGGGCGATCTCGTAGGCCGTGTCAGCACCGAGCTTGGCCGAGGCTGCCCAATAGCGGACCGCGTCCGAACCGTACTCGTTCAGCACGTCCGTAGGCACAACAACGTTGCCCTTGGACTTGGACATCTTCTTGCGGTCCGGGTCCAGGATCCAGCCGGAGATGGCCGCGTGCTTCCACGGGGCGTTCTTCTGCAGGGCATCTGCGCGAACGGCAGAGGAGAACAGCCAGGTTCGGATGATGTCGTGTCCCTGTGGACGGAGGTCGAAGGGGTAGACCTTGGAGAACAATTCCTCGTCACGGCTCCACCCACCCACGATTTGCGGGGTCAGCGATGACGTTGCCCAGGTGTCCAGCACATCGGCGTCACCTGTGAAGCCGTTGGCCTGGTCGCGCTGGGATTCCTCGAAGCCGGGAGCAGCGTCTGCGGCCGGGTCCACGGGGAGCATCTCGTCCGAAGGCAGGATGGGGTTGTCGTAGTCCGGGTTGCCCTGGGCATCCAGCGGGTACCAGACAGGGATGGGCACGCCGAAGAAGCGCTGGCGGGATACGAGCCAGTCACCGTTCAGGCCCGCGATCCAGTTCTCATAACGGGAACGCATGAACGCTGGGTGGAAGGTGATTTCCTGCCCACGGCCGATCAGGCGTTCGCGGCGTTCCTCATCGCGCCCACCGTTGCGGATGTACCACTGACGGGAGGTAACAACCTCGAGGGGCTTGTCGCCCTTCTCGAAGAAGTTCACCGGGTGGGTGATCTTCTTTGGTTCGCCGTCCAGCAGCTCCGCTGCCTTGAGCAGTTCAACCACGGCTTCCTTGGCGGAGAACGCGGTCTTGCCGGCGATCGCAGCGTAGGCTTCCTTGCCGGCGTCGGTGGTGATCCATTCAGGGGTCTCGGCAATGATGCGGCCGTCGCGGCCCATGATGGCGCGGGTGGGCAACTGCAGTTCGCGCCACCAGGTGACGTCGGTCAGGTCACCAAAGGTACACACCATGGCGATGCCCGAACCCTTGTCAGCTTTGGCGAGCGGGTGTGCCTTAACCTCGAGCTCCACGTCGAACAGGGGCGACTTTACAGTCTTGCCGAAGAGCGGCTGGTACCGTTCGTCGTCGGGGTTCGCCACCAGGGCCGCGCAAGCAGCAAGAAGTTCCGGGCGCGTGGTTTCGATGAAGATCTTTTCGCCGTCTTCCGTGAAGAAGGGGTAGCGGTAGTAGGCGCCGGCAACTTCGCGGTCCTCAAGCTCGGCTTGGGCAACAGCGGTGCGGAACGTGACATCCCAGAGTGTGGGTGCTTCGGCCATGTACGCGTCACCGGCCGAGAGGTTCGCGAGGAAGGCACGCTGGGACACCGCACGCGAAGTGTCGTCAATGGTGCGGTAGGTGAGGTCCCAGTCCACCGACAAACCAAGGGTCTGGAACAGGTTCTCGAAGACCTTCTCGTCCTCAACGGCGAGTTCTTCACACAGTTCGATGAAGTTCTGGCGCGAAACGACGTCGAAATCGCGCTGGTTCTTGGCAGGCTGCGCCGGGGGCGTGTAGTCGGCCTTGTAGGGGATGGCGGGATCGCAACGCACACCGTAGTAGTTCTGGACGCGGCGCTCGGTGGGCAGGCCGTTGTCGTCCCATCCCATGGGGTAGAAGACGTTCTTGCCGGTCATGCGCATGTAGCGGGCCTGGACGTCAGTCTGGGTGAAGGAGAACATGTGGCCCACGTGGAGCGAGCCGGATGCCGTGGGCGGGGGAGTGTCGATCGAGTAGACCTGCTCCCGGGTGGTGTCCGGGTTGAACTTGTAGGTTCCTTCCTTCAGCCAGCGCTGCGTCAAGGCAGCCTCGAGGCCTTCAAGGGCCGGCTTGTCGGGAACGTTGATGGGGGCGGTGGCGGGCGTGTCTGTACCCTGCGTTGATTCAGCCATGGGTCAATTGTTTCATGGCCTGGCGTTACCGCCCGCCCTCCGTGCAGCCGGCACCCCCGATAAGGTGGTGCCATGACTTTGGCTGCGCACAATACGCCTTCAGGACAGAATGTAGACAACAACAAGACGGCAGTCGTAACCGGTGCGAGTACCGGCATCGGCGAGGCCACGGTGAAGGCACTGGCTACCACCGGATGGAAGGTCTTCGCAGTGGCCCGCCGGGCGGACAGGCTGGACGCCTTGGGAGCCGAAACCGGCGCCGTGCCGTTCCCGGCTGACATCACGGACGACGACGACGTCTCGGCCTTGCTCGCGGCCGTCACCAAAGCCGGGGGTGCCGACACGCTCATCAACATCGCCGGTGGGGCACGCGGCGCGGACACCATCGCGAACGCTGACACTGAAGACTGGGATTGGATGTACCAGGTGAACGTCCTGGGCACCATGAAAATCACCCGGGCCTTCCTGCCCATGCTGCGGGACAACGGCGAGGGAACCGTCCTCAACCTCACGTCCACGGCAGGGCTGTCCGCCTATGAAGGCGGCGCGGGCTACAACGCAGCCAAATTTGCCCAGCATGCCATGACCAATGCCTTGCGCCTGGAAGAGGTGGGCAACAACATCCGGGTCATCGAGGTTGCCCCGGGCTTGGTGCAGACGGAGGAGTTCGCCCTGAACCGCCTCGGTGACAAAGACGCAGCCGCCAAGGTCTATGCCGGTGTGGAGAAGCCCCTGACCGCCGATGACGTGGCAGGCGTCGTGGCGTACTCAGTCTCTTTGCCGCACCACATCAACCTCGACCAGATCGTCATCCGCCCGGTGGCCCAGGCGGCGAACCACAAGCTTGTCCGCAAAGAAGGCTGAGACGCTCAACCAGCTGGAATGATCAGCCTGGCCATGATTGCCGCGTGGTCCGAACCGGGAACCCGATGGACGGCGTAGTCGCTGCTGCTGATCCCTGTCGAGGTGACCATGTGATCGATCACGATGCCCGGAAGCAGTGGCCCTTCCATGGGCCAGGTGGGGGAGAACCGCGCACCAGCGGCCATCCCGACGTCGACGAGCTTTTTGCCGTCCGGAGTATCAGCCTGCGGCCCCCCACCCAACGCGGTGTCCAGCAAAGCCCGGAATTCGGAGTGATCGTACGTGGCGTTGTAGTCACCCATCAGCAGGTGATTCCCGGATTCTGATGCTTGGCGGGCGATCTTGCCGAGGTCGCTCCGCCATTGGTCAATCCGCTCATCCACCGGTGGGAGGGCGTGCACGTTGCTGAGGTTCAAGGAGGCCTTGGCACCGGACTCCGGGTGTGAGACGAGTACTCGCGTGACGTCAATCCGGAAGGGCGTGTCAGGCAGGAGGCCGTCGGGCTCAAGCGGGAACACCGAATACACGGCGCCGCCGGATGCGTCGTCATTGGGTTCACTGACCCGGTTGGGCAGTACATCCTCCATGCCCGCGGAGGTTAGGCGATCCTCGAGTCCCTGCGTATGTTCCTGGATGGTCAGCAGCTGAATCCCGTTGTCCCGGACCAAATTCACGATGGTGGCGGCGTCCGCCTCTCCGTATTCGGAGTTGAGGCTCATCACTCTCAAAGGGATTGTTGCAGTACCGGCAGGCAAAGAATCCGGCTTTCCGGCGTCCAACGGGAACAGCCAGAACAACTGGGCCGCCAACAGGACCGCCGTCGTGATGATGACCCAACGCCGCCGCCCTACCAAGGCAAGCACCAGGGCAAGCGCCGCCGGCAGAACCATCCACGGGGTGAAGGACAACAGCTGCACCACGATCAAGGGCCACTCCGCGGGGATCGCGCGGAACATCGATACCCCCGCCACGGGCAGCGCAGCAAGCAACGCCATCACCGACCACGCCAAAGAAGCGTGGCGCGGCGCAGGGCGGGTTTCCATCACGGCAGTCCCGGGGTGTGTCATGGGCTTGAGTCTATGCATCGCCCAGCGAACCGGACTCCATCCACAGGATGAACTCACAAGTAGAGCGGGGCCCTCCGCTGCCGCTAGACTTGGAAGAGCAGCTTTGACCCGGCCATCACCGGTGAGCTTCCGGAAGAACAGCACTGACCACCTGCAAAGGTGGCAAGCGCCCAGTAGAACCGGACGGGTAAGCCCGTCACAGCAGTAATGAGAGGCCGGAACTTCGCGTTCCGGTAAGTGAGGTGGTACCGCGGTACCTGCGCAGCCGACAGGCAGCACAGAAGCCGTCCTCGCATCCTGACAGTCAACCAGCTATCACAGGATATGAGATGACCCACTACCCCAAGGCCTCAGCGTCTTCGTCCGGCACGCACGGCGTGTCCGCTTCCGTGAAGTTCCCGGAAATCGAAGAGCGCATCCTCAAATACTGGGACGAAGACGGCACCTTCCAAGCCAGCATCGACCAACGTGATGCAGGCAAGGACGGCAGCAACGAGTTCGTCTTCTACGATGGCCCTCCCTTCGCCAACGGACTCCCGCACTATGGCCACCTCCTGACCGGCTACGCCAAGGACCTTGTGGGCCGCTACCAGACCCAGCGTGGCAAGCGCGTAGAGCGCCGCTTCGGCTGGGACACCCATGGCCTCCCGGCAGAGCTCGAAGCCATGAAGCAACTGGGCATGACGGACAAGACCCAGATCGAAGCCATGGGCATCGACAAATTCAACGACGCCTGCCGCGCTTCGGTCATGAAGTACGCCAACGAGTGGAAGGCCTACGTCACCCGCCAGGCACGCTGGGTGGACTTCGAGAACGACTACAAGACGCTCAACGTCGAGTACATGGAGTCGGTGCTCTGGGCCTTCAAACAGCTGCACGAGAAGGGGCTCACCTACAACGGCTACCGCGTCCTCCCATACTGCTGGAAGGACGAGACACCGCTGTCCAACCACGAACTCCGCATGGACGACGACGTCTACAAGAACCGCCAGGACCAAACGGTCACTGTAACGTTCCCCGTCAAGGCAGGGGAGTCCGAGCTCTCCAAGGCACTCGCCGGTGTTCAGGCACTCGCCTGGACCACCACGCCCTGGACGTTGCCCACCAACCTGGCGCTCGCCGTCGGGCCGGACATCTCTTACGCAGTCCTGCCCGCCGGACCCAACGGCGTCAAGGCCGCTTCAGCTGAAGCGCCCGTCACGGGCAGTTTCCTGCTGGCAGCTGACCTTGTGGGGGCGTACGCCAAGGATCTGGGGTACGACGACGCTGCTGCCGCGGCTGCCGCTGTCGTGTCCACTCACTCCGGCACCGAGTTGGCCGGTCTTGAGTACGAACCGCTCTGGAACGACTTTGCCGATGCTGAGAAGTACGGCACGCAGAACGCATGGCGTTTCCTCGTGGCCGACTACGTCACCACCACCGACGGTACGGGCATCGTCCACCAGGCTCCGGCCTACGGTGAGGATGACCAGAAGGTCTGTGAAGACGCCGGCATCCCCGTGGTCCTGTCCGTCGACGAAGGCGCCAAGTTCCTGCCGCTGTTCGCGCACGGCGAGCTGGCCCCGATCGTCGGCCTCCAGGTCTTCGACGCCAACAAGCCCATCACCCAGGTGCTCCGTGCCGATGGCCGCTTGGTCCGCCAAGCCAGCTACGAGCACAGCTACCCGCACTGCTGGCGCTGCCGGAACCCGCTGATCTACCGTGCCGTGTCGTCCTGGTACGTGGAAGTCACCAAGTTCAAGGACCGTATGTCCGAGCTGAACCAGGAGATCAACTGGATCCCGGGCAACGTCAAGGACGGCCAGTTCGGCAAATGGCTGGATAACGCCCGCGACTGGTCCATCAGCCGCAACCGGTATTGGGGTTCGCCCATCCCCGTGTGGCAGTCTGATGACCCCGAATACCCGCGCACCGACGTCTACGGTTCCCTGGCCGATCTCGAAGCCGACTTCGGCCGTCTTCCGATGAACAATGAGGGGCAGGTAGACCTGCACCGGCCGTTCATCGATGAACTGACGCGTCCCAACCCGGACGATCCCACGGGTAAGTCCACCATGCGCCGCGTCGAAGACGTCCTGGACGTCTGGTTCGACTCCGGTTCCATGCCGTACGGCCAGGTGCACTACCCGTTCCAGAACGAGGAGTGGTTCGACACCCACAATCCGGCGGACTTCATCGTCGAGTACATCGGACAGACCCGCGGCTGGTTCTACATGCTGCACATCCTGTCCACCGCACTGTTTGACCGTCCTGCGTTCCGAAATGTGATCAGTCACGGCATCGTGCTGGGCTCTGACGGCCAGAAGATGTCCAAGAGCCTGCGCAATTACCCCGACGTGTCCGAGGTCCTGGATCGCGACGGTTCCGACGCCATGCGCTGGTTCCTCATGTCCAGCCCCATCCTGCGCGGCGGCAACCTTGTGGTCACCGAGCAGGGCATCCGCGACGGCGTACGCCAGGTCATCCTGCCGCTGTGGAACGTTTACAGCTTCTTCACGCTGTACACCAACGCTGCTAATGGCGGCTCGGGCTACGAGGCGAAGCTGCGCTACGACGGCTACGCCGACACCCTCGACCAGTACCTCCTGGCCAACACCGGGGACCTGGTCCGCAATGTCACCGCAAGCCTGGACAGCTATGACATCTCCGGTGCCTGCGATGAGCTGCGCAGCTACCTGGACATGCTCACCAACTGGTACGTGCGCCGCAGCCGCCAGCGCTTCTTCGATGAAAGCGTTGACGCCTTTGACGCGCTTTACACCGCGCTCGAAGCGGTGTGCCGTGTATCGGCGTCCTTGCTGCCGCTGGTGACGGAAGAGATCTGGCGTGGGCTGACCGGTGGCCGCTCTGTTCACCTCGCCGACTGGCCTGACGCTTCGCTGTTCCCGTCCAACCCGCACTTGGTTGAAGCAATGGACCGCGTCCAGCAAATCTGCTCCACCGGCTCAAGCCTCCGGAAGGCAGCAAACCTGCGCGTCCGCTTGCCGTTGCAGGAGTTGACCGTGGTGGCACCTGGTGCAGATGCGCTGGAAGGCTTTGCCGCCGTCGTCGCCGATGAACTGAACCTGCGTTCCGTCCGGCTCCTGGACGCTGCAACTGCCTCGCCTGAGGAGTTCGGCATTGAGCAGAAGCTCGTGGTCAACGCCCGGGCCGCGGGTCCGCGCCTTGGCAAGAACGTGCAGCAGGCCATCAAGGGATCCAAGTCCGGCGATTGGTCTGTCAATGACTCCGGCGTGGTGGTGGCCGGTGGCTTGGAGCTCGAGCCCCAGGAATACACGCTTGAAACTGTCGTGGCAGAAACGGCCGACGGCGGTAGCTCGGCAGTAGCTGTCCTGCCGGGCGGCGGTTTCGTTGTCCTCAACACCGAGGTCACTCCTGAACTTGCAGCCGAGGGACTGGCCCGCGACATGGTCCGCGCCATCCAGCAGGCGCGCAAGGACGCAGGACTGAACGTCAGCGACCGCATCCGCACTTCCGTGGAGGCCGCACAGGATGTGGTTGACGCCCTGGAAGCCAACTCGGAACTCGTCAAGACCGAAACTCTGACGTTGGAACTGGAGGTTCTGTTGGCCAGTGTCGACGAACCGCAGGTCACCGTCGCAAAGGCAGGGGCCTGATCCATGACTGACGAATTCTCGGTTGAAAGTGTCTACGCCGAACTTCTGGGCCGTGCCCCGGAAAACAAGATGGAACCTCGCCTGGCTCCGCTGTTCCGGGCGATGGATGTGCTGGGGGAGCCGAACAAGGCCTTCCCGATCATCCACATCACCGGCACCAACGGCAAAACGTCCACGGCACGCATGATCGAGGCCGGTCTGCGTGCCCACGGCCTGAGCACGGGCCGTTACACCAGCCCGCACCTGTCCAAAGTGACTGAGCGCATCAGCATTGACGGAGAGCCTGTACCGGATGCGACGTTCGTGCGTATCTGGGACGAAATTCGCCCCTACCTGGAGATCGTGGACAGCGAGCTCGTTGCCGAAGACCAGCCGCGACTGACCTACTTCGAGTGCCTGACTATTCTTGGCTTCGCGGTGTTCGCTGATCAGCCTGTTGATGTTGCCGTCATGGAAGTCGGCTTGGGAGGCATCACCGATGCCACCAACGTTGGCGATGGCCAAGTCTCAGTCATCACACCGATTTCGCTGGACCACACGGATCTTCTGGGTGACACCACCGAGGACATCGCCTACGAGAAATCCGGCATCATCAAACCGGGCGGCTTCCTGGTCAGTGCAGCTCAACCCGTTGACGCTGCGCAGGTCCTGTTGGAGAAAGCCCGTGAAGTTGACGTGCCGTTCCGATTTGAGGGCGTCGAATTCGGTGTCGAGTCCCGCAGCGTCGCTGTGGGCGGCCAGGTCCTGACCATTCAGGGTCTCGCCGGCCGCTACGAAGACCTGCTGCTGCCACTGCATGGTGCCCACCAAGCCGAAAATGCCGCCGTAGCCGTCGCGGCTTTGGAAGCGTTCTTCGGTGGGGGAGAGAAAGAGCTCGATGCCGAGGTGCTCAAAGAAGCCTTTGGCAACGTGACTTCGCCCGGCAGGCTGGAAGTTGTGCGCACTGCGCCCACAGTTGTGGTGGATGCTGCACACAACCCGGACGGCATCCGCGTCTCGTCGGAAGCCATCCAGGAGGCCTTCAGCTTCAGCAAGCTGGTGGTTGTGGTTGGCGTTCTTCGGGAGAAGGACGCCGAGGAGATCCTCAAGACCCTCAAGGAATCACTGGGTGGCCTGGCCGAGGAATTCTGCTTCACCCAATCCAACTCGGCGCGTGCCGTTCCGGCAGCGGAACTGGCCGAACTCGCCGTCGACCTCGGCTTCGGCGAGGACAACGTCCACATCGCGGAGAAGCTGGACGACGCCCTGGAATGGGCTGTGGAGCGCGCCGAATCCAACGATGACCTGGCCGGCGGTGTCCTGGTAACAGGTTCCATCACTGTGGTCGCCGAGGCGCGGATCCTGCTCGGAAAGGCGAGTGCGTAGCATGGCGAAAATGACCAAGGCGCAGCGTGAATGGCGGCCCGGCATGCCCAAGAAGCGCCGATCCACCAAGGTGATGTTCGCGTCTACCGTGCTCCTGCTTGAAGCCTTCGTCGCGTTCTTCGGCACGTTGGCAGTCTTCGGCCTGAGGCGTGGAGAAGTTGACCCCGGCATCATTCTTGGGGTTGGCATCGCACTGACGGTGGTGCTGGTGTTGGCGTGCGCCGTACTGTCCAAGCCATGGGGCATCGGGGTTGGCTGGGCACTGCAGCTTGTGCTGATCCTGACGGGCTTCGCCGAGCCCACCATGTTCATTGTGGGGATCCTGTTTGCCATCTGCTGGTGGTACGGGATCAGGGCCGGTATGCGGATTGACCGCGAGGTGGCCCAGCGCGACCGCGAGCAGGCGGAATGGGATGCAGCGCACGGTGACCAGACTGGCCCGCAAACCCCGTAAACTGGCTGGGAAAACCACCAAACAACCACATTGGAGCAACTGTGAGCATTGAACGGACACTTGTCCTGGTCAAGCCCGACGGCGTCGCCCGCAACCTGGGTGGAAGCATCCTCGCACGGATCGAAGCCAAGGGCTACACCCTGGCGGAGTTGAAGAAGGTCAACGCGACCCGCGAGCTGCTGGAGCAGCACTACGAGGAACACGTTGGCAAGCCGTTCTACGAGCCGCTGGTTGAGTTCATGCTCAGCGGACCGGTTATCGCTGCAGTCTTCGAAGGCCACCGCGTGATCGAAGGCTTCCGCTCGCTGGCCGGAACAACGGATCCGACGACGGCGGCACCGGGCACCATCCGCGGCGACTTCGGCCGCGACTGGGGCCTGGCAGTCCAGCAGAACCTCGTTCACGGCTCAGATTCAGTCGACTCCGCAGAGCGTGAGATCAAGATCTGGTTCGAGGGCTAAACACCCCCGCCGAGATAACAGTTAAGGCCAATGTTCTTCGTGAACATTGGCCTTAACTGTTATCTCGCGAGTGGTGGTTCTACGCTGTGGACGCCACGAAGAGGTGGATGAACGAGAAGAAGATCGTGGCGATCACGGCGATGTACAGCAGGGCAACGATGATCCATCCCGATCCGGACAAAAGCTTGACCAGTGCCGGCGGCGCCTTGATGACCCCGCTGGTGACGTTGCGGATGGTTACCCAGACAAACAGGGGGATCATGGCGGCCCACACCACCATGCAGAACGGGCACAGCACGTGAATGACGTAGAGTGCCTGCGACCATAGCCACACAACGAACGCGAAACCAAGGGTCACACCGGTTTGCAGGCCCAGCCAGTAGCCCCGTGAATACCTGGCTCCCGCAAGAATGCCCATGGCTGTAGTGATGATGACAGCGAAGGCAACGATGCCGATGAACATGTTGGGAAAGCCGAACACCGAGCTTTGCGGTGTCTGCATCACTTCACCGCAGGAGACAAACGGATTTACATCGCACACTGTCACGTGGTTGGGATCCTTGAGGACCTCAAGTTTCTCCAGCACCAGGATTCCGGAAGCCAGCCAGCCAACGACGCCGGTGATCAACAGCAGCCACGCGAAAGGCTTGTCACGGACCGTGTTGGGGAGGGAATCCTGCTGGGTGGACATGTCCTCCACATGGCTTGTGGCTTTGTTGGCCAGGTTTTCCCTGGCGGTGCTTGGCATCGCGGATGTGATCCTTTTCGACAAATGGCCCGGCAAGCCGGGAAGGGCTCTTGGGAGGATTGTAACTCCGAAGGCTGGGCGCCGGCCCCAGCTTGTGCACGGAGCTCCACGACACAGCGACCTACCCTGGGAATGTGCAGGGGTGTGAGAGAATGAACATGGCCGGGAGTCGATCCACATTCGAATTCCGGTCCGGTGACTTTGTTCCCAAGACCGCCAGTATGAGCTGGGCATGCCCGGATCGTGTGATCCTCGGTAGGCCCGCCATGACAATGGACGGCACCTGGTTGTGGCAGCAGAACAACGGGTTTCAGAATAAAGCCGCCGGCCTTCCAGGGCTGCCGCACCCCAATGCTGGTGCGAACCGGAAGGCATACTGCCGACTTCTGTCAACGCCTGCGGGTTTTGACAATATTTGCTCCACTGGGCGCCGGATGTGGCGGCGTCGCTGGGGCAGGAGTGTTGCCACATATGGATAATGACCAGGTTGTAGCCGTTAATGACGAGGCAGCTCCCGCGGAAACTGCGGAAGCGCCCAAGAAAGCCACCAGGACCCGGCGCAAGGCAGCGCCCAAAGTCGCCGCTGACGTAGAGGCACCTGCGGCCGAGGCCCCCGCCTCGGAAGCCGCCCCTGAGGCCGCCGCAGCACCAGTGCGTCGCACGCGTTCCCGCAAGAAGGCAGAGCCCGCCGAAACCCTGCCCGGTTTGGACGACGAAGCCACTGCTGTGGGCGAAGACGCCGCTGCCGCCCCGGCAGCTGCCGAAGCCAAGCCCGAAGCGGCCGCTGAGCCGGCCCCCGAAAAGCCGGTCCGCCGTCGTCGTGTTACCAAGCCCAAAACTGAAGCAATAGAGGCGCCGGTTGCCGCGGAAGCCGCGCAAGAAACCACGACGCCGGAAAAAGGCTCCCAGCCGGAAGTACCGGTCGCTGAGGTAGCCACCGATGCTGCTGCCCAAAACCCGGAAGCGGAAGCCACCGCGGACGAAGCTGCCGAAGAAGCTGCCCCTGCAACGTCCACCTCCCTGTTCATGGAGCCGGTTTCCATCACCTCCATGATCTTCCAGGCCCCGGACCTCACCACAGTTCCCCGCGTCGCCGCGGTGGAAGAGAAGGCTGAGGAGCCCGAAGAAGAAACCGAAACTACCACTGAAGGCGAGCTGGAAGACGCAGGTAGTCGCCGGCGTCGCAGGAGCCGCGGCCGCCGTGGCCGCCGTGGAACCGAGCGGGACGAGAACGAGACCGATGACGGCACCGAGTCCGAGGACGAGGAAGCGCCGGTAGTAGAAGCCCTCGAAGAAGGTGTCACGTCTCGGCGCAGGCGTCGTCGCCGCCGTGGAGACCAGGATCTTGAACTGACCGGCGGCTCGGATGATGACCCGCCCAACACAGTCACCCGTGTCCGCGCGCCGCGCCCCATCACGGAGACAGCACCCTCCAACCGCGTTACCGGCGTCAAGGGCTCCACCAGGCTGGAGGCCAAGAAGCAGCGCCGACGCGAGTCCCGTGAAACCGGACGCCGCCGCCAGGTCATCACCGAGGCTGAGTTCCTTGCCCGCCGCGAGTCGGTGGACCGCCAGATGATCGTCCGCCAGCGCGACGACAGAATACAGATTGGTGTCCTGGAAGACGGTGTGCTTGCTGAGCACTTCGTGTCCAAGACCCAGCAGGACTCCCTGATCGGCAACGTGTACTTGGGCAAGGTCCAGAACGTGCTGCCGTCCATGGAAGCTGCGTTCGTGGACATCGGACGGGGCCGTAACGCGGTCCTGTACGCCGGTGAAGTCAACTGGGACGCAGTCAACCTTGAAGGCCAGCCGCGCCGGATCGAGAACGCCCTGAAGTCCGGCGACTCCGTCCTGGTCCAGGTCACCAAGGACCCCGTGGGACACAAGGGTGCCCGCCTTACCAGCCAGATCTCCTTGCCGGGCCGCTACCTGGTGTACGTACCCGGTGGTTCCATGACCGGCATCTCACGCAAGCTGCCCGACGTCGAGCGCAACCGCCTCAAGCGCATCCTGAAGGACCGCCTGCCGGAGAACGCCGGTGTCATTGTTCGCACAGCAGCCGAGGGCGCTTCGGAGGAAGAGCTCACCCACGACATCAACCGTCTGCGTGCGCAGTGGGAAGGCATCGAAGGACAGGCCTCGTCCACCAAGGTCCTGGCTCCGGAACTGCTCTACGGCGAACCTGACCTCACCATCAAGGTGGTCCGTGACGTCTTCAACGAGGACTTCTCCAAACTGATCGTCTCCGGCGACGACGCCTGGGACACCATCGAGGCTTACGTGACATACGTTGCCCCTGATCTGGTGGGCCGCCTCGAAAAGTGGACCAAGGATCAGGACATCTTCGCCGCCTGGCGCATTGATGAGCAGATCCACAAGGCCCTGGAGCGGAAGGTCTTCCTGCCGTCCGGCGGTTCGTTGGTCATCGACCGCACCGAGGCCATGACTGTGGTGGACGTCAACACCGGCAAGTTCACCGGCAGTGGCGGAAACCTTGAAGAAACCGTCACCAAGAACAACCTGGAAGCGGCCGAAGAAGTTGTTCGCCAGCTTCGTCTGCGCGATATCGGCGGCATTATCGTCATTGACTTCATTGACATGGTCCTTGAATCCAACCGCGACCTCGTCCTCCGCCGCATGGTGGAGTGCCTCGGCCGGGACCGCACCAAGCACCAGGTGGCCGAAGTAACGTCGCTGGGCCTGGTCCAGATGACGCGCAAGCGCATGGGTACCGGCCTCCTTGAGGTCTTCGGTGAGCAGTGCGAGCACTGCGCTGGCCGAGGTGTCGTCACGCACGACGAGCCCGTTGAGCACCGACGCGCCAACGTGGTGGCTGCTGAACATCACCGCCCGCATACGGAAGCGCAGCAGCCTGCTGCGCGGACCGAACGCAAACGCCGCCGCGGCAAGGGCGGGGGACCGGCTGTTGCCGAAGCTCCCGCGCAGGTCCACACCACCACGTCCGCCCCGGCCGCAGCATCCACCACGGCTGAACCGCAGGATCCTGCCCGGATAGCCAAAGCCGAGGCAACCAGGGCCGCCCTGGCGACGATTGCCGCTGCAGCGCACGCCGCACACCTGCACGACGACGAAGTTCACCGTGCAGAGGAGGAAGCGCGGGCGGCAGGCCGGCACGAGCCGGACGCAAGCCCTACAGCCGGCACCGCCGCCAGTAGTGAAGCAGGCAGCGGCGAAGCAGGGACTTCAGCCCGCGATGCTGCAAGCAGGGAAGCAGCAGTCCAGGAAGCAAGATCTACTCCCGTGCTGCGCTTCGGCGGGGAAGAAGTTGCCTTGCCGTTCGTTGAGCACCACGAGGAACCGCAGGCAGCCAAGCCTGCCATGAGCCTGGATCTGCTGGCCGAAGCGTTTTCGCACCTCGGTGCGGCTCCGGCACCCGAGCAGGAAGCCGCTCCGGTTGCAGCCCCGAAGGCTGCTTCTCCGGCAAGGACTGCTGAGGAAGACCCCGAGGCTGCTTCAGCCTCGCGTGGTCGTCGTGGTCGCCGTAACCGGAGTGCCAGCAGGGCCCAGGGCGCGGCCAATGAAACCAGCGTTGAACACCATGAGGCGACAGCGTCGGCCACCCGGGGTTCGGCCCACGAGGCCAAGGCGCCTGTGGAACCGGCCAAGAAGGCACCAAAAGATGAGCCCATCATCCTCGGCGTTGGAGTTCCTGCTTCCGAGCTCTAATCGCGGCGAATAAGTTGAAGAGGGCCCTGCGCTATCTGCCAAACGGCGGGTAGTGCGGGGTCCTTTTGCGTCCGCTCGGCAAGCCAAGCACAGGCTACGTTCAGAGTCACATCCGGGCGTCGGTGTGGCCCGGTTCCCGCGGCGCGTTGCTTCCCGGCTACGCTTGGGGACTGACACGGGGTGCCGGGCGTTGGGCCAGGCTGAGATCCAAACCCGTTGAACCTGTCCGGTTAGCACCGGCGAAGGGATGTCCTCATGACTGCATCATCACATTCATCGGTGTACCCCCTCGACGCTCCGGCTTCGGGCCGTCCAACCCCGCGCATTCTGAGCATTGCCGGCTCGGACCCTTCAGGTGGTGCCGGAATCCAGGCGGACCTGAAGAGCATCGCCGCTTTTGGCGGGTATGGCATGGCTGCCATCACGGCCCTCACCGCGCAAAACACCAGGGAGGTCAGTGCCGTCCACGTCCCTCCCGCGCACTTCCTGCGTCAGCAACTGGAAGCCATTAGTGCCGACATCACCATTGACGCCGTCAAGATCGGAATGCTCGGCGACGCAGCCGTCATCAACGAGGTCCGGGGCTGGCTCGAAGAGGTGAGTCCCGCCGTCGTGGTCCTTGATCCGGTGATGGTGGCCACCAGTGGTGACCGGCTGCTGCGGGAGTCTGCTGAGAAGGCATTGCGTTCGCTGCTGCCTTTGGCCCACCTCATTACGCCGAACCTTCCTGAACTGGCCATGTTGCTGGGGGAGCCCGAGGCAACTGACTGGGCTTCGGCGCTGGACCAGGGCAAACGGCTGGCAGCGGAGTACGGAAACACGGTCCTGGTCAAGGGTGGCCACCTGCCAGGGCCGGAGTGCCCGGATGCGCTGGTGAACACGAGCGGGCTGCTGTCTCAGGACGTGGTCGCAGTGGCAGGTCCCCGGGTTGCAACGCGGAATAGCCACGGTACCGGGTGCTCTCTGTCTTCCGCCTTGGCCACAGTCCAGGCACGAACCGGTGACTGGGAAGTTTCATTGCGGGAAGTCAAGCCGTGGTTGCTAGGGGCATTGCAGGCCTCTGACAGCCTGCACGTGGGTCAAGGCAACGGGCCCGTGAACCACTTCCACCACTTCCAGCAGGCATCCACGCCGGGCGCTTTCGCTGCGGCGATGTGGAACGAAGCCGTCCCCGAACTCGAAGCGATTTACGGGCTCCCGTTTATTCAAGGACTTCAATCCGGCGAGCTGCCGGAACGTGACTTCAATTACTACCTTGCCCAGGACGCCATCTATCTCAATGGGTATTCGAGGGTCCTGGCACGTGCGGGCGCCTTGGCGCCCACGGAGGAAGAACAACTGTTCTGGGCAAAGGCATCACAGCAGTGCCTGGAGGTTGAATCGGAGTTGCACAGGAACTGGTTGAGCACGCGCGAAGCCTCCACGGCAACCGGACCGGTTACCAAGTCCTACGTGGACCATTTACTGGCAACATCCGCCGCCGGCAGCTACGCCGTGGTGCTGGCGGCGATCCTGCCCTGTTATTGGTTGTACGCGGAGGTGGGTCAGCAGCTTCATACGGCATACGTAGACGCCGGCGCGCCGGCGGACCACGCATATGCGGACTGGTTGAAGACCTATGCCGACGAGGATTTCGCGGCGGCAACGCGGAAAGCGATCAACTTCACTGCTGCCGCGGCCGTCGCGGCTTCCGGCACGGAGCGGACTGCGATGATGGATGCTTTCACTCAGTCCTGCCGCTACGAGACGGCGTTTTTCGATGCTCCCAGGCTGTTTGCCCAGGCTTCGTTCACGCGCGCTCAGTAGCTTTCCGGGCACGCACTTGAGGCCAATTGCGGCGACACGTCCGCGCGTCGCTGGCCGGATCGCGTTAATCTCGCTCAAACCCTGTAGGCTGTATGGGCACGGTGCCGGGAGAGTCCGTTACAACTGGTGATGCAAGTCACGAGGTAGCCTCCGGACCCGGCCTCATTTGCAGCTGAAGGTCAAACTAGCGTAATCTTGATCTTCGGTGCTTACGCCAACACTTGGGTTATGCCCCTTGGAATTGTTCATGGGATGACTCGCGGACTTCGATTCAGAAGTCCACGGCGTTGAGGCACAGCGCGAACCAGGGCTGATTCCGGTTCAAGGTTCCGCACGCAAATTTTGTAATAAACGTCGAGAGAAGTGAGTACCCAAGTGGTGTACGCGATTGTCCGCGCAGGCGGCCGCCAAGAAAAAGTTTCCGTTGGAGACTACGTAACGCTGAACCGCGTCCCCGGTGGAGCCGGTAGCACGCTTGAGCTGCCCGCATTGCTCCTGGTTGACGGCGAGAAGGTCACCTCCGCAGCTGCGGAACTGGCCAACGTCAAGGTCACGGCTGAGATCCTCGAGGACCTCCGTGGTCCGAAGATCGTCATCCAGAAGTTCAAGAACAAGACCGGCTACCGGAAGCGTCAGGGTCACCGTCAGGAACTGACCAAGATCAAGATCACCAGCATCGCGTAACTTTCGTTACCCGCTGTTCAGGTTTTTCAGTTTCCCCAGAAATTTAGAGGCAGGCATTTCACATGGCACACAAAAAAGGCGCGAGTTCCACTCGCAACGGTCGTGACTCCAACGCTCAGTACCTGGGCGTCAAGCGTTTCGGTGGTCAGGTAGTTTCCGCTGGCGAGATCATCGTTCGCCAGCGTGGAACCCACTTCCACCCCGGTGCAGGCGTCGGTCGCGGTGGCGACGACACCCTGTTCGCACTGCAGGCCGGTGCGGTTGAGTTTGGTACTCGCCGCGGCCGTCGCGTAGTGAACATTGTTGCTGCTGCAGCTGCAGAGTAACTACAAGTTCTGAACCGGTGGAGCGGGCCAAACGGCCCGCTCCACCGTTCTTTTAACCGCATTACAATCGACTAGGGCGCTTTAGCGCACTGGTTTTTGCAACAACGCTGGGAACAGCAACAAGCGCTGTAAGACAGCAACTGAGGAGATTCACGTGGCGAGCTTTGTAGACCGGGTAGTCCTGCACGTATCCGGCGGAACCGGCGGCCACGGCTGTGTCTCTGTCAAGCGGGAAAAGTTCAAGCCGCTCGGCGGCCCCGACGGCGGCAACGGCGGCAACGGCGGCGATGTCATCCTGCGCGTATCCGCCCAGACCACAACCCTGCTTGATTACCACCACGCTCCCCACCGCCACGCCACCAACGGTGGCCCCGGCATGGGTGACTGGCGTGGCGGCAAGAACGGTGAAACCCTGATTCTTCCCGTGCCCGATGGCACCGTGGTCAAGACCAAGGACGGCGACGTTCTGGCCGACCTCGTCGGCGAGGGTGCTGAGTACATTGCAGCTGCCGGCGGCCAGGGCGGCCTCGGCAACGCATCCCTTTCATCGCAGAAGCGTCGGGCTCCGGGCTTTGCCCTGCTTGGTATCGAAGGTGAATCCAGCGATATCGTCCTGGAACTGAAGTCCATCGCAGATATCGCCCTTGTTGGTTTCCCTTCTGCCGGTAAGTCGAGCCTCATTGCAGCCATGTCTGCTGCCCGGCCCAAGATTGCCGACTACCCGTTTACTACCCTCATTCCCAACCTCGGCGTGGTGCAGGCCGGCGATGTCCGCTTCACTATCGCCGACGTTCCCGGCCTGATCGAGGGCGCCAGCGAAGGCAAGGGCCTGGGCCACAACTTCCTGCGTCACGTAGAGCGTTGTGCTGCACTGGTTCACGTCCTTGATTGCGGAACCCTTGAATCTGACCGGGATCCTCTTTCCGACCTCGCCATCATCGAGGCCGAACTTGAGAAGTATGCAGTTGACATGAGCTACGCCGGTGTTGACGGTGAAGTGGTGCCCCTTAACGAGCGCCCGAAGCTGGTAGTCCTCAACAAGGTGGATCTTCCTGACGGCAAGGACATGGCCGAGTTCGTCCGTCCTGACCTCGAAGCGCGTGGCTACCGCGTTTTTGAGGTATCTGCAACGAGCCACGAGGGTTTGCGTCAGCTCGGCTTTGCCATGGCTGAGATCGTCCAGGCAGCCCGTGACGCCGTTCAGGCCACGCCTCCCAAGGTGACTGCTCCCGTCCTCAGGCCGCGCGCCGTCAACGAGTCGGGCTTCAAGATCCGCCGCGAGGAGAAAAACCTCGAGCCGCTGTTCCGCGTCCTGGGCGAAAAGCCCGTGCGCTGGGTCAAGCAAACCGACTTCACCAACGAGGAAGCGATTGGCTACCTCGCCGACCGCCTCGCCAAGCTCGGTGTTGAAACCGAGCTCTTCAAGGTTGGCGCCAAGCCCGGCGACACCGTGGTTATCGGTGAAGACGACGGCGTGGTGTTCGATTGGGAGCCCACCATGATGGCCGGCGCCGAGCTCCTGGCGACGCCACGCGGAACCGACATTCGCGTCGCGGACATCGGCGACCGCCCCACGCGTTCACAAAAGCGCGACGAGCAGATCGAGCGCCGCGAAGCCAAGGCTGCCGCGAGGGCTGAGCTTGAAGCTGAACGCAAGGCTGGCATCTGGACTGAATCCGTCAGTGGTCGCCGTGCCCAGGCAGTGAAGGAAAGCCACCTGGATTCCGGTGATGACGACTAAGACTGTCGACGCTCCGGACATAGCTGAGGGACTTGAGCGCCAAGCCCTTGCCACCGCCAAGCGGATTGTTGTCAAAGTGGGGTCGTCCTCACTGACCAGCATCAAGGGGGGCATCTCCGAAAAGTCCCTCACGGGGCTCGTCAATGCCTTGGCTGAAAAGCGCAATGCGGGGACAGAGATCATCCTGGTGTCCTCGGGTGCCATCGCTGCCGGGCTTGCCCCTTTAGGCCTGGCCAAGCGACCCAAGGACCTCGCCACGCAGCAAGCTGCCGCCAGTGTGGGGCAGGGACTCCTGATGGCACGGTATACCCAGGCTTTCAGCGCCCACGGTGTAACAGTCAGCCAGGTCCTGTTGACCGCCGATGACCTGATGCGCCGGACGCAGCACACTAATGCCTTCCGGGCATTGGACAGGCTGCTAAACCTTGGTGTCGTTCCGGTAGTTAATGAGAACGACACCGTGGCCACGCATGAAATCCGTTTCGGTGACAACGATCGTCTCGCTGCCTTGGTGGCCCACTTGGTTCGCGCCGATGCGCTCGTGCTGCTGTCCGACGTCGACGCCCTCTACGACGGCCCGCCGTCCCAGGGCGCCCAGCGTATTCCTCTGGTCCGTGGTCCGCAGGACCTCGAGGACGTGACCATAGGCAAGGCGGGCAAAGCCGGCGTCGGAACCGGCGGCATGATGACCAAGGTGGAAGCAGCGTCCATCGCTGCCGGTTCGGGTATACATGCCCTGGTCACGTCCACGGCCAATGCTGCTGCGGCTTTGGCTGGCGAGGACGTTGGAACGTGGTTTGCCGTTAACGGCAATCGCAAGCCGGTCCGACTCCTCTGGCTGGCACACCTGGCCACCGTTCACGGCCGTTTAATACTCGACGACGGCGCCGTGAAGGCCGTGCGCGACCGGCACAGGTCACTCCTTCCCGCAGGCATTTCGGACCTTAGCGGTGATTTCGAAGCAGGAGATCCCGTCGAGATGGTTGCCCATGACGGAACCGTGGTGGCACGCGGCCTGGTGAACTACTCTTCGGAGGAACTCCCACGCATGTTGGGCCGTACAACGCAGGAGCTCGGCCAGGCCATGGGTCGCGGCTATGACCGCGAAGTTGTTCATGTTGACGATCTGGTGCTCCTGAGGGCGTCGCGCTCATCTAAACTTGGAGCATGACTGAAGCGCTGACCCCTGACGCCCCTGTGATCTCCGACGTATCCGGTACCACCGGCCAGACGCCGGAGAACCCCGCGGCAGGCGTCCCGTTGTCACCGGAAGATGTCCAGGCAGCTGTTCACGCCATCGCGGACCGTTCCCGTAAAGCTGCACGCCGCATGGGACAGGCCAACCGTGCATGGAAGGACCGCGCGTTGCGTGCCATCGGAACTGCCTTGGTGGAGAACCGGAAGCGCGTGCTGGAGGCCAACGCCAAGGATGTAGCCCTGGGCCGTGCCAACGGTACGTCAGCGGCTTTGCTGGACCGTTTGACCCTGACTCCTGCCCGCATCGACGGTTTGGTCGCTGCCTTGGAGAACCTGGCTGGCTTGCCCGATCCCGTGGGAAACGTGGTCCGCGGACAAACACTGCCCAATGGACTGCGCTTGCGCCAAGTGAACGTCCCGATGGGTGTTGTCGCCGCCATTTATGAGGCCCGTCCGAACGTTACGGTGGATATCGCAGGCCTGGCATTGAAAAGCGGGAACGCAGTAATCCTCAGGGGAGGTTCCGCCGCTGCGAACACCAACGAGGCACTGGTTCAGATCCTTCGCGAAGCGCTGGATTCAGTCGGCCTGCCCGCGGATGCCGTGCAGACTGTGGACCAGTACGGTCGCGAAGGAGCCAACGTACTGATGCGTGCCCGCGGCCGGGTGGATGTCCTGATTCCCCGCGGTGGACGGGATCTCATCCAGACTGTTGTGACCAACTCCGCTGTACCTGTCATCGAAACCGGCGAAGGCAATGTCCATATCTTCATTGACGAGTCCGCGAATGAAGAGATGGCTGTGGAAATCCTCCTCAACGCCAAAACGCAACGCCCCAGCGTCTGCAACACAGTTGAAACCCTGCTGGTGCACTCCGGCGCCACTGTGCTGCCTGCTGTTGCCAAAGCACTGCGTTCAGCCGGCGTCACCCTCCACGTTGATGAGCGGATCGCTTCTGCCTTGGGCAAGGACGTTGAAACCGTTCCCGCCGACGATGACGATTGGGCCACCGAATACATGGACCTTGATCTCGCGGTTGCCATGGTGGACAGCCTGGATGAAGCGGTCAACCACATCCGCACCTGGACCACCGGTCACACGGAAGCGATCCTCACCAACAACCTGGCCAACGCTGAGAAGTTCATTGCGGACATTGACTCTGCTGCCGTGATCGTCAATGCCTCCACCCGGTTCACTGACGGAGGGGAGCTCGGCCTCGGAGCCGAAGTGGGTATTTCCACCCAGAAGTTGCACGCCCGGGGTCCCATGGGCCTCACGGAGCTGACCACCACCAAGTGGATCGTCCAGGGCGAGGGCCAGATCCGCGCCTAGCAACGCGGTAACATAGAACAGAAGTCCGGAACGGTGGGGAGTCCCGCCGTCGAAAATCCTTTGAGAACCAATAGGGGAGAAGATGCTGTTTCAGCAGATCGCCACGTCCATTGCCGCCCAAACTGAAGGCGGCCACGAGGAACTCGCTCCACTGTGGGCCGAGCCGTGGGTTTTCGGCGTCGTGATGTTCGCCCTCATGCTGGTTCTCCTGTTCGTTACCCTCTCCTACACCAACCTCGGCAACCGTCACGAGGCCGTTGAAGAGCACGCCGATCCGCACCGCCAGCACCCGAACAAGCACACCCACGGCCAAGGCCACTAACATTATCGCCGCAACACCGCGTGGGGAGGCGGGGCGCAGGCTCCGGCTGGGCGTGATGGGTGGAACATTTGATCCCATTCATCACGGCCACCTTGTGGCTGCCAGCGAAGTCGCAGCCAAGTTCGGCCTTGACGAAGTGGTTTTCGTGCCCACCGGCCAGCCTTGGCAGAAGTCACACAAGCTGGTCAGCAGGCCTGAACACCGCTACCTGATGACCGTCATCGCCACGGCCTCCAATCCAAGGTTCACAGTAAGCCGTGTGGATGTTGATCGGCCGGGGCCGACGTTCACTATCGACACCCTCCGCGATCTCCGTGCAGAGCGTCCTGACGCTGACCTGTTCTTCATCACGGGTGCAGATGCCTTGGCGCAGATCCTTTCGTGGAAGGACGTTGACGAATTGTGGTCCTTGGCCCATTTCGTCGGCGTGACCCGTCCCGGCCATGAACTGCACGACATGGGCAGGGACGACGTCAGCCTGTTGGAAGTTCCCGCCATGGCCATCTCCTCCACGGATTGCCGGACCCGCGTTGGGGCCGGAAATCCTGTCTGGTACCTCGTGCCTGATGGAGTTGTGCAGTACATCGCAAAATATGGACTGTATGCGGCGCCGGCGAACGCAGCGGATCTGACACCAGCACTGTCCGGATCAGACGACCAAGCACGTACTGAATGAGTTTTGAATGAGCAGCCAGGACCAGCGACCCATCCGTAGCAGGCGCGAGCTTCGACGTGCCCGGGAGGAAAACCCCGAGGCTGAGCAAGTGGATACGTCCGCGCCTGCGGACGTGGAAAACCTTCCTCAAGCCGATCGCCCGAACGGCCGCAATCGTCGTGCCGCCGACGTCCCTGTGGACGCAGTGGGACCGGCAGCCCAGGAACGGTCATCGCAGATCCGTGCCCGGGATCGTGCCGCTTTGCGCACCATCAAGGAGCTGGCGGACAAAGAGGAGCAGCTCTCCGGTGGGGGACCGCCTACTCGTCGCCAGTTGCGCCTCCAGCAACTTCAGGCCGAAGTTGCTACCTCAATGAATCCCATTGTTCCCGCCCCAGCGGCAAAGGACACGGGTCAGTCGGAGGGTGCCAAGTCTTCCAAACCGGATTCTTACAAGCCGCAGCCTGCCAGCAAAGCTCCCAACGAGAAGACTCAAGGCGCTCCCAAGCCCACAACGGGTGGCGCGGGAAGCGGCAAGGCTCCTGCTGAGTCCGAAATGTCCGTGGAGCAGGCGCTTGCGGTTCGGCAGCTGATCGCCGCGCAGGTGGAAAACCAGACGTCCAAGCTGGAACACATTGCCGAGCAGGACCCATTGGCTGTAGATCCTGAGGTCCTGGCCCAGCAGATCGCCCTTGCCGAGCGTGCTGCCGTCCTGAACAAGCGCGCTGCCGCTAAGCAGAAGCTTGCCGAGAAGACGCAGGGAGAATCCGCCAAAAACACGTCGGAACCCGCAAAGAATGCGTCGGGTTCCGGAGTTGACGGTAAGTCGCCGGCCGCTACGGTGGGTCCTTCCACGGCTAACAACCTGGCGATGGTGACTCCCTTGGAGTTCGTTAAGATGCCGGGGATCGAACGCCCTGTCATGAAGCGCCCGAGCACCACCTTTGTACCGCTGATCACTTCTGCGGGGCCAAAGCTCGACGCAGAACAAGCCCAGGGAAAAAAGCCGGCAGCACGCGGCCGTGCCGGCGTTCTTGCCCGCGCAGAAGCAGTTGCGAAGTCGGTCGGGAAACGTCCTGTCGCCGCCGCGGAGCCCAGTCAAGAGACCCAGCGCCCACCGGTTTCGGCCAGCGCCGCGTATGGCCTCGACCCCCTGGATGCCAACACCGCCGGTTTGGCCCGGGCGCAACGGAACAGGTTGCTGCAATTCGGCGTCCTGGGGTTGGGCATCGTGGCGCTAATCGTCGGCATCATCATGATCACCAGCGGCTAATTCCGCTGAACAACGGCTCACGCCAACACAGGCCACTGGCCACAACAAGGAGTACCCGTGTCTGCACATGAACAATCCATTACCCTCGCCCGTCACGCTGCGCGTGCCGCGGCAGACAAGCTTGCCGAGGACATTGTCGCCCTGGACGTCAGTGAGCGTTTGGCGCTCACCGACGTCTTCCTGATTGCGTCCGCTCCCACCGAACGCCAAGTCAACGCCATTGTTGACGGCATCGAGGAAGAACTGATGAAGCAGGATCTTCGTCCGGTGCGCCGCGAGGGCCGCTCTGAAGGCCGTTGGGTTCTCTTGGATTATGCGGACATCGTGATCCATGTCCAGCACGCTGAAGATCGTGTCTTCTATGCCTTGGAACGCCTCTGGAAGGACTGCCCTGTGGTGGACCTCGAATTGGGCGACGACGCTTCTGCGAAGGCTGTTTCGGCGGAAGATTCCGAGCACTAGGAATAGCGGTCAGCCGAAATATGTCCGATTTGGAATTTTCGGAAATGCTGTTCTAAGATATTTGAGTTGCTTCGGCGCGGATGGTCCAAAAAACCAGTTGCGAAGCAGCAAGAATATGGGGCTGTGGCGCAGCTGGTAGCGCACCTGCATGGCATGCAGGGGGTCAGGGGTTCGAGTCCCCTCAGCTCCACCATATTGGTCTTATTCGAAACATTGGCGTCGAAGATGCCGTGGAATAAGCCCGAAGCAAGAGAAGAAGGAGAGCTACCAATCTTGGTAGCTCTCCTTTTTTGCTCTCTATGCGCCTCGTGGAATGTCACAGCCTGCTCGTGAGCATCTTCAAGGCTCTGCCCACTTCGCAGTGCCTTGTGGCCCGCCTCAGCTGCTGCAAGGGTGACGACCGGCTCGGCCATCAGCGTGTCCCCGGAGGATTCGTTGTCGACGAGTACTTTGACGAATATGGCTTGGTTAAGTTGTCTGCGTTCCTGATCTGTTGCCGTTCGGTAAAGCGCCTCGGGGTCGGCCAGTAATCGTAAGTAGGTTTCCAGATAACGGACGCCGGCCTCGAGGTTTGAGCTCACGCTGGCGAGTTGCTCCTTGACTCGGCGTCTCTGTCGCTCGATATCAGTCAGTCGTGTGCGAATCTTCTCCTTGGGCAGTATTCCGTCAGCGGCTAGGTCTAGGAGGTTCTCCTCTTTGCTGTCGCACTCTAATAGGGTTGCGGCAAGCTGTTGCTGCAAGAGCAGGTTTGCGGTTTCCTTTTCTCGAAGAGCGTCGTGCATATGCGTCCTCGCGAGCTCAATAAAGTCTCCGGTGAACTGGATTCGTCGGTAGTGAGCGAACATAGCTTCTTCGAGAAGCGCAGTACTTATGTAGCCGCTCGAACATTTGCCAACGCCTCGTCCAACACAGAAGTAGTAGTAGTAGAAGTTACCGTGCCGTCCGCGAGCCCTGGCTACAACCATCCTCCGGACCACACCGCGTTCGTGGCACACATTGCAGTACAGCGTCCCCTTGAGGTAGTGGTGATGCTTGCGCCTTCGCTCGCCAGCATTGCTGCGGCTGTCCAGTAGTTGCTGCACCTTTTCGAAGACTTCGTCGCTTACAAGGCGTTCATGGCGCCCAGGATATTCGGTGCCTTCGTGGGTGATGATCCCGACGTAGTAGCGATCCCGGAGCAAGCGTGAGAAGTACGTGGGTGCAACGGCTTTTGACGGGCGCTTGGCTGTCGCCTTCGTTGTGAGGCCTCGATCAGCCATAGCCACCGAAAGATCTGCGAACGTGTAGCTGCCTGTGGCATAAAGTTCAAACGCCTGCGCCACAAGTGGCCCTCGAATCGCGTCCACAACGACTGACCGCACTTCGCGGCCCTCGAAGTACTCTCTGACGTTTAGGTACCCTAGCGGCGCTTTGCCCAGCGTGCCACCCTTCTTGGCCTTCTGCGCCATTTTGTACTTGATGTCGGCGCCGTCCTCAGCCGAGCGATATTCGTTGAAGGCAGCTAGGAGGCCATGCATCAGTTGCCCAACAGGACTGGCATCAATGCTCTCCGTTGCACTGATAAGGGTGACCCCGCGCTTTTTCAGATCCGCCATGACGATCGCGTCGTCTGTTCGATTGCGCGCAAATCGAGAGAGCTTGTACACAATGACGAAATCGACATCTCGGTCTGCACGAAGTCGCCGCAACATTTCCTGAAAGGCTACGCGCTTGCTCATCTCCGTGGCGCTCCGACCGGGTTCTACATACTCGTCGACGACGGTCAGGCCCATCTGTTCTGCCTTGCGGATACACGACTCACGCTGAGCTGGGATGGAGATACCCTCTGGATCATAATCCGTGTTGACCTGGCCCTTGGAAGAGACTCGGAGGTAGAGCACAGCGCGGGTTCCAGGAAGCGCTTCGTCGGACAAATGGATCAAAGGACGTTGTTCTGCCTGCACATCGACAAGATCCGCAACGTCGTCTGTTGTGGCGTAGGCGCTGGCGGTCGAGTGTGCATTCATGTCAGGTCTCCGTTTAGGCGTCTCTGAGAATAGCTCTTCTTCACCGCGAATGGAACGGTCAAATTCGCTGTGCTGCATGGGGTGTCCTTCCACCCCCCGGTGACGTTGTGGATGGACTGTGGATAACTAGGTTGCGAACACATGCACCGATCCTGTTCTCGTTTCAATGACTTCCCATGCCTCTTTGTACTGCTCCCAGATACAGGAACGATCGAACTCCAGTGGACAGTTGATTCCTTGCTCTGCCTTGAATTCCTCCAACGCCTGGCTCCAGCCCATAGTCTCGAGGAATGCATCTATGCAGTTATCCACGTCTGCGTAGGACGCTATGTAGAATTCCTCAAAGTCCGTGAGCAGGTTCTCGCCACCGGGGTGCTTCATGGCATAAGCAGCGAACGGTTCACCGTATGTTGCGATGCCAAGCCCCACATTCGAGACCTCCGCGGCATCGTAGCTGAGGAGCGCTTCATAGACACCGAACCCTCTCGTGTCCTCAATGAACCAACCAGAGGCTCCTGATCCGCCTCGTTGAAGGGAAGGAGAAGCATCCAACAGTTCACGGATTTGCTCTTCGATCTCGTCTGGAGATTGGTCGGCGCGAATCCATGCAGAATGCCGTACTCGGTTCACAAAGTCGGCCGTTGAGCTGACATAGATATACGGTGTGTCCGAGGTCGGGCCCAGGCGTTCAGGATCGGACTGAGGCGGGCGGATCCATAGGCTCTCCATTATTTGTTTCCTCCCTTCTGGTTCGTCTCCGCCGCGCCCCCTGTGGCGACGAGTGCCGCTAGATCCTTAAGCTCAACGACGCGGAAGAGGGCGCTGCTAAGGGTTGCGTTCTCCACAATCGCAACTTCAATTTGTCGTTGCCGTGCTTCGTTGGGGACGACCCAGACGGTCAGCGGGAATACGCCATGACGCGCTTGTTCGTGACCGCGGTCGTGATAAAGCTGCACAGCGTGGCACTTGCGGAGGATCACGGGTAGATGTTCGGTGCCCCGGTCGACTTCAATCATCCAGTGGTCCTCGAATTCAGGGGTCTGAGTGATGGCGTAGAGGTCGGGTTTGATATGAGCCGGCTGACCATTCCGATTCAGGTACGGACGCCAACAGGCGGGTTCCATCTCCGTTCTGGAAACCGTGAAGGCTCCGGATCGGTCCGCTTCAATGAGCTCGAGCCGTACATCAGTAACGGCGAGCAGGTGCTCAAGGTGATGTGCAGATGGCTGATCGTAGCGTCGACGCCTTCCAGCAACCCCTTTGATGTCGCCGATAGCTTTCTCTCCGGGATCTGTTACGGCCCAGATGTAGGCCTTTGAGCCTCCGCTCAGGCCTCCGACTCGTCTCTGAAGCCGCATGACAAGCCCATGTCCATGGAGACGCTGAAGGACCCGTCCGGTAGCGCGTACGGCGGCCAGAACGGTCTTGTGATCGTAGAAGTACAGTCTTTGTACCTGGGTGGTGCTGAGGTATCGGTGAGCGGCTAGGCCGAGAAGGATACTGCGGTCCCGTGGACTGAGCAGAGCCAGGAGTTCGCGTCTTTGATGCCTGCCAGCACGTAGTGTCCTCCCAACGGGAGGATCAGTCCCTAGCTTTAATGACGGTTCAGGGGCGGACTCCTGCGGATCTTGGGGATCTTTGGTGTCAGCGACCGGACGTCCGACCGGATGCTCGTCATCGTCATTGTCCGTCGTCATCGTCTCCGGTTTTGGCTTGATTTCATTCATTAGTTGTTCCTCCTCTTTCTGCCGATGGGGGCGGTCGGCGGTTTTGTTGATCGGTCGTTAGATGTTGAAGAATCGCTGGCGGCGGGCGGGGGCTTTGTCTGTAGGGCAGCGCCGTAGAGCTGTCGACTGCGTCTGCGAATGGCATCAGCGTCACTGATCTTGATCGGTGGCGGCATGGTCGTTCCAGAGGCCCATCCCGACGGCTGGCCCTGGGCAACAAGGTTGCAGTAGATCTGAAACTTGCCGAGGGATTGGAAATCGATGGCCTCAAGCCCTGGTGCCATGCGGGCCACGGCTGTTGCGTCTTCGCTTTCCAAAGCGAACACGACCTTGCTCCTGGCGTTGTTGTCGATGGCGGCCGACATCGACGTTGAGAGCTGCTTGCGAAACTGATGGGCTAGCTGCCACCCCACACCGAGGGACCGCGACTGGGCCAAGGCGTCCGCCAGGTCGCCAATTTTCAGGTAATCCTGAACTTCATCGACGGTCACGATTACCGCCTGGCGTTGGCCGGGGGGTACTGCTGCTCGGGCTTGGATGCATTGCCACAACTCTGCTATCAAAAGCGACCCAAGCAGCGACGCGGACTCCGCACCGACTACTCCCTTGTTGAGGGGCACGAGAAGGATGCGTGACTTCGTAAAGAGATCGTTGACAGCGAATCGTGGGGCATCCTGGGCTAGGACACGGCGCAGTTGCGGACGAAGTAGGAAGACACGCAGCTTGTTTAGGAGCGGGGCCGTTGTCGAAGCCTGGGCATCGGGTCTGAGCCCGTCGTACCATGCCCAGAAGCCCGCTAAGACGGGATCCTCGGCTTGGGCAGCGGTGAGCGGTCTTCTGTATAGCGCATCACTCAAAAGCTGAGGGATGTCGGCCAAAGTATGCCCACCGGCTCGCACCAACGTGATCAGGGAGGCATGCAGGATGTCTTGGCTGCGGGGGCCGATGCCGTCGAATATGTCCCTTATGGCCGCGAGAATGCCATCGACGACGACTTCCGCGTTGCGCCCCGTGCTTGCGAGAGGATTGAAACCGACCGGCTGGTCGTCACTCGCATCGAGGAGGACAACCTCGTCCTGCCGGCTCTCCGGCACGTGGCTGAGAACGTCGTCGATGAGGTCCCGCTTAGGGTCAAGGACGCAGATGGATCGACCTGCGAACATATCGGCAACGATGGTGTTGAGCAGCGCTGTGGACTTGCCACTGCCCGTTGGGCCAACGAATACGGCATGTCTGAGGGCATCGGCTTCGCCGATCCCCATATGCTGCCGCTTGCCTGGTGCGTTACTAAACGCAAAAACACGCTCGCTACTATCGACTTCAGATGATGCGTGCAGCCGTTTGGGATGCATGGGAGGCTGTCCTGGTAGATCGGCCAGTCCCAAAGGGGGCGCCAATAGGACTGCTAGATCCTGATAACTCAGAATCTGTGACCAATGGAAGCAGTGGATTCGGGCCTCGTTGAGTCGGTTCGGCGATTCACGGCTCAACTTCGTACGGACACCGGGTCCCTCGATGGTGCCAATGGCCCCTGCAACCCCCAGCGCTAGGGCGCGTCGCTTGGCAGGAGAGTCTGCGGTGACGCCGATCCGTATCACCGTTAGCGCACTAGGCATTGACGCCTTTCGGGCCATGCTTGAGCGCATATCGCTTGCCGCCGGTCTCTGGCCCCTGCTGATAATTCCCCACCACGTTTGAGTGGGGTCAGCCGACTGCTCGATGAAGCGTGGGCTGCGGCCTTCACCGAGAATGACTTGCAAAACGAGCAGATCATCCTCGAAGCGGGCCGCCGAGAGAGCAGCAAGCACGGACCGGCTTATAGTCTCAGGGTCCTCGATGTTTGTTGATAGAGCGGAAGGGGTCAGCTGGAGGTGTGCGGCCGACCACACGTCCTGCCTACCGTCAGGCTTCGTTAGAGTGCTTCCGGGCACCAACTGTCGTACGAGGTGGGCAAACCGTCGAGACTGTTTCTTGTTGGTGGCCACAAGGTGAGTGACCTTTCCGTGTTGGCCTCGGACTTCCCAGATCACCTTGCCAAAAGTACGGTTTGAGATCAGGTGGCGCACGAATGCACGCACGGTTTCCACCGTCAGAGGCCGTGGCCAGTTGAGCTCACGCCAAACGAGAGGATCCTGATCCCTACTCATTTCCAGCCTCCGCGTCGGACGGTCCTCGGTGGTGGCCCAGTCGCTGAGCTTCTTGTTCGTGGGCAGCCCGGCGGAGAGCCATATTCAACAGCGCTTTAGTCAGGCCGTCGAGGTTCGGTGGATCGCGTCGGATGCTTCGCAAGCGGAGGCGCTTCTCGCTTTGGTTGCCTCGTCGTCTTTGTTTTCCCATACGTAGTCCTCCTTTCGTCTTGATTTTTACTGTGGCCAATGATCACCAGCGCCGTCGCCAAAGCCGCCACCAGATGAGGAATCCGCCTACTGCCGCGCAGCCCGCGAGCGTGAGCACAAGTCCAACCCAAACCTCGGCGAGCAGCGTGATGGCCCAATTGATCGCTATAGCAGCAATCAGCAAGATCAGGCTGCAATCGAGAAGCCAACGGAGCGGGCTGCGAGGTGTTCTATCAGGCACTGCTGCGAGTCGGTTCAACCGCCGTGAGCGTGTCTTGCTCATCGAAGTCGGACGGTACGGGGTAGCCCGGGATGGTGATTTGGCTGTCGATCTGGTTACCCCAGGCATCCCAGCCTGGCTGATGTCGTCGGGCGAAGAGTTCCAGCCGAGGGCCGTCGCAGAGACGCTCGATCGGAGCGTAGAACTCTTCAGGTTTGTGTGAGTGGTCTTGGACGGGCGCGAACATCCACGTGGGTTGACTTCGGAATTTGGGCTTCACGCTGCCACGGGTTCCGATCAGGATGTGTTCGGACGCGTGCCGCAGGTAGTTGCCGAGCCCGAACTTCGGCTTGATCCAAGTGAACGGGACTCGCGGCGTGAAGCCCCAGGCCTCGAGGACGTCGTATCCCGCCCTGAGCGTCCCATTAGTAACCCAAAGGAAGCACCAACTGTTGTCAGCAGCGAGGTCAGTTATAGGCATGGCCTTTATCGCATCCAGTGACATGAGGTCGTAGTGGCGCTCCGCGCCGAGCTTGCCCTTTTGATCTATATCCCAGGGAGGGTCGGCCAAGATGCAGGCATATTTTTGATTATGGGTGGATAGCTTCACTGTGGGTCCTTTCGAAGTGGATAGGTGCTGTGTGGCGAGGCGGAATGGGTGAAGTCCCTTGGATGCGGATTTCTTGCAGTGTCCTACCGATGGACGCAAGAACAGCCCGGGCGGTCGCTTCGGCCGGTGCAACGGCAATGGCATTGCCGAGTTGTTTCATCGCTTGGGTTGTGGAAACGGGAAACTTGAAGTCTGGTGGGAAGCCTTGCAGGGCTGCCGTCTCTGGGACTGTTAGCCGATGTTCGTTGCCATCAACGAGGTAGCCGTCCCAGTTCCTGCCGTGCTCCAGCCGGAAGCCGCGGCCACTGGCAAGGACGGTCCTGCCGATGTCCCGCTCGACTTTGCCTCGGAGGATGTGACTCAGAGTCTTAGTCAGCGGTTCTGGTTGAGGAAACTCGAAGGGTGTACCGGGAACTCGAAACCCCACCATGAATACGCGAGGGCGCAGCTGGAAGAGTCCGAAGTCGCATGCTCTTACAATCTTGTGGTGAAACGAGTAGCCCAGCGTTTCGGTAATGTGCCGCTTCATCGTTTCGAAGGTTGCCCCTTCGTCGTGGCTTAGCAAGCCCTGAACGTTTTCGAGAAAGAACGCTGCCGGTTGCTTGACTTCGATGATTCGAGCGATGTCGAAGAACAGTGTGCCGCGAACGTCCTGGAACCCCTTACGGCGGCCGATGACGCTGAACGGCTGACAAGGAAAGCCGGCGCAGAGAATATCGAAGTCTGGCATCTCTCTTGGTTGGGTGGATCGCACGTCCTCGGTGAACCCTCCTTCGGAAAATAGCATCGGACTGATGGACTTGAAGTTGGCTTCGTAGGTCTTCCTGGCATAAGGGTCTGTTTCCGCCGCGAACACGCAGACCGCCCCCAAGCGATGAAACGCCAGATGGAATCCGCCGATACCTGCAAATAGGTCGGCGAACCGGGGTGGTGAATGGCTGCGTGGAAGGCAGTCCGTATGGCAAAAGCGGGGGATACTTGTGCTGACGTCTCGCGCTTCGATCCGAGATCTCTTAGGTGACGTGATGGATTCGGGTGGGGTCATAGTCTCCTTTCTCTTAGTTGCTTTTGGCCGCGAACATCCCCGGTCCCCGGGATGTGGTGATGTTGGTTTGTAGCTTCGAGCGCTTTTTGCTGCGGCCTGGCTGTATTTAAGAACACTTAGTTGAATCGGTAAATCGTCCGATCGCCTACGGGCCCGCCCGATCGGACACTCGAACAGACGGGCAGCGTCGGTGACAGAGGTCGAGCATTCTGTGAAGTCGCTAACGGGTGGATGGCAGTGTGGAAATCACAACGGGCGTGGAAAGTTGCCTTTGCTAGCGGTCGTCACGCCGCATCTCAGCCATGGCTTGTCCATACACGTCGTGGAGTGACCGGACGCTGCATTCGGCTGCCCGCCGGATTGCCGCAGTCTCGGCACTTCCTGAAGCACCGCCTGCGCGGCCACAACCGCAACGCCGATAGGACAGTGTGAGCAGTGGTACAAGTAGCGCAACCAGCAAAACAGCAACGATGATTGCCCACATGGTCAGGGCCTCGCCTGCGGCCACGTCTCGACGGCAGTGAGGGCAAATGTGGCCAGTTGCTGGGTAAAGAGTCGAATATGGCGGGCGGTGGCCGGCGAAACGAGTGCAACAGATTTTGCGGTCAAGTCCAGCTCATCGACGAGTGCAGTGACCCGGCCGATGAAGAGATGGGCTGTCGCCTCATTCTCAACAGCTAGCTCCGTTTGGTGGCGGGCGGCCAGGGGGTTGCCGAATGTGTGCTTCATGGACGTCTCCTTTCTTGTAGTCAGCGCTGGAACCGGCGGACTTCGAACGCCGCGTATTCCGCGAAGGAATCCGCAATGAAGTTCAAGCGTTCCGCTGCCCGCGGGTCTCCTTCTGACTGAAACTGCGCTTCGCGGCTCAACATGGCAGTCAGCTGCATTCCGGTGGCTGCCACGTAACCCGCAGCCTGCACTCGGGTGGCCGTCACGAGGCCATTGGCGATTTCGGTATTCTGCCGGCGCTGAAGGCCTTTGCCTTCTGATCGGGAGAAGCCCTCCGGTGCGCTGTAGGGGGACGTTGAACCGCCGGGGCGGCGAATGAGGTCGGACATCTGCTTGGCTCCTATTCAGGGGTTGGTGATAGGAACAATTGAAGCCGGAGCGCTTTGCTCGTGTCGTGACAAAAAAGTGCATGAGACTGCGACAGCATCCATCATGGATTGATGAAGGGGACGCTGGACACCGAACTAGAAGACTTCGACGCGCTGGAAGCCGAGGTCCTGAGCGAACTGTCAGCCCTGCGAAGCGGCAGGGGCAGGTTGACGATCCAGAAGTTCAGCCAGTTCGAGGCCCTGAGGCTGGTCTGCGGTGGCATGGACCTTGTGGATGCCTTCCTTATGTTTGAGCGGGAACTGCGCAGATACAAGGAACTGGGCCGGGATGAAGCGGCTGCCGCGATCTCCATTGCGAGCCCCTACGACAGCGTGCTTGGTCGCCTGGAGGATGCAGCCAGCACTCTGTCGGGGGAGGCGTGGAAGGACCAGCGGACGGCGCGGCGCTGGAGCGATGCCGGGCTGAGGATAATCGCGAGAGACCTCGTCCAAATGGCGAGTGTTCGCGGTCGGCTAGGCACGGAGCTCATGAGCATAGACGTCGAGAATACAGACGACGCCAACGTCCTGGTGACCGTCGACCAGATGACGACCCTGGGCCTCGAGGCGCGAGCTCCTCGAATACGAGTGTGGACTTACAGAGCGGCGGATGTTCTGGTTGAACGGGAAATTAGCGCAGACCTTGAGAACTACAGGAGTGCGTCCGCGAGCAACGATGAGTACGCTCTCAACCGACATCGTCTTCGAATCGCTTTGCCTGAGATGCCAGGGAACCGGCAAGAGGAAACAAAGGTCCTCACTATCTCCGTGGAGGTGCGGGACAGCCCGATGCGGACGGTTATGTTCGAAGACAAGACTCAGATTTCGGGAGATTTGGTGGTCCGGTTTGCGACTTATCGGACCATCGCGACCATCGAGGTGGTTGCACTTACGAGCTGAAGCTGGCACTTCGCAGCCCGGCACATCGCGCAGCGACTCTGGAAATAAAGCACGAGTAAATCAGGTCAAAGCACACGCTCGTGCCTTGATCGAGTGGTGTGCTCCGAGCAGCAGCTGACCAGCCTAGCTGCGACGTTGAAGTTCTGCTGCCGACCAGCAAGGCGTTTTCCCGTCCGACCGCCAAGACGACAATGAGATCGGCGGCTAAAGAACAGCCCCGGCAAGATGCATAGTAGGGACACGGAGCTCGCAGGAGCGCGACGCGATGGTCCGTTGAAGTGCGACGTAGACTACATGGACTTATCGGGATGCTTTAGGCAGGGGCGGTCATGTTTGACTACTTTAGTGACTTCGCACGGCGTAGCGTTTTGCTCTCAATCGAAGCAGCGGACGCCGACGGGTCGGCGGAAATAGACTCTACGCATTTCATCTATGGAATGACGCAGGAAGGGGCGGGGACGGCCAACCTTGTGCTTCAGGATCAGCGTGTCGATCTGGTGCAACTCCGTCGCATTCTTTGCCCGTCTCTTGACCCCGAACTGACTTTGACACCTTGCTATGAGAACGACGACCCACGACGGAAGCTGCCCTTCTCTCAGGACTGCAAAGCCGTGATGGAGCGCGGATTCCGAATCGCAATCAAAAAAAAGCACGACGTCGTGAGTACCGGGGACTTATTTCTGGGGGCGCTCGAAGCAAGCGAACAGATCCGGGACGCTGCAGTCAGTACGGGGTTAGATACCGAAGCTTTCTGTCGTGCTGTTGACCAGCATGACGGACACCTCGTTGGGTACCTTGCGAGGGCTAAGAACAAAGAAAATCGCTAGGGTCCATTCGTGCATAGCAAACGGGAGATGGGCGAATCGTTGGAGCACTCGGTGGTTGTTGACATCGGTGGGTCTGGTACACGTTTGGCAGGCCTAAAGGGCGGTCGCCTGGGCCGGGTACAACGCGGGCATATAGGTTCGATGGCACAACTTGTCGAAGCAGTGCAACGAATAGAACGACGGCCTAGGCATGTTGCGATATCAGTGCCGGGATTTGTTGAAAACGTTACCGGCGCGGTCCGGTTGAGTAGGGTCGCCCCGTGGCTTCAAGGAAGCTTGCGCGATTCGATAGCGGGCGAATTTCCAGGAGCTCGAGCCCTTGTACTCAACGACGGGGAAGCCCACGCAATGTCGATGCTTCGGCATACCGACCTAAAGCTCGGAGCCATCTCCGTCGCTTTGGGGACGTCCTTGGCCTTCGGGATTCTCGATGAGGCTGGCCAACTTCTCCGTCCCATTAGCGGCGAGAATTGGGACCTCGGCGACTTCAGGTTGCACACATCTGCGCCAGATCAAGCGGCTTGGTGGGCACTTGGCGCAGCTGGCTTTAAGGACGTGAAGGAGAAGAGGTCAACGGATGCAATAGAGCGATTTGGCTATCGCTTGGGTGGCTTCCTGAACCAGCTAACAGTAGTTTTTCGCCCCCGAACCATAGGGCTTTCCGGAGGGCACATAGTTGGCCACTGGCCCGGGATGCATCGATTTGTGTTGGAGGAGATGAGTAGACTCCCTAGTCACCTTGCCACTCCAACAATAGGGTGCGCCTCGGCACCTGAGGCCGCCCTCGAAGGGCTTGTTATGGCGCTGCGGTCCTCTTGAGTGGCGAAGACATGGCTTAGAGATTTGAAGAACTAAGTTCCCCAAGAGCGGAGACCCATTTGTGGCTCAAATGTGCCTCCGCGACGATCTCCGCGCAGGCTGAACCGGCAGCTCCGTTTGCCCGTCTCACGACGATCCTGTCGCCAGAATCGGAATGCTGCATCGCCTCCGCGACGTCCCGAATTGCCTGGACGATCCGTGGTCCCTGCCTGTGGTAGGCCGACGAGTTGCTGCAGCTGCTCAATGAACGGGCTCGGCGGGTTACGTCATCTTTGGCTATGTAGCGAATAAGCGTTTACAGCCTCGGCATGCCGCGGCAATATCGAGGCAAGCTCGACCGCCAAGTGTCGAGCTTTAATAGTCGCCGGTTCGTCCGGGTAATTACCGCATGGGGGAATTATGGGCTGGGCGGACGTGGATCCAGAATCTGCAACGGAGAGGGCGCTCGTCGTTGTCCTTGCTGATGTGTCGAGTTCTATGGCGAAAAACATCACAGAATCGTCAGGTGTTACGACTCGGATTGATGCGCTTAGGGAGGGTCTAGGTAAGATGTTGTCCCTTCACTCTGATGTCAGCATGCACGATGCGAAGGACTTTGACGGAATCGCCGAGTTTGCACTGGGGCTTTTTCCTGGAAAACCGGATCAGAAGCGGGCTGTGGAATGGATGAATTTCGCAGGTGCGAGAATGACGAGCTCGCCGTTTTTCTACGGCAAAGACGTCAACGAAATTCCTAAAGACTTTCCCGCTCCTCGTGGCGTGACACCCCTCGGAGAGGCCCTTTCCGAAACTATCGGCCTGATTGAGAGCCGACGAAAGGCGATTCGAGATAAGGAGGGTCTCACTGTTCGCCGTCCCATTCTGTTCTTGATCACAGATGGGGAGCCTAACGATCTGAAGTACAAGGCGGTCATTCCCCAGCTGCGTGCAGCGGAAAAAGCGCGGCACTTGCTATTCTTCGCGATTGGCACCTACGAAGCAAAGCAAGATGTACTTCTTGAGCTGGCGCCTAAGTCTTCCTACGACCTTCACGCCCGGCCCCTTTCTAAACTCATCGAGTTCCTAAGTACAACTATGGGCCAGGCAATGAGTACGGATCCGAATGCAAGCGCCGAGGAGATCTACGATGGCTTGGGCACACGACTGAAAGAGTGGGAGCGATTTGGTCAGGCAAATGCCGCGCGGTCCCTGATTGACGACTGATGACCTTCTGGAAACCAACCTCAATTGTGCTTCGCGGTCGAAATAAAGTCGAGTCTCAAGACGCAGCTTGGAGTGGGATACACAATGAAACGCTGTTCCTCGTCGTGGCGGATGGGGTCGGAAGCCAACCCAACTCGGCTCTGGGTGCCCAAAAAGCCATTGAAATCCTATGCTCTGAGGCGGCGAATGCAAGTCTCCAGCCTGGCAATGCGGGCCTCATCGCCGACAAGTTGTGCGAGTCGGTGGCACAACAATGGTGGCTCTGGGCCATGGAATGGGGCCTAGAGGACCTCGAGAATATGAAGACTCTGCAGTGCACGTTCGCGTTGTGCGTCGAACGAGGAGGGAGATTGGCGGTTCGTTCTGTAGGAGACAGCATGTGCTTCACCAGCTCCTACAACGGGAAGCTCTCTCCCCTCCTCGGCCCAGTGCGCGATGAAGCCGGCGGTGTAGCGACGCTTCTGAATCCAAATGGGAGCACTGCATCATGGACTGCCATCGATCTGGATGACCCGCTTTTGCAGAGAGTACTTCTCACCACAGACGGGCTGGACCGGACACTGTTGCGTGGAAGGTTTACAGATGCAGCCGACGTCAATTTTTTCGAACATGTTGATCCTTATCTGAGCGATGTACTGGCCAAATACGAAAAAGGCGATCTGTCGTTGACTGCCCTAGAACAGGAGCTTTCTTCGGGGCTGATTGACGGTAGGGGTGCGAAGGGGGATGACATTGGCATCGCAATGGCAAACCGGCGACACGGTTGAAATTCGAGTTCCGAAGGCAGTACGTGGCCGGTCTTTGAAGCTCGGCTCATTCATTGGGAGTGGTGCTACGGCGGATGTGTTTGAAGCCACCGACGCTACTAACGACCCAGCTCTAGCAACCATCGCCTTGAAGATCTATAAGATTGCTCCGCCTGTCGACATCGAGAATTTTGTCGAACATTGCAGGGTCAACCAGTTAGACCGGATTCCGCCGTTACTTGCTGACGACGGCAACCAGGACGATACCGCTCATTCCCCTGTTGCTGCACCGATGTTCGTTGTGCACAGTGATACGGACGAAATTATTGGGGTTGCCGTCCTTCGCGTGGACTCCGATCGATTTGTCTCACTTGCAGACTTCACCCGAACTCCCTTTATTCGGGACCTGTCAGTTACCGTCTATGCGGCCCTACGGCTGGCGACCATAGTCCGACAAATACACGCCCGGGGATACGTCATCGGTGACTTCTCGGACACGAACGTCCTCATCGACCAGGAGGGACACGTCAGCCTCATTGACTGTGATCCATACGGTACCGTCAACCCTCGCCGACAAGCACGAGAGGCGACATTCAATTGGCGTGCACCCGAAAATGCGGAAACGCGCGAGGCAAGCCAGCGGTCCGATCTCTTCATCCTGGCCGTTCACTGCACCAAGATGCTCCTCGGCGGGGCCGGGCCCTTTGACGGCGTTGACCCGAAGAACGATACTAATTCCCCTCAGGCCAACATTGACTCCGGCCGGAGCTGGCTCTGGCTTGAGGAAATGCGGCCACCAGGACCACAATTCGAAAAATCCAAAGGCATGAATGATCTGCCGGAGTACCTCGTAGAGGCACTCAGAGGGTTGCTCGCACCTGATCCAGGAGACCGCGACGCCACGGCCAGAACACTCGAATCTGCATTGATCAAGTGCCGTCTTGAGCTCGAAATAATGGCTTGCGGCCATGCCGCCTTCGGAATGACGGGCTGTGTGCTGTGCAGAAGCCAAGCTGTTAGTGCAGCCGAGCGGCTATCTGCGGCTCCTACAGTGAAAAGGACGCCAAGAGTCCAAACTGAGGCTTCCAAGTCACATGCTCCTGTACGTTCACCTGCAACCAAGCCAGGTTCAATCGGGACATATTCCCGCCCGGCGCAGCGCCCAGCCAACAGACCGATAGCAACTAAAAAGAAGGCCACGTCCTCCAACTGGGCATGGTTAGCAGGATTTGCAGTTGTCCTTGTTTCCACCTTCTGGTTCCTGCTCTCACGATGACTGAGGACCGAATGATCAAGTACCTGCTCGTTGCGATCGTCTCAGGCATGCTGGGAGTCATTCTCGGTGCCGTTTGTCTGGCAGTAGTGCAGCGACGTCTTCGACGGAAGTATCTTGGGTCCTCTCTGCGCTCGGCTACCAAGGCTCGAACCCTTCGGAAGAACGAATCGGAGCGGCCTATTGGGAACGACAGCAAGTTGCCTGACGTCCCACGGGACGCGGCTCGCAAAGTCTCGCAGCCACAGGGAAGACCGGCGGCCCAGTTCGTGACTCGTGCGTCATCAATCAGTGGCGGGCAGTACGAGGGAACGGTTTACAGAGCATTCCGTGACGAAGGCTACGTTCGACTCACGGATCCCGGCATCATGGTCCGAGTCTTCGATCCGGGTCGCTTCTGGCCTGAACGCGCTCAGGTTGTCGTTAACGTTCAACATCACGAAGGAGAGTTTGATGACCATTAATGAATATTCGGATTTTCAGTTTGAAGACCTTGCTGATCAGCTTAAGGATTTCAATCACACCCAAGCCCAGGCCCTTGGCGACATACTCCAAAGGCTGCCACAGAGCATCCAAAGCTCAGGGGCTACGTTAGGTACTGAGAGGTCGGACGACATACTTCTCGCCCAGATCTTCGCCGACCATGACCTTCAGATAGCTGCAGCGCAAGCCGGTTTTGCGCCGCCGAACACGCCGGCAGGAAAACGCGAACTTATCGAGGGCTTTCTTCAGGCGGTCGAACGCGCCGGGATATTGCCTTACCACATTGCCAACGAAGTGGCCAAGCTTCAACTTCAGACAGCTGAAACGGAGACCCAGCGAATTCTTGAAGAGATCTCCCGTGAGTCCAAGGTTAGGGTGAGATCTCTTCAGAATAGCCAGGCGGTCGGGGCGGCGGAGGTTGAGAAGCAACTTGCGGAGGCATCGCAGGCAGAGCTGAGAAACGATGCCAATATAACCCTGAGCCGTCAAGCCGCCAGAGAAGGACAGTTATCGAATGTAGAGCAACTGGACCGGGACAATGCTGCTCATACTCAGTACATGGCAGAAGAGCAAGCGGTACTCGACCGGCGCGAGAACGTAGTCGAACTGTCGCGACGAGACCAGCAAGTGAGAATCAAAGAGAGGCGGCAGCGCCGTGAAGAGTGGAAGGAAAAGTTCTATCCTTTGTGGGCTGCCGAGAAGTTTCTTTCAAAATAACTTGAACTATTTTATTAATTATCTATAATCTAGAGGTAAGTTATTGGAGGAATTCGTATGAGACATAGTCAGCAGGGCGAGAATTTCGTATTCGAAATAAGCCGTAAAGAGTTAGCCGCAATTGGTTTGGCATTAAATGAATTTACTTCCGGTCAGTTCTGTCCTGACGATGAAGAATGGCAGCTCCTAGTCGATAATGTGGGAATTCTTCCGAGAGAAGAGCTCATAAATGTAATCTATGAGCTGACCCCTGGTCATACAAACCGACCTTAGTTCAAACTTTTCGACTCAACTTTAGGGGAGCTAATGACTTCAGCGTGGGAACCAGAGTTTTCCTTGCCGGATCAGGAAGTTCTTGAGGGCTTTGCAAATCACGCATCGAACCACCGTAGAGACGAAAATCTTGAGCTGGAGGACTTCCTGCAGGAAGCGGCTAATGTAATGAACGCTCCTGACATCGTAGTATCTTTCGATCAAAATGACAGTTCGAATAGACTATACGGAAGCGAAGACTTAGGAAGAGTCGTTTGGCAGAATGAGGCCGATCCCGAAAAGTCTACGACATTCGTCCCGTCTGGTTCTGACGGAATCTCAGGTTATGTAGACCGTGCCATGTCAAACAAACCGGATTCAAGTCCCGAGATTCTGCTAAATGACCTTGTCGTTGATAATCGTGGTGAATTGCTTACGCCGGGGCCCTATGTCGCACCTGAAGCCGAGACCATTCCTGCTCCGGAGGACATTGATGCGGTGGAAGACTCCGTGGACGCGACCGAGGGGGACTTGCTGTGAATTCGATTGAGCACCTGCACAGCTCACTTGCTGCTGGCCGACTAGGTGCTTATGTAGGTGAAATTGATGGCAAACCCACCTACAATTCAGCTCGAGACACTCTCTGCGTTGTGGGACCACCCAATGCCGGCAAGTCCACACGGGTCATTCTCCAATCAGTCGTGAGCTTTCCAGGCCTTGTGGTTTGCACATCGACTCGTCATGAGGACGGGTCTCTGTATCCAGACCTTGTCGAGCTCAGCAGAGAACCGCGCGAGCGGGCAGCGGCTGCATCTGGCGGTGTCGTCGTCGACCTTGCCCTTGATGCCGTGTTCAATAGAGCCGGGTCAACGATGACATGGAGCATCGTTCAGGGAGCCCACGACTGGAAAGTGGCGAGCGAGCGTGCGGCTAGCATCGCCTACGCTAGTATCCTCGACGATCGATCCATCGAGAATGCCGGTTTCTTTCGAAGCCAGCTTCAGCAGTTGCTTGCGGCCATGCTTTTTCTCTGTGCCAAGGCCGGTGAATCTGACCGGAGCTTCATCGACCGCCTGCGCCTGACCCGACCTCGTCCTGAAAATGGCGCCCCCCTGCTGAGCTACGCAGAGCTAGCTGACAAGTTGCGGAGCGCTTTCGGGGAAACCCACCCCGCTTGTCTTGCCCTTCAAAACTTTGCCAATGGCGGTCGCTTGGACGCAAAGACTCGTACGAACTGTTTCGCGGTACTTGAGGCAATGGTGGTTCCGGCCTTGCAACACCTGATCTGGGCGACAAGCAACGGTGCTTTCACCCTAGAAGGTCTCTTTCGTGGGACATCAACCCTGTACATCCGAGCTCGATCCAGTATTGCCCGAACCGTCGCCCCTGTAGTCGCAGCACTAATTTCATCACTTGTCGCCGAGTGGCGCGCCGCAGCCCGCGATTCACGCCCCTATGGGCTGATGCTTGCCCTGGATGAAGTCGCCAACATTGCTCCCGTGCATACTCTGCCGGACATCATGTCGTCTGGCGGCGGTGACGGGATCACCACTATCTTGGGAATCCAGGATGTCAGAAGAATCGAGCATATCTGGCCTGGCGAAGGACGCGGCATGGTTGAGGGCAGCCCTCTGATCGTCATGCCCGGGTTCGCCGACTACCAATTCCTAAGCGACCTTTCGTCGCTGACGCCGCTCGCGGCCAGAACCCACACGGAGGTCACGGTTGATGCCCGAGGCCATGGTGCCTGGGGCAGGCTTCCCACCCGTGAGGCGTTGGCAGGGGCATCGAGGGAGCTGGATCAGCTAACACAACAGGACGATTCGATTTCTGGCAAGCTCCAAGAGCGCATAGCTCTCGCTAGGTTACGTCTGCGATACGCGGCCAAGGGACAGAGCCTCGGCCCGCCTGGTTCAACGTTCGACGAACTCCGATCTGAATTGAACCGTGTTGCACCTGTCAAGGATGTAGCGTCTCTTCGCCATGCCGTTGAGCCTCACGAAATCAATCAAATGCCGACCGGAACGGCATTTATCAGAGTTAGCGGGAGTTCGGGATTCGTGAAGGTGCCAGGATGGTGGGAATCGGATTCTTGGAGATCCGTACTTAGTAGAAACTCCTAACCTTTACATCGTCAGCGCATTCACATTTCCGCGGGTTCTTTCGAATGCTCTGTGACTATACACCGAAGTGTTTCTATGAGTCCCTATCTATGTGCACATTTCTTGCGGTCCATATAACACAAAGCGAAGTCGAGTAAAAGTTGGTTGTTGACCGCAAGCGAGTTCGAACTATTGTAGATTCTAAGAAGCTTCTAGGTCGATCTGAGGAAATTAGATTTACCGCCACCGCGATCGCGGAGCTCTTTCAGGAACTCTCTGAGGGGAAGGCCGGGGAAGCGGTAAAGAGGAGACCGGAGTTTGCATCCGATTCCCGTCGGCTATTCAACTTCCCCGAGGTTACTAAAAGAATGCGGACAGACGATTCATGGAAAACTGATCTGGCCGACGATGCTTCACTTCTAAAGGTCTGGAAACACTGCATACTCGAAGGCTCTACCGCTATTGTTAGTGCTGACTGGATGGACATTCTGAGTAGAACTTTCCTCAAGCAGCATGAGGAGCATGAACACATTGAATCGAGTCAAAGTGGTCACTATAGAAATACCGAAGTGAACCACTGGCTTGGTGTCTTATCCACCGGGAGTCCTTCCCGCGGAGTTTTAGATGATAGGGTCAGGAGAGGCTACGAAAGTGACGTACTAGCGGCATTTCGAGAGTATGAGTTGCTTGCGTCTGAATCTGGTTCCATGAGTGTGGCTGCTATTATTGGATATAATGACTTTGCGGCTTATATAGAAGATCATTCGCACAACGAGGCTTTAGGTTTCGCTCGTCTTTGCAGGAACGCGATCGATATTTCTCTTGAGTGTTCAGATGAAATCGCTCTCGGTTTCGCGAAGACCTCTGCTGTATTCTTTCGTCTTGCAGAGTTAGCGCATGATCTTCTGCCCACCGACGAGCTGGTGTCCTTTGAAGAATTTGAAGCAATGGAGCCGTCGGCGCGAGATGAGGTTGCCAGGCAGTCTGCTCTAAGATGCGATAGCGAGGCTGATTCGCTACTTCGGGATCTCTTCGAGCGGTTATCCCTAGCATCGATGCCACCAATAGCAATTATTCTCCCTCAAAGTGAGCTGTCCCTAGGACTTAATTGGCGGTCTTCTCAAGCAGGCCCCCGCGTTTTCAGGGAATAATTGAGCCGTAGAAGTGCAAATTCGGAATGGAGAGCCGTGGAGTTCTAATCAAAGCTCCCCGAACTCAGCATGGAGGGACCCCGTAGATCGCCTACGCGTAAAAGGAGCGCCCGAGCGGAGGCGCACTGGTGTAGGGCTGCCCAGCAGTCCCTCAAACATTTGGTGAATCTCCATTGGACCATAGAGGCAAGTCGGGACATTGTTGCCGAGATTAATCCTGGTTGGCGTCAGTATCAAGGGCGTCATTGCTCTCTAAGCCGTCGGCGGCAGGCCGCCTATCCGGCTCGTCGTGGTCCTGGGGAGTAATTCCGCAGCCCGGTGACAGGGGAACTATGTACCTCCAAAGCACTCGAACGCGGCCCTCACCTAAAATGGGGAGGATTCTCACATACGGTTGTGCCTTCGCCTCCTGAGCCAGCGCTGCGGCGTGGGCCGCCAAGGAGGTCCAACTGACCAGCGTGACGGCGATGGCCGCGCCCTGAGCCGAAGGCCCCGTGATCACCGCAACAATCAGTCCGGCGAGGATCGGGGGAGCGGCGTTGGTCGCTTCGAGGGGCCAGCGGCGGCCAACGGAGATAGGGCAATGACGATCCCAATCACCAGGTACGCCCGCACCACCAGCAACGACGTGTCCAGGATCGAAACCGCGCCGTGGCCAACCCGGGCGAAAAGATCCCTGGCCACTGACGTCCATCCGAACGGACTACTTGGCGCGCCAGCACGGGCGGCAACATAGCACATAACCATTCACAGCGATTGGCATCTTCTGATCCATCAGGTCGAGTGCCTGCTACCTTCTTCATTGAGCGTCCATACGAAGGCGATACCTGTTCTTGGGAAGACCCAGCCATCGAATTCAACGTTGACGGTTCGGCCTGGTACGGACAGAGGAGTACGTTCGACGCGGGCGTGTTTGCTACTGGCAATGAGGTCGAGGATCTTGACGTCCCTGATATCGACGTCGCTGTAGTCGAGGAGGACGCTTAGACCCTTCGTCGGCTGGTCAATGTCGAAGTGCAGCAAGTGTCCGTCCTGAGCCACGATGGTTTTGTAGGTGTAAGAGATTTTGATTGGTTGTTGAGCTGCCACAATGTCGTGGCCGATATTCACGGAGTAGGTCTGGCCGCTCTTCCTGGCGGTCCGGCGAATGGTTCGTATTTCACCGTCGATTGAGTACTGCACGAGTTCGAACGCGTTTTTGTCGCTGGCGTCAAAGCCTGGTCGCGGCGCCATGCGCCAGGCGAACGTGGCAGGGGTATCACTGACGAGTTCCCGGAATTCATCACGGTCGGAGACGCATGCGAACTTCTGCGTGCCATGGCTGGGGATGGTTGTGTATTCCCACTTGGCAGTTACGACGAACCGAGGAGCACCATGGGTGCTCCTCTCATCTATAGAGGAGAGGCGGATGGATACTTTGACGTGGTGCCATCTCTCGGGAGCCCGGATGGCTTGGTCGCGGATGTCCGCGTAGACCTCTTCAGCGAACTCACGATCGCCGAGTCTAAGAGCGAGGACGTTGCCGGCGATGCTGTCGAGGAGTTCAGGCGTAGCAACCCTTTTAAGATCGTCGCTCTCGACCGCGAAGCCGCGGACCACAGCGTCACGAAAGTCAGGTGCGGCTTCCTTGAGGATGCGGCGGATCCGCTCGGTCTCCCTGTCCTCTTTGTCTTTGCCGTCGAAGTAGTCCCATGCGATGCCGAAGAGGCCGGCCGCGAAGAGGGTGCCGCCTATTTCCGAAAGTGGAAGGAAGCCTGCCCAGCTGACACTTGGGATTTGATGAATGTGGGCAGCAAGAACTTGAAGGCCGATTCCGAGACCAAGCGAAGCGAGGGCCACGATCGTGACCTTAAGGCGGTAAATGCGTTGGAGGTAGTCGCGGTGCATAGGGCTGCGCTTGATTATGACGCATGGGCTCTGATTTGAAAAGAGAAGAATCGCATTCAGGGGTGGTCAAAATAGTGGCCACCCCTGAATGTTGAATATGGGCCTTCCGGCCACGCTTATTTAGCTGTCGCCGCCGCTCATTCGATCCACCCCCCATCCGGTCGTTACGCATTCCGCGAGGACGCCGATCCTTGATGGACCCGCCCCCGTCGCGACAATATCCGATCTTGGGATATTTGGGAAGGCAGGATCGACTTGGGGCGTGGCCAAGTCGATCTATAGCGAGGAGTACCGGGAGTTTCGCGAGCTCCTGCAGCGTCTTCGTGTGGACGCGGGCATCCGCCAGGTCGACCTCGCCCAGGTCCTGGGCGTGCAGCAGTCCTTCATTAGTAAGTACGAGAGCGGGGAACGTCGCCTCGACGTGATCGAGACCGCCCGGATCGCCAAAGCACTCGGCACCGACCTCACCACCATCGTCGGCCAACTCAAACTCAGCTGACGCAAGGCCCCGACGCCCTACTATGATCCGGACAGAACTCAGGGGCGATCCTTGCCGTTGATTTTTGGGTGTCTTCGGACCTTCCGGCTAATGAGTTAGTTAGAGTGCGTTTGGATCGCTTGCAGAACGACCGGACGGACCCAGATAAGGGGCTCGGAATTGGCAGTTCTGGGCAGCGCACCCCGATTTGGGGCAGGTTGCCGATGATTGTCGAATCCAGCCGTTTGCGGACTTATCTGACACCTGTACTTGGGTACTCGGAAGTTTGGGGGAGTTGGCCCTAAGTGGGCGCCATGCCTGTCCCAGCCACTGCTTGACAAGGAGGGACAAGGCAGAAAACCATATTTCCAGGCCCTTCGGTACCTGATTCACGCCTCCGGCTCCACCGATAGGGGCCTGATCGATCCGGACTGCGGTGGGCTTTTCCTGCCTTACCTGTGCCAGGCTACCTTGACTCCCTCGCACCTTTTATCTCAACGTCTTTCCGTCGGGCTGGGGGCGTCGTTTCTCACTACCGGCGAACGGTAGAGGCAAATGTCGAAATCTGTGGGCTTCTTCGTGACGGTAGCTGAACGTTGGAGCAGACATTGCTTAAATTGTGGGAGTGCTGGCTGCACCTGTGACGGCGGAGAGAGACCTCATTTGAGTGGGTGATTTCGCCTCTCCTTTCGGATGTAAAAGGGAACTATTCATCCTGAGCGGGTCGTCGAGTTGGCTAGCGGAATACCGGACAACGTTGCGTGAATTCAACGGGGCGGGACTCGCCCATCATTCACGCAGGTGAGTGCATCAGTCGATTAACTGGTTAGGCGTGGGGCTGCGTGTCCATCCTGTGCATGATGGGTGAGGCGCGGCCGAACCTGCGTCGGCCGCACCTCCTGTCGGGACTCATTCCGACAGGCTGTCGCACTCGGACGCCAGGGGGCCGAACCAAGCGCAACTTGCGAGGGCCCCAAAACCCTCGCGAAAAAACAGTAGCTTCTGGGACGGAGTACTTAGAGGGCGTTTCGTGTGTATCTCAGTGGAGGTTCGAACGTCCATGTCCGTGTACGACTCCAATTGGGTCCTGGACCGTTGCCGGACGCGGTGGTTCTCACCGACGCGCACGGCAGGTTCTCGATCCCCGCGCTCGAACCCGGGAGCTGGGGGCTGCAAGTGGATGCCGATGACGGTGGCCGCGGTGAGCTGCTGGTGGCTGTGCTGAGTGGTCGCGGAGTCAACGTCGAGGTTACATTGGTCCAGCCTAAAACAGAGGGAAATTGCAGATAGCGTGCTCTACGTCGGCCTATATTAAATGCGCTGTGATCGCCTTGAACGCCCGAACTCTCCGAACCGCTTTCTGCCTGAATGCAGACACTCGCGGCTTCTACGAGTTGTCCTGTGTATGGATGTTTGGGGTCGGTGAGCAGTTGGTCTATAGGGGCCTCTTCCACGATCTGTCCGTTTGCAGGACTATGGCTCGGCTGCGTAGTTCTTCGGCAGCGGCAAGTTGTCCGTAACGAATAGCATCGAGGCCGCCGGAGAGTGGGGCTTCGGGCCAGGGCGTCGAGCAATTTGGCTTGGCTGACGACGTCGAGGGCCCTGGTGGCTTCGTCGGCTACAAGTACTGAACTGTTGCAGGCCAGGGCCAGCGCATTGCACGCCCTTTGCAGTCGGCCGCAGGAGAATTCGCCGCTGCCACGGCCTGTGACTTCAGCGAGTAAGCCCGCATCTTGATCAGGCTGTTTGTTGAAAATAATTCGCTCCGGTGGCCTGGGTTCAGGCCACCTTTCCCCAACTCAGAGATGACTGGATCCTCGCTCCGTCAACAACCATCGGAAGATGCTGTATTCGGGCGTTATCGCGCGGCGTCAGTAGCCCGCGTCGCATCGCACTCGCCGCCAACTTGGAAGACCTCTCCGGTTGTCTTCACACGATAAGGCTCGACGTAGCTCTGGGGGCAGGCAGGGCAAAGGAAATCGGCGCTCATGGCGTTCACGGCAGCACGACAAGGGAAGTGCCTTCGTTGGTCGCCGAGAACCTGACTGAAACGGCCGCAGGAGCCGGAACCGCCCAGATCTCGTCTGCGCACAGCAACTCGGTGGCCTTGGCGTCGGGTATTTTGCTTATTTCTCCGTAAGGCTCTTGGCAGTAGTAGAGCTCAACAAGCCCCATGGACAAAAGTTCAGCGACGGTCTTTGGTGCTTCCATTCTCAGGTCCTCATCACTGGCGGAAGGGTTGATCGCTCTGAGCTCCCACGGGCACTCCCATAGTCCTGAGTAGTCCTCAACTGCCTGCCACAACAGGATGCGGTGGGCGGGGGATAAGTCATTCAAAGGCAGCGCTTCCTTAGGGGCTTAGAAGCAGCCGGGGTACGCATGCTGAACGCCGGTGACGTCTTCTTTCAGCAAGGTACCGTCCGGCTGAAATGCGATGAGCGCGTATGCACAGCTGGTGTTGCTGCCATCATTGGTAGCACCCACGTTCGTTGAGACGCAGAAGTCCCGTTGGCCGCCGCCGTTGTCGCTGACTGTCCCACCCAAAGCCGATGTGCAGGTGTCCTGTTCGATCACCAGTAGCGCTGCTCTGTCCTGGACGGCCTGTGCTGACTCTTCGGCCGCTGCGGACGCCCGGTTCTCTTGTGCTACTGCTGCAGCGGACTCTTCGACTACCGCCTGCTGTTGTTTGGTGAGTTTTGCATCGCAGTCCTGGATCTTCTGATTAGCAATGCCGCGTGCCTTGGGCAATGGAACGCCGACGTAATCAGCGAGCACAGTGTCCAGCTGGGGATCGCCTTGGTTGTCCCCGGTGGCCAGATACTTGAGGATCTGATCACCGAAGTCGCATTCGCTGTGGACTGCCTTGATAAGGCCGTTTGATGCAGCGCTGCCTGAACTTGTTGGCGTTACTGATGCTGCGTCAGGGGCGATGGGATGTACGCAGCCGGCAAGGACTGTGGTGATAGCCAGGGCTGAGATCATGAGGGAGGTACTTCGGGTTACCAGCAGCACAGACCGCCCTCTCAGAATTGACACTGTATGAGCATAAGTGGCGGCGCGGGCGTGTCCAGGTATGTCGGGATCGAAACGGACATCTGCAGCACGATCAGTTCCTGTTCAGGCCGAAGGTGCGCGTCATCAGGGCTGCCTTGTAGTGGGACTCTGCTGTGTTCACTTCCGAGGACGGCGTGCTTGGCCCGAAGACCCTGAGCAGGCTAAACACGAAGTGCCGGGCATGGTCTGTCTTCGCTGCAGCTGTTGTGCCTTCGCCGGCTGTGCTCTGGAACGCCAATTCCCGAAGAGCCACGTTCCCGCCGTGGCCATCACGCGCGTACACCCTCCACCGGCCAGAATCCTTTCGGCGCCGTCTGCCTTCCCGACGTACTGCTTGCCGTTGGAAGAGTCTGTGATCAGGTAGATGCCCTGGACCTCAGAGAGTGCAGCACGCCAGTCCGTGTAGCGTGAATCCTCGACCATCTCGCGCAGCTGGTGGTAGGGGAGTAGCACGCCGTCGAACCCCGGGAAAGGGACCTTGTCACGGTCCGTGATTTCCAGCACAGGCATGCGGGAGGTCTTGGCAGCGTCGGCCCGGCGGCACCAGGCAATGGGGCTGTCCCATTCGATGACGAGCCGGTCCTCCAGAGATGCGAACAGTTCGCTGCGCCGTAGATCAAAGACGTTGTACATCTCGGTGGGCTCAAGCTCGCCGTGGTTCTCGTAGGCGCCCCAGAGACGGGAGCGTTTGCCGCCGTCGGCCACGAAGATGACCCAGTATTTGGGAGCCGCGGCGAACTTCTGCTCGCGGGTATAGGCAAGCACCCGTTCCTCGGTCAGGTCCTCGGGCCCCCGCAAAGAACCAGGATCGCCGGAGTTGAAGGTGTGGCGAATGATCAGAATGTCTTCAAGCTGCACTGCTGGCTTTTCCTCTGAGCCTATGGCGGCAAGGACATGACCAAGCGTCAGGGATGCGCGCGAGGTGGGGTGGTACTGACAGGGCTGTCGGACGCAGGGACAGCAACGGCAAGGGAATCAAGATCAGGCACTCGATCACTGTATGTCACACTGCCTGAGCCCATCGTCGTTTCAGTGATTACGGCTCGGCCACTGCATCGATTTCGTCCCACACGTCCGACAGCCCCCGCACAAGCATGAACGTGTCGTAGGTACCGAACTGAGTCAGGTTGGGTCCGATTCCGGGAGACCAAACTGCATCGCACTCGTCGCACAGCTGAAAGAAGTCACCGGTCTTCCTTACACGGTAAGTTTCGACACGTCCCTGCTCGCATCTCGGGCATAAGATGTACTCCCTCATAGTGACCAGTGCTCCGCAACCATGTCGTTCACTCCGCCTCCGACGACACCGGCATCGCTCGCCCCTCCGGCAGCGTGTGCTGATTTCCCCATGTCTGCAAACTTACTGCCTGGAACGGAAGCCAGGTCAGCTCAAAGGCCGCGCCGAGAACTATACGTGCCTGAGCAGACGCTGATGGAGGATGTTCTTCAATTCGATCCCCATCACATTTAGGAACAAGACACATGACCTCAACAGAAGAAGCCGCAGCGGTTGATTTTCACCTGATGCAGGGTGCCAAGTTCCGGAAAACCTCCATCATTACGGGCGTCATCGGCTTGTTTATTCTGGGAATCCCCCTCGGCATCGCAGCCTTTATCTATGCACGTAAAGCTGAGGCTCACGGCGTCAAAGCCACCCCATGGCTGGTTCTCGCTATTGTGGACATCGTCATTGCGATCGTCATGCTCGTGGTCTTCAAGCCGTACAACATCTAAAGCAGCTCATTGAAAGCAGGCCGGTTTGAGCACCAATAGACACCGCCCCGGCGTTCCCTTTGAGCTCGAAGATGGCTGGCCAGCTGCTGTAGCCGGCGAAGCGGTTGTAGCTTGCGAGGCCGGCATCATGTTGGGGGCGGTTTACTTCAGCGAGGCAACTTTGCAGATACTCAAAGGAACCGGCGTGCTCAGCCTCCGCATTGACGAGCACGAGGAACTTGACGGTTGGTCGTCGAGACATGCCGACGGTCGGACCTTATCCAGCAACTTCGTCATTCCAAATCTTCCTCTTGAAGTGCCGGATGAGGCACTGCAAACACCCTGGTCATTTGTTGAATGGGTGATGAACAACCACGGCAGCCTGGGCAGGTTATTGCTGTGGGATCCCGGTGCCGATTGGTGGATTCTTAATGAACCGGATCTGGAACTGACGCTGATGTGTTCAGAGCGGAAGTTCAGTGAAGAGTTCGAGCAATGGGTGGCTACGCCATTCGAATGGGTCAACGAGGACTTCTGGACTGAAAAAGGAATCCGTATCGCAGAGGACTTATCCCGTAAATACTCGCTCGGTTGGTGCCAGTAGCGGACACCTCCCGAGCCATCAGCACTGAGCCTGCAACATTGCGCTCTACGATGGAGCAGTGTCCGATGAGAGGAAGAAGCACCGGTTCCTGACCATTGAACAGGTTGCCGAAGAGCTGAATGTGTCAGTGAGCCAGATCAGGGCGCTGCTGAAGTCCGGTGACCTGCGGGGTATCCAGGTCGGCGGCAGGAACGTGTGGCGCATTGCAACTGAGGAAGCTCGAAAGTATCTTCGCAACAACGGCGGTGGCGAGTTGTTCATCCACGGTACCGACGGTGCAGTGAGAGCCAAAGACACCGTATTTCCGGGCAATGATCCGCGTAGCATCAAGGGATAAAGCATCCTACAGTCACTTTCAGCGGGTGGACACGGGTATGAAATGCCCCTGCAGACTACGGTCTGCAGGGGCGCTTTTGTCACTCGGCAATCACGACTCGTACCTGTTCCACGGCTGTCCACCGCTCGGACAGGCTTAGGGCGCTTGCAACTGCCCTGAAGTAGTCATCGAAGACTTGCCGGTTTCCATTCCATGATTCCGGATTGTCGGCGGTCTGGACTTCGATTTTGAACTGTGAAGCATCAAACAGTAAATTGCGGAACTCCGTGGGAATACTCGTGGACAGGCCCGCTTTGTCGGGTGCTCCGAGCAGAACAACGTCACCGCACAGTACGTCAAGACGTCGAGCTCGAGGGGCAAGAAGCCACCACAGGAGTGTTGCCCGCCGGTTTACTGGCAGTCCCAGGACCTTTCCGTCCTCGTTTACGAACAAGGTCATAGCTGGGGCATCGCCCGCTCCGACTGCTTCGATGTAGCCGCCAACGGCATGTTGAATGTCATGTAAGTTTGCCATGCTCTCGAGCCGCAGAGGCTGTTCTTCGTCATAGGGAAAAATGGCACTCATTGCCATCGTGATCACCTTCCGATCGTGGTTGTTTTCTCCACCCGCGGTGGATGGAGATTGACAACAGCGATCAGAAACGGGGAGCGAGTGGAGTCCACCTTGTGTGCCCCCACATGACATTTGCTCTCGAGGTGTCGCAAGGTATTTCGGAGAGTTAGGGTGATGGCCGCAACCGGCGTGGGCCCACATAGTTTGTCCAATGACACCCTGCGTCATCCTTTATGAGGCTTTTGATCACGAAAGTCAATCCTGAAAGTGGTCAAGACGATGGAGGCGCTCCACGGATGCCCATCCTTCTGTAGGTGGGAGTTCTTGCGAGTGAGAAGCAGGGGCCGATATTGAAGTTACGGCCGCTGGTCCTCTGCGGTTCAGTCCTCGGTCACTAACGACTGGCGAGCTGGGACTGGCCGGGTGGTTTTTAGCCTGGAAGCGAAAGTCTTATTGTGCGCATTTGCAAGAGTAGCTTGCACTATAGGGACGATGGCACGCGTTTTACTGGGGTCTGCATGCCCATGGTTCAGTCTCTAGGGCGGGCCCTATTTTTACAGACAGGTCCCGCTGGCTGCAAGATTCACATGATTAAGCCGAAGCGAGTTTCATTAGGCTACGGAGACACATTTCACGGAGTTCGCGGGGAGTCCGGTAATTATGGGCGACCTCTTCGTGGACAGTCCAGAGCAGAGACCATATGGACGTCACGATCCACCGAGGATCCAGCTGGGAGTCGAGGGTGCCGTCGGCCTGTCCCCGCCGGATAAGAGAAAGAGCGCGAAGGTCGGCGTCGCTGTCGACGTCGTCATCGTCGTCCTCGGACAGGAGCCACCATGCGAAAATTGACAACCGATCCAGCAGTTCGCCCAACAGTCTTTCGTAGGCCTCCCGCCCACTCCCATCTTCCGTGCGAGCTCGATCCAACGCCTCGTTGTAGTTCTCCTCCACCAGACTCTCGATCTCGGCGAATAGCGCGTTCCGGTCAGGGAAATAGCGGTGGAGGGTACTGCGTGCTACACCAGCTTCCCGGGCAACTTCAGCCAGGGCTGCTGACCGATTGCTGGCGAGCACGGTAATGCCGGCGAGGAGTAACGCTGTTCGGGTGCGGTCCCGCACGCGGTCGTTTGGAGTCGTTGGTTTCACGCATCCCATACTCGCATAAGTTTGAAATGGATCGTCAAGTTGACTTTATGAGACAGAACTGTCTTACTGAGAGTCATGAACGTAGCAGCAAAATCGAGCGCAGCAATCCTTTGGAGCTTTGCGCGCCCTCGAGCCAAAACCCTGATCTTCGCCCTTGGTCTAGGTCTGGTCGTCACCGCCATGAGCTTGGCCACGCCTTTGGTGACGCAGGAAATTCTCGAATCACTCGGAGGGGATCTCCAGGGACCGGTACTGCTCCTAGCGGGGTTGCTTGTCGTCGGAACGGCCGTCAGCTGGTGGCAGTGGGTGGTCCTCGGCACCCTGGCCGAGCACGTTGTCTACGACGCTCGCGAGGGAATGATCCGTCGTTTCCTCGGCGCTAAGGTCTTACCTTTGCTGCGGAGGCCCACCGGCGAACTGGTCACCCGTGTTACCAGCGATTCACTTTTGCTGCGTGAAGCTGCCTCGGAGAGCGTGGTTGGCATTGTGAACGGCGCGATCATGCTTGTGGGAACGCTGGTAATGATGGCGCTGCTCGACGGTATTCTCCTGCTCGTGACAGTGGCCGCTGTGACACTCATCGCTGTGATCTTCGGATTGCTTACCGGGGCAATCGCAAAAGCACAGGAGCGATCCCAAGCCGCCCTTGGTGACCTTGGTGGCACCTTGGCAGGAACGCTGCGCGCAATAAAGACGGTCAAGGTTGCCCGCGCCGAGCAACGTCAGGCATCGGTCCTGCTCGGACATGCTCAGGAGTCTCGGTCTCAGAGCATCAAGGCCGTACGCCGTGAAGCATTGGTGTGGAGCGTGGCATGGTTTGGCATCCAGGCGGCGACTATTGTGATTCTTGGTGTCGGCGCGTGGCGGGTTTCCCAAGGTGAGTTGACTGTGCCCGTCCTGGTTGCATTTCTGCTCTACGTGTTTGGACTTCTAGACCCCGTTATGGATCTAAGCCATAACTTGACGAGCCTGCAGGCAGGTGTCGCTGCGGCCGTGCGGATCAAACAACTTGATGAAATTGATGTTGAACCGGAGGAACCACGAAGGCAGATACCCGCAATGTCTCCTTCAGCCCCCGCTATCGAGATCGATCATGTCACCGCGCGATATGACCCGGATGGGCCCCCCGCGGTGGAGTCCCTAACGTTAACAATTCCCGCCAAGGGACACACAGCGATCGTTGGTCCATCGGGCGCGGGGAAAACGACAGTGCTTTCCCTTATTTTGCGGTTCCTGAACCCAGAACGCGGTGAAATGCGATTCGGAGGGGTGTCGTACGATCAGCTCGGTTCAGACTATATTCGTGGTCGCTTGGCGTATGTCGAGCAGGAAACCCCCACCTTGCCGGGGACCTTGCGGGACAACCTCACATTTGCAAACCCGGCTGCTACGGATGAAGACATTAGCAAAGTGCTCGACCAAATTCGGCTCAAGGCGTTTGTTGAGACGTTGCCCGACGGGTTGGAAACCCCGCTCGGCGATATGACAGTGTCGGGTGGTCAGCGCCAGAGGATTGCACTCGCTCGCGCGCTTCTCGTCCATCCCGATGTATTGTTGCTCGACGAGGCAACGGCACAAGTGGACGGCGTTTCCGAAGCGGCTATTCACGATGTCATTCGTGACTACGCCTCGACAGCGTCAGTTGTCACAATTGCGCACCGACTATCTACTGTGTTGGACGCCGACACGATTGTCGTTATGGATTCAGCCCGCGTGGTTGCCCAAGGAACCCATGAAGAACTTCTTCAGAGCAGCGGCCTGTATAGAAAGCTCGTGGAGGCCCTCAGTATTCAAACTAGCCAAGTGGCGACTTCTGAGATGTCGTCTCGATAGTCTTCAGCCTGGGTCGGAGATGATGCGGCAGGAGTACCTATCGTCCGCGACCCCCGCCACGGGGGCTCGAGTGCCCAGCCTAGATGTTGTCCCGGAAGCCCCAAAGGGAGCCGGGGCCACATCGTGGTGCGCCCTAATCTTGTTAGTGGCCTGGCTCGTGCAGCGAACCTTGCCGGGGGACTGTCTTGGCTTGTAATGACTGCGGCCTGTATCGCAGGCGTCTGTCACCGATACGTATACAACGGCTCATGACAGCCCTTGGCCAAAGAACGGATATCCCATGGCTATAACCATCGCACTGCTTGGCGTGGCGTCGCTCGTCTGGTCTCTCGTTCATCGGAAGCTAAAAGCCATCTGGATTAATGGGCCCATGATCATGGTGGCAATGGGTGCGGTCATCGGCTGGTACAGCACAAGTGATTCAACAGAGTTCTTCGATTCGCATCTTGCCTTGCACCTTGCAGAAGTAACGCTGGCGCTCCTGCTATTCGTTGACGCTGTGGACGTCCGCGGGTCGGTCCGGGCACAGTTCGGCGCCGTGCCTCTGCGCCTTCTCTTTATTGCACTGCCGCTTTCGGTGGCACTAGTGATAGCGCTAGGGCTGGCGCTTCCGCTGGGACTGACGACGGCTGCCGTCCTCGCAATTGCGTGTATCTCTGTTCCCGCAGATTTCTCCCCAGAATTGTCGATTCTTAAAGACAAGCGTGTCCCCAACCAGGTCCGTCGGTGGTTAAGCGTCGAGAGCGGCTATAACGATGGGCTGGTTTCGCCGCTCTTGCTCGGGGCGCTGGCACTGGCCGCGACCGAAAATTCTTCCGATGCTGACGCGGTCGGCGCTCTCGTAAAAGCCGCGCCAGCGGGGCTCCTCGCCGTGGTGGCCGGTGCTGTCCTGGGAACCGCGGCCGGCCGGATATTCCGAGGCGCCTTGACGTCTGGCTGGGCAGACGGGCAAAGCATACGTATCGGCGTTGTGGCGTTACCAATCACGACCTTTGGACTTGCCGTCATGGTGGGTGCAAACGGCTTTGTCGCGGCTTTTGTCTGTGGCATAGCTTTCCGCATAGCGCGCGGGAAGGACTGGGAGGACGAGATGGAACTTTCCTTTGTCGAAGATCTGACGTCCTTCGTGAGCCTCCTCCTATGGCTGGCCTTCGGAGTGGCCGCCGTCACACTCATCAGCGCCACTTACGACTGGTGGCCAGCACTGCTATTGGCATTCTTTGCCCTGACGTTGGGTCGGTTCATCCCTGTGTGGGTGTCGTTGGCCGGTTCCAAAGTCCGGCGCAAAGACAGGCTGTTTATGGCAGCCATGGGACCTCGGGGAGCAGCGTCGATCGTTTTTGGCCTCTTGGCTTTCAACGCACTGCCGGAAAGCCAGGGCTTCCCAGTCTTAGCGGCAACAGCCATGGTCGTTCTGGGCAGTCTCATTCTTCACGGGGCTGGCGGCACAATTTTGATAACCCGCCTCTATGGGAAGCGCCTCCCGCAGAGGACCTAGCGACGTTTCTGCCTGCCGTTGAGGAAGAGCAGCGCCAAACTACTGCACCCAAGCAGAACGCAGAGGTCCTGAAATATGTGGACAACCGAAATTCGGACCAAGACTTTACTTCGTTGAAAGGACACTGCGCAGCATGACTGCCGGAGCTGCCATTACTAGAATCGCCCGCTTGCGGCTGTTCCTACGCCGCGTTCCCGTCACAGCCTCGCTGGTTTGTGCAGTGATCGGCATAGGCCTAGTCAGTGGTTCATTGATCAACGGCCCGTCTGCTCAACTGATGAGCTCAGTTGGCATTGATACTTCTAATCCGGCGAGTGATTGGTGGGCCGTTTCTACTAGTGCCTTCTTTGCTACCTCGTGGTTGGACTACTTGGTTCTGGTGGGCGTCCTCGCGGTGGGCGTCGGTATTGCGGAGCGCATTGTGGGTTCTCGGAAGACACTTCTTGCGTTCCTCATCGGGAACGTAGTGAGCTCATTAGTCCTGATAGGGCTGGTTCTGACGGGGCGGGTCCTTAACGATGAATGGCTAAGTTACCTCGGCGGCGATTTCATCGTCGGCGCCTATGGTGGTGCCGCTGCTGCGTTGGGCGCGGCAACGGCGTCGCTCAACATTCTTTGGCGACGGCGCCTAAGAACATGGTTGCTTGCTATTGGTGTCATGTTTGTTCTCTACGTTGGGGTGGCGCAGTCTCTGCAACTGTTGGCCGGAGCCGTCTTGGGCATCGCCGGGGGCAGGATCTTGGGAACGGGGCGACGGCAGAACACGCATGCAGGTATGTTCTCATCACCGCGCGAAGGTCGGTTCCTGATCGCCACAATCGTTGGCGTCTTCGCAGTTGGGCCCCTGCTAACCCAGCTTGCAAGTAATTTTGCCCTTGGGCCGCTATCCACTATCAGCGAAGTTTCCCTCCAGAATAGGCCGGACCCGGCCGAAGTGACCGAGTTGTGCGGCGGCAGCTCGGGGTGCGTTGCGCTGCAGAATACGGTGGGTGTTAGCAGCCCCGGAGCCGCAGTCTTGTCTCTGATACCGCTGATTCTGCTGCTGTTGTGTTCCGAAGGGCTTCGTCGCGGTCGTCGGCTGGCTCTCTGGACGGCGTTGGTCATTAACCTGATTTTCGCAGCCGCGGTCCTGATACAACTTTCTGACCTTGTGGCCATTCCTCAGGGGGCAGTTTCGTCCACAACCCTATTGATGTACGTGCTGCCTGCCGTCCTCCTGCCGGCCGCAATTGTGGTTCTCCTGTTGCTGACGCGTCAGCGATTCCAGGTCGTCCCAGATCCACGATCAACTAGGTCAATGATCAACAACACGGCGGCACTTACCGGCATCACCTTGGTCGGGTATTCAGTGTTTTGGTTTGCCGAGGGAAATCACAGCAGGTCCAATTTATGGGATCTTCTCCTGCAGTTCACCCATGTGGTGATTCCTTTTCCCATGCCGTTCGTCGTCCAATTGCCCCAGGGATTCACGACAACCTTGATTTACAGCGTAGGAGGCGCCGTGATATGGCTGCTCTTCGGGTTCCTTGCATTTCGCAACTTCAGGCTTGTCCATCTCAGAGGTGTTGGCACCGACGAACAACGGGAAAAGGTTCGGGAATTGCTTCGGCGGGGTGGAGGAACACTGTCCTGGATGGCTCTGTGGGACAACAACTTCTACTGGTTCGCCCCCGATGGTCGGGCCGGTGTCGCATACCAGGTACATAACGGCGTAGCGCTGACCGTCGCAGGTCCGTTCGGTGATACCGGATCCCAGAAAGAAGCTGTCAGAGAGTTCGTTGCACATTGCCTCGACTTGGGTCTCACACCCTGCTTTTACTCGGCGACTTCACATGTTGGCGAGGCCCTGGATGGCTTGGACTTTAGAGCGCTTGAGGTTGCCGAGGAGACGCTCCTGAACATCGCGACCATGTCCTTCAAAGGCAAGGAATGGCAGAACGTCCGCACGGCACTCAACAAGGCGGGCAAACTGGGCATCAAGGACCATTGGTATCACTATCCCCATATGCCGCCTCGGCTACGTGTGCAGATCGCGGAAATCTCCGAAGAATGGGCGGCAGGCAAGTCCCTGCCAGAAATGGGATTCACTCTAGGGGGAATCGATGAACTCAAGGACGAAAACGTCTTGTGCTGTGTCGCAGTGGACGACGAAGGCGTGGTTCATGGTGTCACTAGCTGGCTCCCGGTTTACAGCGAAGGCAATATCACAGGCTGGACGTTGGATTTCATGCGACGCAGAACAATTGGTTTCAAGGGTGTCATGGAATTTCTCATCGCCTCAGCGGTGACGCACTTCAAAACAGACGTCCCCACGATTTCCCTCTCAGGTTCGCCCCTGGCCAATACGGGCGGAGTTACCTCGAATGAGGACACACCGGCTGCGGACAAAATCCTAGCGATGCTCGGTGATGCGCTGGAACCGATGTATGGATTCAAGTCCCTGGCAGCTTTCAAGTCCCGCTTCCAGCCCGAGCACCGACGTCTTTACATTTATTACCAGGACCCTCTCGCGCTCCCATCCATCGGCTTCGCCATCACGTCCGCCTATTTGCCAGGACTATCAGCTAAACAGAGCACCACAATGCTGAAGCAGATGATGACCAGGGAACCCACTCTCAGCCTCCGCTCTTGAACCATCGTCCAGCGACACGGGCTCAGGCTTCCCAGCACGAACTGATCGGCCAGATCCCGCCCGGAAAGGAAGCCCTATGTTCTCTGCTCTGCTTGCCGCCAATATCACTACCCCGGCAGTCGTAGGAACAGCCACTGCCATAGCCGCAACACTCTTCTTCGTGTTAATTTGTCGTTCGCCACGTCAGAAGTTCGTCGAGGCCATTTCCGCCGCCGCTATCGGAGCAGTGTTGGGCGTCCTAGTCATGTGGCTTGTTACGGACGTCTTCAACGTGTTCGGCATAGGTTTCAGCGGCTTCACTGTGCTCTGGTTCGCAGCACTGCTGGGGTCCCTAGCCGTGGCCGTAACGAACTTCCGCCACAGCCATATCTGGCGAAAAGTGACTGCCGCTTTCGCCGTTCCAGTGTTTGTCGTGACGGCTGGCTTGGGCATCAATGCCGATTTTGGGCTCAATCGCACTCTGGGTTCTTTAGTGGGGATTTCAACGGCCAAGGACATCACCCTCCCCCCGATCACTCATTCGGACGTGGGGTCGTCCTTGTCGCTCGGCGAACGCTGGGCTCCGCCGAGCGACATGCCAGAGAAAGGGTTGCAGGGCAAAAAGTCCATACCAGCAACAGTTTCTGGCTTCGTGGCGAGAGAAGCCGGGATCTATTTACCTCCAGCAGCACAGGTGGCCAACCCGCCGCAGCTTCCCCTGATAGTTATGCTCATGGGGCAGCCCGGCAACCCGGACCCCGCAGATGTTGGATCTGTCCTGGACAGATACGCCGCCAAAAACAAGGGCCTAGCCCCGATTGTCATCGTGGCCGATCAAATAGGACCCGACCAGAAGGATACTGGCTGCGTGGACGGCAGCCGATACGGCAACGTCGAAACGTACGTTATGAAGGACGTTCTGGACTTCGCCAGAGGCCATCTAAACATTTTGAACGATCCCAGGAACTGGACGATTGCTGGATACTCGAACGGGGGACAATGCGCTATCTCGCTAGGGGCTAAGCATCCCGATGTCTTCAGAAACATCCTCGACATCTCCGGTGAAGAATACCCAGGTGCCGAAAACCCCGGTGCGAGTCTCGTTGAGCTCTTCCACGGCAATCAAGGCGCCTGTGACGCGCAAAAGCCAGTCAACATTCTCAGCAAAACCAGCTTTAGGGACACGACCGCTGTTTTCACAGTGGGCGCGAATGACACCACCTACAAGCGAGCAGCCCAGGAGTTGCATGGCGCAGCCACGAGAGCAGGGATGACAACGACGTACCATGAAGTCCCAGACGCAGGCCATCTAGCGGATGCCCTACTAGGAGGTCTCGAAAAGGGGTTTGAGGTTTTATATCCGCGGTTGGGCCTGAAACAAGTTAACTGACAGCGATTTCAAGGTAGGTCCCGGGAGCCTGTTCGCCCGGCGGCCGCTAATGCCTAACGACAATGGACGGCGCCATCTCTACTGGCTATCGTCGTTCGTGCTTCACCCAAGTGTGCAGATTGTGACGCACAAACGCCTTCTAATTTTCGTTACAAGGCTAATTTACTCTGGGAGTGACCAAGAGCGCCGAGTAGATCCCGAGTTTGGCTCAATAGGTTGCCCACCTTGTCCAGGGGAATCAGGGATTGTCAGGATGAGGGTGTGAGCTCCGCCGGGTCTTTTCTGACAGAAAGGAAACCTCCAAGTAATTCCGCCCGTTCACGTAGTCCGATCAACCCGTGCCCAGCGGAGGGAAGTTCTGTGGGAGCAGAGGTCGGAACAGTATTGTGTATAACTACCTCCAAGGTGTGGCCGTGTTTTCCTGCCCTGACCGTGACATTTGTCCTAGGCGCGTGTTTTCGGGCATTGGTAAGGCCTTCTTGTACAGTGCGGTAGATGGCACGCTGAACGGCTGCGGGTAACCCCTCAGGCAGGTCGAGGTGGAGGGTAGTCGGGACTTGGCTGTCAGCCACAAGGGCAGGTATGTCAGCGACGGTGGGTTGAGGGGCAAGTGACGCGGTTGAGTCGCCGGCGGCACGAAGCACAGAGACCATCTGGCGGAGTTCATCAAGGGTCTTCACGGCTAATGAACGGATAGTACGGGCTATGGCCTTCGAGTTTGCGTCTCTTGTTGCTACCTGGAGTGCCCCTGCTTGAACAGCTATCAGGCTGACTTGATGGGACACGACGTCGTGCATCTCGCGTGAAATCCGAGCGCGCTCTGCGGTGAGGGTCTCATTCTCGGCGCGAACACGCTCTTTCAAACGTGCGTCGTCCAGCTCGACCAAACGGGCAGATAGCTCTTGCCGTGTACGGACGAGCAACCCGACGGCAATCGGCGCACCCGTCGTTAGCGCTGCATAAATTACCGTCAAAATTGCGTCGCCGGCGTCGTTCCAGTTCCACCAAGAGACTGTCGAGATGAGAAAAACGAGTAAACCGGCTCCCGACACTGGCCAAATGCGCCGTGCTTTAATCGCAACTGAATATAAGCCTATAAGGGCAGCGATAATGGCCGAGGCGGTTACCAATGCAGGGGAGGCCAGTACGAGAGACGCCCACGGCCAACGTCTACGAAGCAAAAGCCCAAACGAGCCTGCGATCACTACGGCAACCTCAATGTACCCAACGGACCTCAGCGAGAAGAAACCGTCGGCAAGGGCGACAGCCACGAGGAGGCAATCGGTCGCAAGAGGCGTTAGCTTTGGCTGGCGGATCATGTGTCTAGAACCGACGATCCAGTGAGTCCGCCGCGCTCAGCTACGAGGGCTGCCTGCAGCCTCGTAGAGACCCGGAGCTTGCCGAGTATTGCATTGACGTGGTCTTTGACGGTGCCAACGCTGAGATGAAGGCGTTGTCCGATCTCAGTGTTCGATTCTCCAAGTGCGAGCCTGACAAGCACTTGTTTTTCGTGCAGCGTCAATGCCTTCAGCAGCATGCTGGCGGCACGATCTTCAGCACCTAGATATCCATCGATTACCGTCCTAGATACCTGAGGGGAGAGCACAATACCGTCTGCTGCCAGTGAACGAACCAGTATGGGGAGTTGTTCTGGGTCTGTGTCCTTCACTAGAAACCCAGCGGCGCCGGCCCCGAGCGCGCGAGCGATGTAGTCGTCCGAATCGAATGTAGTAAGCACCGCAACTACGGGAGGCAGTGAAAGTTCACGTATGTCGTTTAGAACACTGAGGCCGCTGCGCCCGGGCATGCGAATATCTAAAAGAACTACATCCGGCTCCGTCTTCTGGATCACTTCGAGCGCTTTGTTACTGTCAACTGCGGCCACAACCTCTATATCATCTGCCTCACCAAGAATCAGTTGGAAGCCGGAACGCACCAATGCTTCGTCATCAACGATCATCACACGGATCATGGGTCCTGCCTTTCTTTCATCACATTACGGCGCAGGTTGTGGGGAAGGTTCAATAGTGCAGGAAACCCGCCGAGTGCCGGGGTATGTTCCGGCCAGTCGATGGATGGATCCGAAGAGGACCTTCCGTAAGGGTTGATTCAGAGTCGGATTGGATTGAATTGAAACATGATGGGAAAATGGCATGTCCACGTCGGTATCCGCGGGTGATGGCGGGGTCCCCGCCAAAAACGCTGCAACCAAACGCGTCCGATTAAGACAATGCCAAATGGCCGTGCACTGCCGGTCTCGCGGCAGCTCGGGACGTGTTGCGGCCGGTCCGGCTTCATCCAGTGCTTAGACGCAGGCTCGCGTTGTTGGGTCGCTACGCCTTGGTCCATGAGATCGGGAACTTCAAGCGACTCTCTAGAGGTTCCGTCTCTATGTCATCAGATATGCTAACCCCGCCGGAGTTCGTGGCCCGACATGATACCTACGTCGGTCTGCCTGCCACATGCCGGGAGCAGCGACGACCCGGTTCGCTGATTCCTTGTGTTCGAGCGCGCGGTAAGGAGTTCGCGCTTGGCGTTGTGCGTTGGTGGCGCCTCCACTGGGCCGCGTTCGAAGAATGCGCAGTGCCTGCAATGCGCTGTCCTTGCTGCGGGAGGCGTTGCCTTCAAACTTTATGCGTGGTCAACAGCGCAAGCATTCGGGAAGCCGTAGCGGGTCAAACCGTTACCTTCACAGTCTGGATCCTAAATGATACCCAGGAGTCGATCAGCCAGACCCGCATAATCCTACGTTCTTTTACGAACGCGGCTTTGCATAGTCTCACCTTCGCCCAGCAGCCGACCCAAGCACAACTCAACCTGGGGACCGTCGCACCAGGGCAAGCCGTTTCACGGTCATTTAGTTATCTGGTTACACAAAATGATGTTTCACAAGGCGGAGAGATACTGAACGCCATCGGTGTTCATGCCTTAGCCGCTGATGGCAACATCCTCTGGGCTGAACGAGACGCAGAGGTCTTTATGGGAACCAGCAACGACGCTTAGCCCGCCTGGCGCATTCGCCGGAAGTTGGTATGCGACCGAGACCCAGCCCTGTGGATTATGTAGCGGATCCAACTTCTGCTTGGGACACCGCTGTTGGGCAGACTAATGGGTTACGTACCGGGGGAGTGCGGGGGCGTTGAGGACTCTATTAGTACAAAGCCAGGTGAATCCAGGGCGCACTTGCTTTGTCTGCATTGAGGGAAAACGCGGGAGGTTGCGCGGGCCTTCGCCGGCTTCGGCCCGTCCGCGATACCAAGGCTCCGGTGTTCAGCGCTCAAAGATATTGCGCCGTATCTCAGGGACCATCCATCTTCATCGGCCCCCACCCGTGGCGGTACGGGCGGCGTTGACGATCGTGCCTTCGAGCGGTCCGAATCGACATCGATTGCCCCGCGATCCCTTTCCAGTTATCGTCCACTCGGTGTCTTGGTGGCTGGCCCGCCTGGGGGTTGGCCGGCAACCCAGTGGCCGTAAAGTTCGCTACTAGCGGCAGGAGCAGGCGCGAAAATGTTGGTCACATAGCACTGCGGTCGGATGCCAGAGTATCCCGCGGCGCTGGCTAACAAAGGGTGAACCGAGGACTGTCTTTTGTCGATACCGCCTGGAGCGCAAGATTTTACTCAAAAAGCACGAGCAAGCTCAAGCTTGTTACGTACCGGATGGGTCTTGCTTGTTCGATTCGCCTGACTCCCTCCTTTGACTCCATCGAACAACTCTGCCTCTAATGCATCATATGTGCGGCTAACGTGGTCAAGACGATCGAGCGGCCTTCTCGACGTCGCCTAAACGCACAGAAGTTGTGATTTCCAAAGGAGGAAGCTCGATGGTCGGGGTCTTGCTGGAGCAGTTCAACATCACATACGCGTCTCACCTTGGCGGTATGTCATCTCATGCAGGGAGGGGGAAATGAAGATGTCTACGAGTGAATCGCTACCTGGCGTCCCGGCACGCCTACGCACAGAACGACTGGCACAACGTATGACGCTGGAACAGGTTGCGTCTATAAGTGGGCTGACCAAAGGGTTCATTTCGCGTCTAGAACGCGGACAGGCAACAGCCTCGGTAGCAGCCCTGGTGAGGCTATGCGACGCTCTCTCGCTAAGCATTGGAGATCTTTTCGACGGATCTTCGTCGAATATGGTGCGCAGTGGCAAGTATCCAAGAATCGAGTTCGGTGGCAACGACTTGGTCGAGTACCTGTTGACTCCCCGAAGGGAGCGTCGACTACAGGCCATATTGAGTGTGATTGAGCCCGGCGGCGGAAGCGGTTTCGAGGCATACAGCCTTCCATCTGAGATCGAATTCGCCATGGTGTTGCAAGGGACCATCAGTCTCCGACTGGGGGACGCGGATGACGTCCAACTGTTCGCAGGAGACTGCCTCACCTTCTCGCCGTCGCAGCTGCACTCATTTGAAAATACCGGTCTGGAGAGCGCCCAGGTCTTGTGGGTGGTCTCGCCAGCGCTGCCGTCTTCCAGCTAAATCTATGAAACCAGCGTTTTCTTTTGGAAAACCTCTTGTCTAGGAGGAAACATGTATCTATAGTCATTCCTAAGCCTCACAACTAGGAGTGGCATGTGAAATCTGTTACTGAAGAAAACCGTAACCACACCGAGAAAACGCAGCTCGGTGCTGGGCACGTGACCCTTCGCGACCTTGAATGCGGCTATGGCGACACGCCGGTGGTGTCAAACCTCAACCTTGAAATCGAATCAGGAGAGTTTTTCACGCTGCTGGGGCCCAGCGGGTGTGGAAAAACGACCACCCTGCGCGCCATAGCCGGATTCGTATCGCCTCGCGATGGGCAAATCAGCATCGGGGGCCGGGACCTCACCCACGCTCCCGCCGCGGACAGGCCGACGAACTACGTTTTCCAAAACTACGCGCTGTTTCCCCATCTCTCGATTTATCGAAACGTCGAATACGGGTTGCGTCGGTCCGGAGTCGACAAGCGCGATGCTAGACCGTTGGTTATGACCGAGCTGGAGCGAGTGGGACTGAGTCAGTTCGCTGATCGCAAACCATCGCAGCTTTCCGGCGGTCAGCAGCAAAGAGTTGCTCTCGCTCGGGCCATCGTCAACAGGCCTAGTGTTCTCCTTCTGGACGAGCCCCTTGCGGCGCTTGACTACCAGCTGCGAGTTCGCCTGCGAACAGAGTTGCAGTCAATTCAGAAGGACCTTGGCATCACCTTCGTGTTTGTGACACACGATCAGGAGGAAGCCCTCGAAATGTCTGACCGCGTTGCAGTTATGGCCGGTGGCCGCCTGGTGCAGGTTGCTACGCCGACGAACTTGTATCGACGTCCGGCGGACAGGGTCGTTGCAGAATTCGTGGGACAACCTAATCTCCTTGACGGCGAGATTGTTGGACGGCAGGGTGACAAGATGTCGGTCAGGCTCGACCTCGGCCCGGTCTGGACGGTCGACGTGAATCATGCGGTCAGCACACCGAGGTGCACCATCGTCATTCGCCCTGAGGACCTGCTAATCGATCCCGCCGATGGTCTGGCGTCAACGTCACTTGGTATTACCGGCCAGGTGATAAGTTCGGCCTTCCTCGGGTCCAGCTACCACGTCCGTGTCTCGGTCGGCGATGACGGGAACAGCGTGGACTGCTCAATAACTCGCGATCAAGCTGAGACTAGCCCACAAGTTGTAACTCCGGGCGCGGCCGTCTACCTACGGCCCCGGCGTAATGACAACCACGTACTGCCTCTTAAATAGACCTTTTCCAAACCCATCAATAGCGGACGCCGTCCGTAAATCAATAGGAGAACACCATGCCACAACACACAAACGCTGCAGGAGATCTGTCCAATGGCAGCGTCAGGGTTGTCAGCCTAGCCGACCCCGGCATCAATTGGGAGGAGTACGCCGAGGACATGCCAGGCGACCTCACTCCCGAGGGCACACCACCTGGCCAGCATTCAATCATCTTCGAGTCCGCCGACGGAAAGGTAACTGTCGGAGTCTGGAAGCGGGATGCCGACATCGGTGAGATCGTCGGAGAGGGTCAGTGCTTCGACTTCGTAGTCGATGGCGGGGCCACCTTGGAAGATGAGTCCGGAAACCAGTACAACGCCGGGGCTGGAGACCTGCTGATCTACAAGGGAACCGACAAAGGCAAGTGGATTCAGCACGGCCCGATCAGCAAGTTCTACATCCACGTTCGGGACTGATGACTAATTGGCGGCTGGGGCCAACAGGCCCCAGCCGCCAATTATTAAAGACAAAGGAGTCTGTTATGAATCATGAGGACCCGACAGCCGCTCGGTCTCTGTTCACCAGGCGGTCAGTGCTTGCATCAGCCGGGCTGTCCGTATTCGCTTTATCGGCCTGTTCCACACGTGGGCTCTCTGTCGCGCGCCCTTCCATAGAGAATGCCCCAGCTGCAAGCGTTACGCCCACCAAGGAACTCCGGTGGGCGGCATGGCCAAGTGAGATCTCTCCCGAAGATATCGAACGGTTCGAAAAACTGACCGGTATTGATGTTTATTATGCAGAGGCGATAGCCAGTGCCGAAGGGTTCCTCGCAACATCGCGACCCGTGCTGCAGTCGAACCTGCCGCTGGAGTGGGACCTCTTCAATTGCTCGGGGACCATTGCCCCGGTGTTCCTCGAGAACAACTGGCTTATGAAACTCGATCCTGCTGCGATCCCGAATGTGTACAAAAATCTCCTGCCTCAGTTCATGGAAGTGGAAAAGCCGGAGCTGAGAGTCCCGTTCGATTACGCGGCGCTCGGTATCGCCTACCGAAAGGACAGGTTCCCTGACGGAATCAACTCCTGGTCCCAGCTCCTGTCCAGTCAGGTCCACGGAAAGGTCGCGTTGTTCTCAGATATTGAGGCTAACATTGCATCCTGGGCCGTGTACTTGCGGGCAAAAGGAACGGTAAAAAACCTCCCCGCGAAACTGGATGTAGACGAAGCCCGGACCACCATTGACTCCCTGAAGCCTCTTATCAAGAACGGTCAGCTACGAACATCTGATGGGGAAAACTTCACACAGAAATTGGCATCTGGAGATCTTTGGGCAGCCATCGCCTCACCGGCTACCGTCGCTGCCAATGACTCCGACCAGATCGGTTTCGCGATTCCTGAAGAAGGCGTCGCCGGCTACGTGGACTATCTCGGCATTCCCGTAGGTGCTAAGAATGCGCGAGCAGCAGAGCAAATGATCGACTTTTGGTACGACCCACCTAACGCTGCGCGTTTCGCCGCGTGGACACTGCAAACCCCCGTTGTGTCAGGAGTCCAAGAAGCCATGGAGAAAGTCGCACCGGAACTCGTGGAGAACCCACTCATTTTCCCGGCTGACGACGTCCGAGCCCGTACCTACCCCTATCCACCCCTTCGGAAGCAAGCTGACCGGGATGCCATTTACAGCTACTGGGCTACAGAGATCGGAAGCTGACACGTGCTGACAACCAGTTCCCCTGTTCCCACGAAGCCCCGCGACCGCCAAGGCCTCCGTTCGAGACCCTTCCTCTTCGGCCCCTACCTGTTGCTCGCGTTGCCAGCAGTGTGGATGATCCTCTTCTTCTTCTTTCCATTACTGCAGACGCTATCCCTGTCGTTTTCAACCGGCTCGATTTCCGAGGGGTACACAGGCCTTCCCTCTGAGTTCACGCTATCGAATTACGGGCGGGTGCTCTCCGAGAATATGGAGAATATCGCTAATTCATTCAAGCTCGGCGGTTTGGCGACATGTTTGGCCTTCCTTATCGGAACCCCCGTCGCCTACGCCATCGCTCAGCACTCCGGTAAGCGTAAGTTGCTACTGCTGTTCTTGGTGATCGCCCCTTTCCTAAGCAGCTACCTCGTCCGGATCATTGCTTGGCAGCGCATTCTCGGCGGAGATGGGCCGGTTATCAGTACACTTCACCAATTTGGCTGGGTCAACGATCAGTTTTCGCTACTCGGTACGAGTTACGCGGTGGTGGCGGGTCTGACGTACCAATTGCTTCCCTTCGTCATTTTGCCCCTGTACACAGCGTTCAACCAGCAAAATCCGTCTCTTCGTGAGGCGTCCACCGATCTGGGCGCGAAGTACTGGGGCAAGCAAGGCACGGTACCGGGCCTTCTCGCCGGGGCATTCCTCGGTCTCCTGGGCTATTTCGCATTTACATCCGGTTCGCTGTTGTCCTGGGAAGCACTCATTTGGGTGACTGTTCCAGCCGTCTTGAGTTCGTTGTTCTGCCGCACGGTTATCACGGAGACTTTCGTACACATCACTCTGCCCATGGCAAAACCTGGAATATTTGCGGCGGCGTTGCTGTCGTTTATCCCAGCGCTTGGTGACTACGTCAACGCTGCGTTGCTTGGCAACGTCCAGACTCGCATGATGGGCAACTCGGTTCAGTATCGCTTCCTCACACAGGCCGATTATTCGGGTGCAAGCGCACTTTCCATGCTGGTGGTCGTTTTCATGCTCATCTTGATCACGGTCTATACACGGGCCATCGGCTCAAAGGGGGTCTTCGACAATGTCGCCTAGAACTGTCACGCCTCAACTCTCCGCAAAGCGGCAGGGTCGCGCCCTGCGCATGTTTACGTACGTTGTCATCACGGTTGTGTTCGTTCCCGTTCTGATCATGTTTGTGTACTCGTTCAACGAACCGGCAGGACGCTTCAACTATGCACTGAACTCCTTCAGCCTGAACGCCTGGCTGAATCCGCTTGACGTTCCGCAGCTACAAGAGGCTTTGGTTAATAGCGTGGTGGTGTCTATTTTGTCCGCTATAGGTTGCGCAGTCCTCGGTACGATGCTCGCGCTCGTCATAGCCAGACATGAATTCGCAGGCAAAAGAACTGTCTCGATGTTGACGTTCGTACCGCTCGCTACACCCGAGCTGGTCTTGGGTTCGGGGCTCCTCAGCGTTTTCGTGGCGACGGCAACGGCCGAACCTATGGCTTCAACTATCCCACCCGGCATTTTTTATCCGCTTGGACTCACCACCACGCTGATCGGCCATATCACCTTGGGAGTTGGCTTCGTGGTCGTGGTGGTTCGTGCACGTCTAGTCGACATGAACTCCCATTTGGAGGAAGCGGCGAGGGACTTAGGTGCGTCTAGATGGGCCACGTTCACGACTGTGACGTTTCCCTTGATACTGCCCGCCATCTTTTCGGGCGCCCTCCTCGTATTCGCCCTTTCGCTTGACGATTTTGTCGTCACGAACTTCACATCAGGCGGCACAGTCTTCTTCCCAACGTGGCTATACGGACTGCTACGTCGTCAGCTCCCTCCCCAAGTCGACGTGATTGGGGCTGCCATGTTCTTGATCTGCATCCTGTGCGTCATAGCTTCCGCAATAATTTCCCGGCCGAAGAACCTCGGCTCGACCAGAGAGTAACCAACCATGAATGTCAAGCAAATCCTCATCTTCGGTGCCGACGGCTCCCGTTTAGACACGAACGATGCCATCACTCTGCTCGCAGGAAATACAGCGGATGCGGATAGGCCCTTTGCGGCCACCACCCGTGGAGATTCGTGGATTCTGCGAACGTGTGACGCAATCAGTGTCGTCGACGAACAACTCATTGTGACTGGGGGGCAACCAGGGGACTTCCTCCTGGTGCACCTGCCGAGTTCTCGTGGTTACAGCTCCTTGCGGGTGCCGATACCGGCAAGCAAATCAGAATCGATCTCGCTTCCTCACGCCGCGGTGCGCCATCTGATGGCGACGTCAACGGTTCTCTCGACCACGAGTACGAATAACGAGCACTCATCTGAACTGGAACAGGCGATCGCAGCGGCGGTCGAGGCGGGGCACCGGGCCGAGACTTTGGCGGGGGAGCATCAGGCGAGGGCGTTCTGGGATGCTCTGGACCTCATCCACGAAGCCGTTGACCTGCATGATCTGGAGTTGGGACGCCGCCGTCTCGCCTCAGCTGACGGTGAGAACTGGGTCGGGGTGACGCTGACTGAGCCGTCGGACGAGTCCGTTAAACTTGCTGTGCAAGCCACAGTCGACCCGTCGGAGAGCACCCAGGGATGGGCACGTGTTGTGATGGCCGCCCACAGGGAGTTTAGCGAGTACGACCCCATCGTAGATGCACTGATTGCGGGAGGCATTCGTGTGCTGGGACAGGCGATTGATTCCTACGACTCAGGAGCGCTCACCGTGGATGAGTATCGTGAACGCACCGCCGAAGCTGTAGCCCACTTCAGTGGACGCGTACACGCTTGGGAAATCGGCAGTGAAATCAACGCGTCGTGGATTGAGCCCATCAACGAGATGGGGGAGAAGACTGCAGCGGCGCGCGACGTTGTGCTAGCGGACGGTACCGCCAGGACAGTCATCTCTTTGTACTGGGCGATGGGTACGGCCACGGTTCTGAAAGAGGCGCCGTTCAACTTTGTCGAGAAGCATCGTCAATTGTTCGATTCAGTGGACGCGGTTCTGTTGTCGGTCTACGTGGAAACATGCCCCATGGGAATCGCGCTTGGTGCGGTGATGCATGAACTCTCCGAGTCCGTCTCCGCCCCTCAAATCGGTCTCGGCGAGTTCGGATACTGGCACGACGACCCGTCAGGCGATGTTCTGCCTGACGCGGAGGCCGGTGAGCGGGGCTATTGGGCGTTTGAGAAGTTCGAACCATGGGCTGGTGGCGCAGAGACCGCAGATGCCCGAGCCCAGCTTGCGGCTCACTACTACGTCGCGTCCCTGGCTGGCGCTCGCAGTGTCGGGGGACTGTTCTGGTGGTATTTCGGCGAAGAAGCCCCCAATGAGCCTGCTTTGGTGTCAGCCCTGGCAGCAGTTCGCGCCGCGGCCACGGCTGAGGCGATCTGATACCGGGCATCCCCTGCCAGCGGAAGCTTACGACTCTACCTCTCGGGGGTCCGCAATCCGCGCGAATGCAGCCTTAAGCAGACAGGACCGAGGGCTCGCCGCTCGGAGCTCGCCGCAATCATGGCCAGGTGGTCGGGATCTCACAGCCCCGACCACCTGGCCTTTCCGTACCTCTCGTCACTCGACCTGTCAGGCGTCGTTTGCTAAGCAATCAACCAAATATGAATCGTCTCTCTCGATCGACTCAAGAAGAAAGCGAGTTCCTCATGGTCACTCCCCGCTATCAAGTGGTTGACCCATCCACAGGTGAAGTCAAACAGTCCTTTGAGCATGCAACAGACCGAGAAATCGAAGGCGCTCTTGCAGCTTCCCACCGTGCCTACCTTGACTGGAGAACCGTCCCAATCGCCGACCGCGCAAAGGTCGTGAAGGAAGTCGCAAGGCTGTTTGCCGAACGCGCCGAGGCCCTTGCGAAAATCGCCACCGAAGAAATGGGTAAGTTACACGTTGAAGGTGTCGGGGAGGCTGAATTTTGTAGTGATATCTTCAGTTACTTTGCGGAAGAAGGCCCGACGTTGGTCGCTGGCCAGGAGATCAAATCCTTCGCAGGGGGCAAGGCGACGGTGGAAAAACTTCCCATAGGCCCCTTGCTTGGCGTCATGCCGTGGAACTTCCCTTTCTACCAGATCGCTCGCTTCGCGGCCCCAAACTTGATGCTGGGCAACACGATCATTCTCAAGCACGCCGAGTCCGTTCCTAGATCGGCGCTGGCCGTAGAGCAAATCATGAAGGATGCTGGGGTGCCTGCAGGGGTTTACATCAACGCATTTGCAACGTTCAATCAGGTCGAAACCATTATTGCTGACTCGCGTATCGCGGGGGTCTCGCTGACTGGATCGGAACGGGCTGGGGCAGTCATTGGCGCTTTGGCCGGTAAGAATCTTAAGAAATGCGTGCTTGAACTCGGCGGATCTGACCCCATGGTAGTACTTGATTCCGAAGACCTAGACTCGGTGGTCCATGCAGCGTGGACCTTCCGGATGGCCAACGCCGGGCAAGCGTGCAATGCCAATAAGCGGATTATCGTGATGGAGGATATCTTCGACGACTTTGTGAATAAAATGACCGAGAAGGCTACGAAGCTCAACGCGTACGCGCCACTGTCCTCGCGTAAGGCGGCTGAGACGTTGGCCCAGCAGGTCGATGATGCCGTTTCTAAGGGAGCGACGCTGCATGCCGGGGGAGTCTTGGCAGCGGCGCCGGCAGCCTATTATTCTCCTGCCGTGCTCACTGGAGTCACCAAGGAGATGCGCGCCTATTCAGAGGAACTCTTCGGCCCAGTTGCGGTGGTGTACTCGGTAGGCTCGGATGAGGAGGCTCTCAGTCTCGCCAATGACACCCCATATGGCCTTGGTGGCTCCGTGTTCAGTGCGGATCCATCCCGTGCCCAGAAGCTTGCTCTACAGTTGGACGTTGGGATGACTAATGTCAATTCGGTGGCCGGCGAGGGCGCCGAATTGCCGTTTGGGGGAGTCAAACGCTCAGGTTTCGGGCGTGAACTTGGACCACTCGGGATGGACGAATTCGCAAATAAGCGTATTGTCTACGTGGCCGACCGATAACTCGCTTCAAGCAAACCTAGGCCCGCGTGAGTGGTCGTTTTGAGCATGAGCGCCCTGACCATGAGCGCCCTGACCGTCAAAACCCTCACCTTGCTTCAATCCTGAATCAAGAACGGGACTGGTCCGGATGGAAGCAGCCGTGTGGTGTGAGTGTGGATCTGACACATTTAGGGACCAAGCTGGGAATGGACCCTGGAGGCGCCCAAGGTGGTGTGTGACCCACCACGGAACGCGGTGGGGAACTCCATCCTGCCGCCTGACTTGTGGGCGAATCCTCGACCGTTGCGTCGATCTGGCTTCGTTCTGGAGTTGGGGGGAGACCCTGTTACCTGCAAGCATGCGCGGGTAACAGGGTCTTTTAGTGCACTCTTAGGCGGGGGGACAAGCGAGTTTCGTAACCTGTGTTGACCGACATCAGATTCTTGATTGCTTTGTTCGGCCAGCGAGTGTTCGATACGCCTCACCGCTGGTGATGCGTTCGGGGCTGACCGTGCGTGGGGAATCAAGCGGTTGCCTGCGTGAAGTAGTGATGCTTTTTGACGTAGGTGCCTGCTTCGTCCTCATAACAGACAACTTACTACTCGCTGTAGCGGGTGATGGATTTTTTAGGTGCGCTGATACCGAGAAGGTGGGCGTTGGTTGTGACCCTGAGTGGTGTTTCGATTAGGAGGTACAACGCCACGACTGCGTTTGCCGTATTAGGGGGCCATTTAGGGTCAGGGCGCAACCCGAGCATGCAACTCCGGTCATCCGGTGCTGACCGAAGTCATGACGTACGCGAGCCCGGGTTCGTTATTTAGTGCGCAGTAACGAGCGCGAACGGGTAGCGCTGGCAGCGAACAATGCCTTGCGGCTTGCCGGGGGTGTTGTCGGCACCGGCGCCAGCATAGCGGTCCCCGGTCTCGTAATTGGGGTCGTTCGAAATCACAACGCGGCCGTTCGCGTTTATGAGAGCCGTAGCCGACGGCGCTAGCCATGGGAGCAAAACCTCCTCAAGGGAGGACACGAGAACGTCCGTGCAAGCAACTCCCTGAAAGCGCCCTTCGACGAACAGGGGCATTGCAGACGTGATGGTGATCTCGTTCGAGCAAAGATAGTCGACGAACGGCCCGACCGTGTGCGGTTTGCCGGTCTCCTTAGGTACGCGATACCACTCAAGTCGAACGAGGTCGATGGCTGCTTGCCCTGGTCCAAAAGTGGAGGACGCGAGCAAAGTACGGTCCGAGCCCTGCCACCAGGCAAGGGGGTTGCCTTCGGTCACTACCATTTCGCTGGCGCAAAAACCCGCACCATAGAGGGGACGGTCGAGGGTATCGAGTATGCGATGCGCGCCAGGCTCAACGAGTGCCGCGAGTTGCACACCTGTAAGCGGACCTTTTTCCAATTGATCCTTGAGCTGCTTCCCCAGGTCAGGCAACCAAGCCTCGAGCGGTGCAAACACGCCATCGAAGAATCGGTCCACTGCGTCTATCCCGCTCTTCAGCGTTTGCCTGTCTTCTGTCTTCACGTGTTTCCCTCCTCGTTGAGGTCGTCGTCAGCGCAAGTATCTTCGCGACGCGATTCTAGTGTGGCACGAAAGGCGCTTTCCTGGGGGTGCGCGATGAGGTCGGAGCGAAAGGCTACCAGCCAACGTGTCGAGGCCCGAATGCTTTCACGGACTGCGCTCCGGGCGGCGCTAATGTCGCCCGAAAGCGTCGCAGTGATCTGGGCTATGAGCGCGTCATATGTTGCCATCCGTCTGACGCGGTTAAGGTCTTGTAGAGCAAGCAGCGGCGTGAATTCGGTCTGTACTCTCACGTGCTCGTTGGTGAGGCGTACGGACTGACTGAGTGCCGCGAGCTCCAACTGTACCTCGGTAATCCGGCGCCGCCAAGAGGGGTAATCGAGGTCTCGGGCGGCCTGTAATACCTCGGTGACTGCCCCAAGCTCCTGGGGTGTCGCCCGTAGGCAGGCGTACTCCGCGCACGCTGCCGAAATGACCTCATAGTGGACCCCCAGATCGGCGAGCGCAACACGGGGCATCGACATAAGGGCACGTGCATTGACCTCTTCGACGGTGCCATGGCTCGGCCGGACAAAGCTCCCCCCGTTCCGGCCACGTCGGGTTTCGATGAGTCCACGATGACGCAGGCTCAGGAGCGCTTCGCGCACCGTTACGGCTGCGACTCCGAGCAGTTGAGATAGTTCGGTCTCGCTCGGCAGCCGCTCGCCTTCGGTGAATGCACTCACCGAGATTGCCTGCACGATCCGTCTTTCAACGAGCTCGGTGCGGCCCTCCTCGCCGATTGGGGCAAAGGCTGCTGTGCGCAATCGGCTTGAGGGCGACTGGACGAGGGTACTGCTCAAGGTCTTACTCCGCTCTCTATGGGCATCGACTCGAGTCTTCCATGTCTCGCCCATGAAATGCCCCAACCTCATGTGATCGAAACGTAATGAGAGGAAGTTCACTACAAAACCTCTAATATAGTAAGTTAGTGTTCTATTCACCGGTTCAACGACGATCCCGAGGAGCATCGATCTCATGCCCCACACCCATTCACCACGAGGCGACCAGGATGAAATCGCAGTTTCCATTCAGGGTGTCCACAAGCATTTCGGCGACCTCGTAGCAGTTAAAGACCTTGACCTCGACATCCGGGCAGGGGAGTTCTTCTCCATGCTGGGTCCGTCAGGTTCAGGTAAAACCACCGTGCTTCGCATGATTGCGGGCTTCGAGGAGCCCAACGCTGGTCGGATCTTGCTGCATGGTGACGACGTCACCCGACACGCTCCATTCGACCGCGAGGTCAACACGGTCTTCCAGGACTATGCTCTCTTTCCCCACCTCACCGTCGCTGACAATGTCGCCTACGGGCTGAAGGTGCGCGGTTTAGGCAAGGCGGAACGACTGCGCCGCGTATCGGAAGCCTTGGAGCAGGTGCAGCTTGGCCACGTAGCCGGGCGCCGCCCTTCGCAGCTCTCGGGTGGTCAGCGTCAGCGGATAGCGTTGGCTAGGGCTCTGATCCTGCGCCCGAAGGTGCTGCTGCTCGACGAGCCCCTCGGGGCTCTCGACAAGCAGTTACGTGAGCAGATGCAGTTCGAGTTGAAGCAGATCCAGCGTGAGGTTGGTATCACCTTTGTGTTCGTCACCCACGACCAGGAGGAAGCGCTTACTCTCTCCGATCGGGTGGCTGTTTTTAACGGCGGCAAAATTGAACAGGTAGGCAGCCCCCGCGATGTCTACGAGTACCCGCAGACTGAGTTTGTTGCCGGTTTCCTTGGCGTCACGAATCTACTCACAGCGGAGCATTCTGAGCGTATTCTCGGCAGCGCTGCCGCTCATAGTGTCCGCCCAGAGCGAGTTCGTCTTGTCGAGCCGTCTGTCCCAGGGGAAGCGGGCGGTGTCGCACTCACGGGCCGCATCATTGAGGCCGTCTATGCCGGCGCCCACACCCGCTACTTGGTCGAAACCGCTGAAGGACTGCGGTTCATGTCCGAAAGACAGAACACCGAGATGCCGCACATTACCCCCAGCCTCACCCGAGGTTCCACCGTGAGCCTGCGTTTCGCAAGGGATCAAGCGGTCGTCGTTCCCGGAGAGCCCGTCGCCATTTGATCTACGAAGGGCCAATTTTGGCCTGCTTCCACCCAACAATATGAAGGAACACGTGATGAAGAAGAAACTATTCTCCTCCGCAGCACTCGCGATGGCGGTCGGTCTCGCGTTGTCGGGCTGTGCCAACGGCGAGTCCGCCCCTGGAGGACTGAAAATTGATGTCCCCGACCTCCCTCAAGTCAATGAACTCGGTAGCAATGAGGGTGAGGTCAACATCGTCGCGTGGTCCGGGTTTGTCGAACCCGCCTGGGCCGACAAGTTCACTGCCGAGACCGGGTGCAAGGTGAACCGCAAGGTCGCCGCGACCAGTGATGAGATGGTGCAACTCATGCGTACCGGAGAGTACGACCTCGTCTCCGCCTCCGGCGACGCAAGCCTTCGACTCATCGTTGATGGCAATGTTCAGCCGATCAACCTCAAACTGGTTCCAAACTTCGGTGACGACATCGTCCAAGGAATGAAGGGCCAGCTCTACGACACACTTAACGGCAAGGTCTATGGGGTTCCGATCGGACGTGGCGCAAACATCCTGCAATACAACTCTGAGGTCGTGACCGAGAAGCCAGATAGCTGGAACGTGGTGTGGGAGCAGGGCAGCCCCTACGCCGGCAAGGTCGCCGCGTACGACAGTCCCATCTATATTGCCGACGCGGCCATCTACCTAAAGGCGACGCAGCCCGACCTCGGCATCAAGAATCCTTACGCGCTTGACGAAAAGCAACTGGCTGCCGCTGTCGAATTGCTGAAAAAGCAGAACAAAATGGTCGCCGAATATTGGTCGCCTACCACCAACGTTAGCTCCTTCACGGGCGGCAACTCAGTAGTCGGCACCTCGTGGGAGTTGCTCCGAAAAGCGACACAGGATGAGAAGTTCAAAAGCGTGCTTCCGAAGGAGGGCTCAACTGGCTGGTCAGATGCTTGGATGGTCGCTGCCAAGGCTGCTCACCCGAACTGTGCCTACAGGTGGATGGACTACACGAGCTCGCCCGAGGTCAATGGGCAAATTGCTATGAACTTCGGCATGGCCCCGGCAAATGCCGCATTCTGTGCAACAAGCGCCGAAGCGAAAGCCCACTGTGATTACTTCCACGCCACCGACGAAGAATACTTCAAGCAGGTGGCCTTCTGGACCACGCCAATCAACCAGTGCCTCGACGGCCGCACCGACGTCAAATGCACCAACTACCAAGACTGGTCCAGCGCTTGGGCAACTGTCAAAGGGTAGGGCTCGTCTAACTTCCAGCCCGTTGCGGGTGCCGCTACGGCACCCGCAACCCGCTGCCCAGCGCAGCCTCTCACCATTTTCGTAAGCGAGGACCCACTGTGAGCACCAACACCGCTCCGAATCGTAGACAGAAGGCCATTTCTACCGCCTTGCACCGCCATCCAAGAGGACGCTTAGCAGCCTTACTTGCGCTGCCGATGACCTGGCTTGTCTGTGTTTACATTCTGTCTCTAGCCCTTCTGCTGATCACGGCGTTTTGGACGACGGATCCCTTCACCTCACGTGTAAAGCCCGGATTCACGTTGGAGAACTTTCAACGGTTAGTTACCGTCCCCGCCTACCTCGGTACGGCGATGCGCACGCTAGGTATAGCCCTTGCGGTGACGGCCATCTGCGCTGTGTTCGCGGTGCCGCTGGCCGTCTTCATGGCCAAAGTGGCCGGGCCGCGGATGCGAGCTGCACTCGCCGTGCTGCTGACTCTGCCCCTGTGGGCAGGTTACCTCGTCAAGATCATTGGGATGCGGCTCGTGTGGACCGAAGAGGGGTTCTTTAATTGGGCGCTGTCTCCCTTGGGTATCCAGGGACCCGGGTTCGGAATATTGACAGTTATCCTCACCTTGGTTTACCTATGGTTCCCCTATATGGCAATCCCCGTGTACGCCTCGGTATCCCAGGTCCCAGTCAACCTTTTTGATGCGTCTTCCGATTTGGGAGCCAGCGGAGTTCGTACCATCCGCACCGTCGTGGTGCCGTTGCTGCTGCCCTCACTTATCGCGGGCTCCGTATTCACCTTTTCATTGAGCCTGGGAGACTACATCGCTGCAATGTACGTAGGCGGATCCACCCAAATGATCGGCAGCATCATCGCGCAGAACATCAACCTAAATCCGCCTCTCGCCGCAGCCTTCTCTGTTGTGCCGATCGTCCTAGTCGTAATCTACCTCGCCTCGGTACGCCGCACTGGAGCGATAGATCGGCTGTAGTTCGCTTTACCGAAACTCAGGAGATCCAAATGCTTCGCCTCAACCGCGGTACTAAGATCGCGCTTGCGTCCATCACCCTCATCACGATGGGCTTCATGTACATCCCATTGTTCGTAATCATCATGAACTCCTTCAACGCAGGTCGAGTCGCTGGTTGGCCCATCCAGGGGTTCTCACTGACGTGGTGGGGGAAAACAATTTCTAACCCAGCAGTGCATGCAGCGCTGTTGAATTCGGTGATCGTTGCCTCAGTGGCGACCATTTTTGCCCTCGTTCTGGGAACCCTCGCAGCCTTCGCGCTGCAACGGTTTAAGTTCTTCGGACAGCACACCGTGAACTTGCTCATCGTGCTGCCGATCACCCTTCCCGGCATAGTCACTGGTGTGGCGCTGTCGAACACTTTTTACCAGATGCTAAAGCCCTTGGGCATCAGTATTGGGTACTGGGGGATGATCATCGCGCACGCGACCTTCTGTGTGGTCATGGTCTTCAATAACGTCATCGCTCGTCTGCGTCGCATAAATCCAAACCTCGAAGAGGCATCGATGGATCTCGGAGCGGGGCTCGGACAAACCCTACGTCTCGTGACCTTTCCGCAGTTCCGTAGCGCCTTCATCGCAGGCGGCCTCCTGGCCTTCGCTCTTAGCTTCGATGAAATCGTCGTTACCATCTTCACGGCACCACCTGGCGTCGAAACGTTGCCGCTCTGGATCATGAATCAGATGGCACGCCCAAACGAGGTCAATCAAGTGAACGTAGTCGCGACTCTGATGATTTTGCTGTCACTCGTGCCTGTGTACATCTCACAGAAGGTCTCGGCCGACTCGGACGCAAAGTAGGCTGAATAAGTCCGAGAGACCGAGCTATTCATGGGTTCAGTGCGAGAACGGAGAATCCGTGGCCAACTTGCACGGGCCGACGGCTGCGTGGCAGTAAAGAAGTTGGCCAAGTCGACCTGTCTAGGCCATCCACCGCAGAAAACACAGCCTCGCTCTTGAGCATTCTTCCGGGCATTGCACCGGACGAAGCGATCCCACTTCTCGGGTGCTTTGGCGGCGCGGTGGAAAAGAGGTTTCGCCGGCGAAGCGGCGCACGCCTCAGGGGTGTTGGGTGGGATCATCTAAAGGAGATCCCACCCAAATGGCGGGGCTGCGTCTCCAAGGCGGTTCTAAGTGAGCAACCGCTTTATTACTTTTAGGAGGATTTCGACATCTGCTTCACGCGCAGGGTTCCTGTTTTCCTGACCGCTTTCGAAGATAGCGTTGAAATATAGCCCGTCGCCCATGTAGCTAACGGCCTTGGCTACTTCCGGACCGACACTTTCCGCCAGAGCGTCCTGCCACCTGCGCTGAATCGCCGCAAATCTGTGCCCGATCCTTCCGTGAGCCACCTCCGTCAGCCTCGTTGCAGCGACGAAAGCCCGGTCCATTGGTGTATCGGCCCAAAGCGAACAGCGAATAAAGTACGCCGCTGGTCCCTCTGGCGCCTCCTTCATACGATCCGTGTCTTCTTGGGCCAAATGATCCAGCCGCTCAAGGAGAGCTGTGATCAGCGCTTCCTTGTTCGGGAAATGGTAGAGCAGGCCCCCTTTGGATAAACCTGCCCTATGGGCAACTGCTGCGAGTGTTGCAGCACGCTCACCCCTTTCGATGAGCAGAGATTGGTAGGCATCCACGACGGTGTCCGCGGAAACTGATTTTCGAGGCATTTGTCCGTCTTTCCGAAGTTAGTGATGTTTGTCAACAGTGTACCGTCTGGACGGTGCAGAAACCCGCGAAAATATGATTAGGCATCCCACCCTGAAGCAGTGGCATGTGACCACTACAAACGAAGACTTTCCCGTCTAGGAACGGAAAACCACTTCGGAAGGACACTGATCGTGAAACTCCATCTTCAGCACGAATGGAAGCCAGTCCTCGGCCATGATGTACAGATTCGACAAAACGGAATAGTAGTCAGGAGCGGCCTCGTAGACGCCGTTACTAAGGATGATCAGGTGATTTGGGTCCGGCAAGAAGGAGCTTTGCTGCGTCAGCTCTTCGACAGATCCGAGGGTTACGAAGTTTGGAGCATGTGCCAGAACTCGAGTCTCACCGATGCACTCCTGGATGCTGAACTGAGCCTTGCCGCTAAGCCGGACGAGACATGGGTCGGGCAGGCTCGGGATGCTTGTAGCTGACATAATTGCTGGGGCTGAGGAACTCGCAAGCCCACGTTAGCGCAGCGGTGTCCTAAGCCCTCCGGAGTTGTGACATAAACTGGCATTTTAGGATTCATAACGATGATTTCGGGCGGGCGTGCTTACCGGTCTGCTTATATATAAGTACGATATGAGCAGAATTTATCACCCGAAAGAGTTCTGCTGTGGCATGTCGTGAGATAAAACGAAGCCCATTTATAAACGAGCGCTCCCGCACCCGAGAAGAATAATGTCGATAGTGGGCGGTCGGTTGGACGTCCAAAAGGCGCGCAGTGGTTCGATTGATTAACGAGTGGGATGCCTTTAATCGCCACACGCAGGGCCCAAAACCTCGCCGGAAATGGGGCGCGAGTTGAACCCACCTAAACGGTTTGCCCAGAGCAATGTTCTAGAGTCATTCCCGACGTCTTAGCGCGGGTCGGATATAGCGATGTTATTTTTCGAAAGACTCTTGCGGTTTGACCTGTGGACCCCATCGACGACCACATCGACCATTTCAATCGAACGCGCTACCGATCGTTCGATTCCCCGACCTGAGCGTGTGAGTACCGTGACATGCCCATTATTCGGCGGCCGGACCGGTCGATCTACGGATGACTAGGCGGGATGGCAGGCCAGCGGTCGGGGGCAGGGGGGATCCCTCGATTTGCCCGAGAACCCTTCAATGGGACCAGGAAATCCTGGACGTCTTTGGTGTCCCGGCCTCCATGATGCCCACCATTAAGTCCTCCTCCGAGGTCTATGGCCAGGTCCACACCTCCCAGCTTCTCCGCGAAACTCCGGTTGCCGGTATCCTGGGCGACCAGCAGGCAGCCACCTTCGGCCAGGCGGCATTCCAGCCCGGCGAAGCGAAAAACACCTACGGCACAGGCTGCTTCCTGATCTCAACACCGGCGAGGAAATTGTTCACTCCAAGAACGGCCTCCTCACAACGCTGGGATACAAGCTGGGCGACGCCAAGCCGCACTACGCGCTGGAAGGTTCCATCGCGGTCACCGGTTCCTTGATCCAGTGGCTCCGCGACAACCTGGGCATGATCAGCTCCGCTCCGGAAGTTGAGGAGTTGGCTGCCGGTGTCAAGGACAACGGTGGCGTCTACATCGTCCCCGCCTTCTCCGGCCTCTTCGCACCCTACTGGCGCGCAGATGCCCGCGGCGCGATCGTCGGGCTCACGCGCTTCGCCAACAAGGGCCACATTGCCCGCGCCGCGCTGGAAGCAACCGCCTTCCAGACCCGCGAGGTGCTGGACGCCGTCAACGCGGACTCGGGTGTTCCGCTCACCGAGCTGAAGGTCGACGGCGGAATGGTCGCCAACGAGGCACTCATGCAGTTCCAGGCAGACATCCTGGGCGTACCGGTGGTCCGTCCCAAGGTAGTGGAAACCACCGCCCTCGGTGCTGCCTATGCGGCGGGGCTCGCCGTCGGATTCTGGAAGGACCTGGGTGAGCTCAGCGCCAACTGGAACGAAGACAGGCGCTGGGAACCTCACCTCCCGGCCGAAGAGCAGGAGCGCCAGTTGCGGCTGTGGAAGAAGGCTGGGACAAAGTCCATGGACTGGCTCGACGAAGACGTGAAGTAACTCAGGATGTGCCTCTCCCAAAACGGATGGGAGAGCGTTGGATGTCATCTTAGCCGCGTCGAGGCGCAGATTCCCAGCCCAAAGTATGCGAACCCAGGTCACAACGACCGCCTTAGAAGGGAAACAGGAAGCATGAGCATTAAGAGTGATCAAAAGAGGCGTACTACCGTCGAGGCGGGCACCTCAGAGCCGGTGACCATCCGCCTCGACGGCCATGAACCGCTAGTTGTACACGTGGAGCTGGACGGCGCGTCTTGCAACTGCAGCTCTCAGTCCACTCAAGGTTCTTACACGCACACCGAAACTCCTCGACGGGGGCGGAACGCCTAATCCGTTTTCGGTGAATACTCGCCCAGGCCAGCACCTCTTGTGTCACCTCAGTTGAGCCATTGAACCGGACAGGAAGTAGGGACGATTATGACTGGCCTACTCTTACCCGATCGGCAATTTCGAGAGTTGCCAGCCCGATTCGGTACATGACGACAATGGTGGGCCCTAAGGGCGAGGTTAGCTCGCCGGCTCCAGGTATTCCACGAATAGGGAGTTTATAAAGATGCCCAACTATCCACCTATCAGCATCACCGCTGCAGTCGCTGAATGCTTACAGGAACAACTAGACGACGCAGTACGAATAGTCATGGAGCACGCACTACGGGAAAGAAGGTCGGGAATACTCGTTACACGACATGACACGCGGTCTTTTACTGTGGACCTCTGCCAACATGTGCCTTTCGGGTCTACACGTGAGCTGGACCTGATGACGATCGAGATGAAGGCGCGACATGCCTGAGAGCCTCGAAGGTGAAGAGTCAGGAACCGCAGACTGGTCCGTCCTGTCGTCAGGGGATCTTGTAGAAGTAGTTCCGGCATATATCGACACTGTGACCCCTGACAATGGCGTCGTTTGGGTATCGGCAGAAAATGTACGCTTCCGCAAGGCTTTCGATAGCCGTGAAGGCGTGGCAATCTCGCCAGTTCAAGGCGATCGAAGCAACAAGGCAGAACTGTCGGTCAATGGGCAGGGGTGGAATCCGGGTTCTCATCCGAAGGGATGACCCGCCAAGCTATTACCGCTGCGACGGCCAGAAGGACGGCTGCCAACACGGAGGCGAATTGCATGCCAGAGGTAAAGGCGCTCTGTGCCTGAGTCAGCACGGCCAATTCGTCGGGATTTGTTGGATCAAGTACTCGATGTGCTCCAGCTAAGGAATCGCGCACGGCCGCGGCTGTGTCCGAGGCGAGGGTGGTGGGCAAAGAAAGAGAGGTGCGATAGATGCCTGCCTGGACTGATCCGAGGACCGCAATGCCCAGAGCGATGCCTAGTTCGTAGGCGGTTTCGGACACGGACGCTGCCGCACCTGCTCGAGCTTTGGGTACCGCCGAGACAACGGCGTCCGTGCCAAGTGTCGAAGCCACCCCAACGCCGAGACCTATGAGCGCCAGCGCGACACCGAGCCAGAGGAAACCTTCAAGACCCTCAGCAACGGCGAGCACGCCCAAGCCCAAGGAAGCAACGGCGAGGCCCGCCCCAATGGATCTTCCTCGTCCGAGGCGACCCACCAAGAACCCTACGATGAAGATGACTAGAAGCGAAGCGATCGTAAGAGGCAATTCCGATACCCCCGCAAGGAAAGGCCTCATGCCGCGCACAAGTTGCAGGTACTGCGAGAAAAAGAACAGTAGGCCACTAAAGGCGAAGATCGTTAGCGTGACGGCGACAACTGCGCCGGAGAAGGCGGGAATACGGAAGAGAGTCACATCGATAAGCGGTGTGTTCAGCGTTCGCTGCCGCCGGATGAATAGAACAACTGATGCGAGACCGACAACAGCACTGGCGACGATGGACCAATCAATGCCGTACCAGACCATCCGCTTCACAGCGTACACCAACGGGATGATGGCCAGAATTGACAGTAATGCCGACAAAAGATCGATCTTTACCCGCTCCGGGTTCCGCGACTCGGGAATCAACAGGAACCCGGCAACCACAACTACGATTACAACCGGAATATTGATCAGGAAGACGACACCCCAGGAGAAGTGCTCCAACAAGGCTCCACCAACTAGTGGTCCGGCGGCCGCGCCGCCAACAGCGCCCGCCGTCCAAACTGCAATTGCCCGCGTCCGCTGGGCCGCATTGTCAAACATTGCCCGCACAAGAGACAGCGTCGAAGGCATCAGGGTAGCGCCGCTGACACCTAGCAGGGCGCGTGCCGCGATCAGCATCTCCGGTGTCGTGGAGAAAGCAGCTATAACCGACGCCACGCCGAAGCCCGTCGCGCCCATCAGAAGCAGGCGTTTACGGCCGATGCGATCGGCTACGTTTCCCATAGTGATCAGGAGCCCTGCGAGCATGAAGGAATAAATATCACCGATCCATAGAATCTGCGATGTCGTAGCGCCAAGATCAGCGACAAGTGCGGGGACCGCGAGAGCTAGCACCGTTCCATCGATGGCCAGGATAACGACCGCCAGTGTCAGAACGCCGAGTGCCCACCATTCCTTTGCGCCCGCCCTCGTTGAAGTCGCGCTCGTTGAAGTCGCCCTCGATCGAGCGGCCATGGAATCCCCTCACCTTTCATTCACCTCTCAACTGGCATTCATTACTATACCGTCTAGCCGGTGTAGTAACGAACGCGTGAAAAGCTGAGCCAGGGGATACGTATGGTCCGGCCGAACAACCGAACAAAATTGCTTGGATCAGAAAACGAAGTGATCGAATGGGACGGCATCGCAAACGCAACGTTTGAATCCGTCGCGACGCAGGCGCTATGACAGAGGCTGGATTGCATTTCCACTTCGGTTCCAAAGTTGAGCTAATAGGCGCGGTCGAGCTCGAACAGTGGGAACAGGTGAACGCAGCCTTGTCTCGGACCCTAAGAACAAGTCCGGAGTCCGCGACACCAGATGACTACTTGGCCGCCATGATTCTCAGTTTCGCGAACTCCCCTGTGCGAAGTACTGAAATGCATATGCTATGAACGGCGCCGGAATGTTCACGTGTCCTCTTGCTATTTAGAAATGCGCGCCGCCAAACACCTAGACGGTGAAACTGTATATTCTCAGCTTTGGGATCTGTATCTCTCGCTGAAGAAAATCCATGTTGCGGAGTTGGCTGCAATGAATGATCCGACTGGACTCGCTTCGCGCTTCACCGCTTGTTCATCTGATTCCAGTCGCAGGGACGCGCTGTCTAAGCTCTCGAGGGCAGTCACACGCGCCTCGAAAGCCAAGGACCTTAGCAAAGAAGGGCGGGAAGATGAGGCCATTGATCAACTCAAACTTCTCTTCAACAGGTAGGTCCGTATGACAACTCACAATACACCTACCTACGTGCCCCCTCCGAGTGCCAAAATCGCGGAGCGGCAGAACAATCCCGACGCCTTGCGACTTTTGATAGCTCAGCGCCGGATCTATTCGGCGGCCAAGAGGTGGCAATATTTGCGGTGGGCCGGTCTTCTCCTGATTGCCTTGGCAGCGCCGGCCGTGTCAGCGATCTTTCCTGCGGTGGCAGTTGCTGTAGGTGCGGTGGCCGGAGCCTGGCAGTTCTTTGGGCGAACGATCCTCACTTCTCTTGAACGTACGGAAATGACTCGCGGTGCCGCAGTCCAAGAACTGTTTGATCACTACGTGTTTCAAATGCCGCAGTCCATTGAGCGTTCGCAGACACCTTCGCTCGAAGAGCTGGCAAGGATTGCCGACGACAAGGCCGCACTAGGGGAGACCGCCAAACGGGAGTCGTTGCAAGATTGGTATCCGATCACGCCCGGCGACAGCGGGTCAAACGCTGTAGCGGTAGCGCAACGGGCAAATGCTGCATACTCCCATCAACTACTGCGGGTCACCGTTTTAGGCTGAATCACGCTGGCTATCGTGTGGGCTGTCGTGTTGATCGTAGTCAGTTGCCTCTTCGGCTTGTCCTGGACGACTTTTTTACTAGGTGTATTTCTTCCCGTACTTCCCGGAGCACTCGATGCCTTCGAGTACATCCGGGATATCAAGAAGGCGGCCGCAGAACGCGGCGATCTGGCTCGGTCAATTGAGAAGCGGATCGGCGGCGAGGAGCCTATTGGGGGCGACGATCTCTGGCGTGGCAGGATAGTCTCTTCGAACTCCGCAGGACTACCCCGCTAATCCCTAACTGGCTTTACAAGCTGGCTCGTCCATCGAACGAGAAGGCGATGGTCGCGGCCGCTGAGCAACTGAGCGAGCGCTCGAAAGGAAACAAATGAGTTTGACTACGGCGCAAGCGCTAACGGTATTTCTGGGTGACATCTCTGCCGCTGACTATCACAAGAACACACTGATCCCAGCTCGAAAGAGCAGTGTAGATGAAAGACTCCTCGAGAAGTTTCCTTCGACATCAGACATGCCTTTCTGGAACGGCATACTGATGGGTTCGGCATCGAAGGCGAGAATTATACGGCCAATTGACGATGTGACTTCCTGGCTGTGTTCTCCAATGAGAATAGTGCTTGGAGTAAATACGCCTATGACTCCAAGAGCTTCATTTACCGTATTCGTGACGCCTACAACGGGCTATCCATTCAGCAAGTTGGTACTCGAGGGCAGGCGGTTCGAGTCGTCTATAAAACTGGAGGTCACGTCGACGTGGCGCCGGTTTTTCACATAGGAAACGATGTCTATCAGCTGCCCGATGGGTTCTGGTGGTTGGATCAGCACAGCACCAACAGTCGCCAACGCATGGTTTGCCGATCGCAACTCGAAACTCAGCTATCATCTGGCTACCCTCGTTCGATTGCTCAAGTCCTGGAACCGAGCGCACTCAAAACGCATGCGCTTCTTCCATCTGGAAACGGTGGCCGGCCATGTGTTCTCGTCGTTGGGAATCAACTATCGCGATGCGCTACACAAGTTCTTTTTGTGGGCTCCAAATCATCTGGACGTTTTTGACCCAGGGGGTCAGGGTGGAAGCCTCAGCTCCTATCTCACTTGGACCGGTAGGCAAGAACTACTCACGGCTCTCGCCTCGGCAGAAAAGCGCGCGCAACTCGCGTTAGACGCGGAAGGGCGGGGAGATCACGCCGAAGCAAAACGACTTTGGCGCATCATCCTTGGCAGCGATTTTCCTGTTTCGTGAAGTTGCAGGCCTTAGGTTCGCGTGGGATGCTCATGCGAACTCCGCATGGTCACTCCAGCCTGAATCAACCGTGCCCCGACCGGATGAGCAGTCACGCCTACACGTTTGCCAATCGAATCTAGTGAGTCACCTCGGTACGGTACTAGAGCCTCGCTGCTTCCTTGATTTGCAGTTCATCCAGGCCAACCCTGAGTGGAGCGACTGAGTGCCGGCGTAGGTGCCGACTTACCGTCTCGCGGCTGATTCCGCATTTACAAGCTAGGTGCTTTTCTCTCATGCCAGCCCGGCAGTCCGTGGGCAAACACGTTGGACTGCTCGGCTGTGAGTTGTGGGAAGCGACGGGGACGGACTGACTCTTCGGTTGTGAGGTTTTTTGGTTGTTCTACCGGGTGCTTCAGGGGAACTGTCTCGTGTGTCCACGTCTTGGACTCCACGAAATACGGCGCCTTTCCGTTGTCGAATTGACTTGCCTCAAGAATGTTCAATGGGTTATCTTCTGCATGCGCTTGTCAGTCTGACAAACGCCAAATCGATGGGGGATTCCTTTGCAAATAACCACTATTAAACGCGCCGTGGCCGCAGGTGCTGCTGCTGCCCTTCTACTCACACTTTCTCCACTCTCACCGGCTTCCGCAACAAGCCAAGCACCCGAGAAGACCATATCTGTCTTTGGAGATGTTCCGGCTCAATCGGACGGGACCTTCCTTGAATCCGATGTGATGGCGGTCAAGACTGCCAGTGATGCTTCAGGCGCCGTCCCCGAGGCTTCTTTGGCCCGTTCAGCCGATCCTGCCTATGTAATCTACTCACGCTGGAACGACAACTTGGCAAAGCCGACTGTCATCCGGAATGGGAGTGCTGCTTTTGGATGGGCTCATGTCCAAAAGCATCGCGTGACCTTGAACATGATCAAGAAGACCACGATGTTTCCAAAAACACGAGCAATCCAAGGTGGTAATACCATCGTTTACCAGACCCCGGCGAACGAGTACGAGTGCTGGCTGGGTGTCTGCAGGATCAAGCGGACCATGGACGTTCGCGCTGTTGTAAGCAACACGCGCATGGGCGACGGTCTGCAGAAAGGCGTTATCACAACCTACTGCGTCGGGCCCATGACATGCCCGGCCTGGGTCGCTGCCACAGCGGGATAATAGCCACATGACAGAACTGCCCGCCTTGCATTCATCAATCCTCGCTGCGGTCCGTCAGCTATTTGCTGACGCTAGCCTCCCGCGTAGCCTGAGACCGACTGAAATCTCGGTAAACGATGGCAAGATCGTCGTTCATTATCTCGGCTTCGCCGATGACCAACGGGGCCCTTTCGGCGCAGAATTTGACTTGCCGAAAAGGGTAGGGGACGACATCTGGTGCACCTATTCCGACGAACATGGAGGTGTCTCAGACTGGGCCGCCTACGGCGTCGTCTTCAGGATTTTGGAAATCTACGAAACCTCCTTAGACCAAGTCCGTCCAGACGGCTCAAAAGGAACATGGTGGATCAAAGAGGCATAACACCTAGGCGGCACTGTGAAGGGTGCCACAATCTGTAGAGGGAGAAGGCCAAACCGGCCTTCTCCCTCTTTCGCTGTTGTGAATCGTTTGAGCAGCCGGCACACCCAGTGACGTATGAACGTTTTCAGAGGAATGCCTCCGCTGTCAGCCTTACGGCCCAGTTATGCAAATCGGGTTGGATCGGAAGGAAGTGAACGAGTTGCTCTGGCTTGCCGAATCCTCCTAGCGAGCACTACGGCCGCTGTGGGCGCAGAGTAACGGGTTGATCGTGCCGTACATCTTGCCAGAGGGGGCGCAGGGAACCTGGACAAGTAGAATCTGGACCAGAGTGTACTGTGCCATGGTCAACAGTCCAGCGAGGAGACTATATGCGCGACATCTTCATCTCATATTCAAGACGGAATGGGCGATATATTAGCGAGATTGTCGCTGACCTGGAGGACCACGGTATCTCGTACTGGTTGGACACCATCGACCTCACTGTTGGTGATTCTACGCATAAGAGTATCGAAGAGGCTATTGAATCCAGTCGTTTCTTCTGCCTTGCCATATCTAATCCATCTATGCAGTCGTACTATGTCAGAGAAATCGAGTTTGAACAGGCCTTCACGCGAATGATTGCTAGCAAACGCGACTCATATATCCTGCCGATCGTGATACAGAAGCCCACAGTTCCTTTACCGGCCAGAATTAGTCATATTTATAGACTGGATTTTACTAATCGACGTGTATATAGTAAGAGTATGCGTGAATTGGTTAAAAAAATTAGAGGCACATCCAGTACGTATACGGGAGGCGCTGGTTTAAGGGCCTGAATATTTCCAATTTGGGTGAGCCGGTGGGCATTGGTCCCACCACGCAGAAAGCATCAATTGGTCACGGTTATTGTATGCATTGGATCGACGGAGTCGTTTCACGTGTTGATGTGTTCAATAATGGCAGGCTTGTAAACTACAAGGAATTTGGTTTCGATAAGCTTGGCCGTGTCATTGAAAATCGGATGTACTCGCCGGACAGCAATGGTGGTTGGTCCATTGTCGAGGACGTCTGGTACTACGAGTACGACTCCGTTACCGGTGCTCGTTCCAAGAAGATCATCAAGTTCCTTGGTGAGAAGACGGTCCGCGTTGTCAACTACGACTCCGCCGGGAAGGCCGTTGATGAACGTATTGAAACTGAACCTGGCGTGGAGCCGGACCGGCAGTTTCCATATGCTAGGAAGGTCTTCGATTACGACGAGGACGGCAATGCCATTGGCGAGCGATGGTTCGATAGCGAAGGAAATCGGACAGGACCAATTGAGGATGCCCCTTTAGCCTGACGATCCGAGCGCGCAGGCCAACTCCGCATCGCGACTCCCGCGCAAACAGTCGGGACCCTACGAGTGGAGCAGTTATGCCGTCTGTTTGCTGATCGTGGTTAGAGGGGGCGTTGCCTTGTTTTCGACTCGGACTGCCTTCTCGCTCATCTAGGCGACCGAACGCCAGGAGGCGTAATTGCGGATGTGGTCGAGGAATTCGATAAATCGCGCACCACGGGAGTGTATATGAATTATTCAGAACGGCAGCTCGACGTCGACCTTCGTGAACGAAGCCCAGCTTTTCGTATGTATGGATTCCACGTTCGGGACTGCCCCCGGTTTTGTTGACTCCTTGACCTAGCGAGCTTGTGCTCGTGGAAGGATGTTGACCATGCCCACGGCTTATGGGGCGGAGTTCCGCCAGGATGTTATTGATGTGGCCCGCAAGGGCGAGGCGCCGCTGGCGCAGATTGCGAAGGATTTCGGGCTGTCGGTCACGACGTTGAAGCGCTGGATTGCCATTGCCGAACGTAAGGGTTCCGGAGCCGGCCCGGCAGGCGGTGATTCGGTCGAGATGCGGGAGCTGAAGAAGCGGAACCGCCTGTTGGAGCAGGAGAACGAGATTCTGCGCCGGGCGGCTGCCTATCTGGCCAGGGACATCAACCCAAAATGACTCTTCTATGGGTTGTGTCAAGCCATGATGGTTTGGAGTTGACGGAAGATGGAGCGGCAGACGTAGCGTTTGAGGTTCCGGCGGATCTCGCGGTTTGATTTTCCTGTTGCCCTGCTGCGGGCCACGTAGTTCTTGGTTTCGGTGTCGAAGCTCAGCGGGTGCGGACGATGACGTCGAAGGCGCGGTTCAGTTGACGGTCTCCGGAGCGGTTGAGCCGGTGCCGGGTCGTGTTGCCGGAGGACGCCGGGCGTGGGGCGACACCTCCGAGGGCGGCGAAGGCTGCTTCTGAACGGATGCGGCCGCGGTGGGAGTAGGCGCACGTGATGATCGCTCCTGTTACGGGCCCGACCCCGGAGACCGCTTGAAGCCCTGGCGCCAATTCTTCGGTGAGCTGGGCCAGGGCCTTGTGATTTTCGGCGAGCTGGATGTTGAGGTCTTTGACTGCCAGTGCCAGGCGTTTGGCTTCGGCGCGGGCGATTCGGATCACGGGTTCGGTGCTGTTTGAGGACCGCCAGGCTGCAATGGCGGTGATCTGAGTGTCCCGCAGGGATGCACGCACATCGATCCCGAGATCTGTGCCGCGGAGAAGGGCGGTGAGGGCGTTGCGGTTCGCGGTGCGCTGGTGATCGAGCAGGGACCGCGAGGCCAGCAGAATCCTGATCGCAGCCCTGGTGCCTGCAGCCCGAGGCTCCATCACCTGATCGCGGGGTCGCCCCAGGACTGAACGGGCTGCGGCTTCGGCGTCGATGGGATCCGATTTCCCGATGAGGGCCCGCGAGGAGCGGGTGGGAGGCCTGACCTCGCCAACCTCGATGTCAGCGGCAAGCAGGGCCTGGGTGAGCCGGGCACCGTAGGAGGACGTGCCCTCAACAGCAGCGAAGATCCTCTCCCCGCCTGTGCGCCGCCGGATCCAATTGATCGCACGGTCCATTCCCGCGGAGGTGGCCGGGAAAGCCGCGGTGTCGACCACTGCCCCGGTTGCGGCATGAACCGCGGTGAAAGTGTGGGTGCGGGCGTGGGTGTCGACTCCGACGACGAACGCAAATTCCTCGGCGATAATCGCCATTGTGATCTCCTTTTCCTTATGAACCGGACAGGTGGCAGGAGCCTGCCTGAGTCGCTTGGAGACGCATCTGTAACGAGTCACACCCAAGTGGTGGACAGTCTTCTGATCAGGTCATCCGTGCGGGCAGGCCTGTGCCCGGAGAATGGTGCGGACGAGTCATTTTCAAGACACCGCTGAGCGGGTCGGATATACCCTGAGTCACACGCCGTTCTCCGGGACCAGCCTGCCAGCCAACCTCGGGCCGGCTACTGACCATTACAGATCTACCCGCTGGTCACGGATCTTGCCGCCGACGGTGTTCCCGTGGCGGTGACCTGCAGGGTGTTGGGATTCAGCAAGCAAGGCTATTACCGGTGGAGGGCCAGCCCGGTGACCGAACGGGACTGGATCGATGCGCACCTCGTCAACGCCGCCCGGGACATCCATGCCGAGAATCCTGCGTTCGGGTACCGGTTCATCGCCGATGAGCTCCCGGAGGAGGGCATCGCGGCGGGTGAGAACAGGGTCCAGCGCCTGTGCAGGGACCACGGCATCTGGTCGGTGTTCTCGAAGAAGCGGGGCCTGAACCGGAAGCCGGGGCCACCGGTCCACGACGACCTGGTGGAGCGGGACTTCACCGCCGCCGCGCCCAACGAGCTGTGGCTGACAGACATCACCGAACACCCCACTGCCGAGGGGAAGCTTTACCCCTGCGCGGTGAAGGACGTCTACTCCGGAAGGATCGTCGGCTACTCGATGGACTCGCGGATGAAGTCCTCGCTTGCCGTCGCCGCCTTGGAGAACGCGGTGCGGGTGCGCAACCCTGCAGGGACAGTGGTGCACTCGGATCGAGGGTCCCAGTTCCTGTCCCGTCGATTCGTCGAATCACTCCGGCACAACGGGCTCACCGGATCGATGGGCAGGGTCGGGGCTTGCGCGGACAACGCCGCGATGGAATCGTTCTTCTCACTGCTGCAGAAGAACGTACTGGACCGTCAGCGGTGGCTCACCAGGCAGGACCTCAGACTGGCCATCACGACTTGGATCGAAAGGACCTACCACCGCCGGCGACGGCAAAGACGGCTAGGAAAACTCACGCCCATCGAATATGAAACAATCAACCGGACCGCGCTCACTGCGGCCTAAGACCCCGAGTCAACAAAAGCCGGGGCAGTCCCCTTCGTGGGTCTTGGCGTATCTGATTCTTGTGTCGGCGGAGTCGCTTGTTCTGGAGATAACTCGAGCTCTAAATTCATGCGTATTTGTGGAGTCGTACCAGATGCTGATAGCCAACCCAGCTTCATTCCGTCCTCCGACGCCCTTGGCCTCGGTCATCTAAGTTGCCACAAACCCAGCGTGTAGCGTAGTGACGATCGCCCCTGATCGTTTTTCATAGTGTCCTCTCAAGCGACCAAATACCTGGATACCCACTCTCGCTTAGAGAGTCTCATGCGGACCTCAAGTTTCGGGATGTTTTTCATCAATAAGAATCTATGGATGAACAGCCTCCGACGAAGCCGCGATGTCTACCTGGAGTTGCACTGGCTGCACACATCGCTGCCAGTCGCGTTGCGAGCATGTGAAGGCCGATGTGGTTGCATCAGCACAGGATCGCAATACTAGGATTCGCCCAGGAAATATCACGAGCGCTCGTATCCTTCGACAATCCGATGGGGTACTTTGTCAATTGGCAGACCTAGTGTCGGGCTCGAGATGGCTGGCCCGTCTGCCGAGGACAGTAGTGCCGCTGGGGGCGCTCACTCAATCATGACCAATATTTGAACCCGGCGACGGCTGGTGAGTCGCCGCAAGGGCTGGCTGCAGGATCCAATGGATCTCATGGATGCGAGCAGTCGCTTGGGGGAACCATGGCACTGAGCGAAGAAGTCCGCTTTCGGTTGAGCCTCTTTCAGAGCTGGCAGTTGTGGCATGAGGACACAGAAATCCCCATTGCAACGCGTCAGCAGCGCCTCATTAGTGCTCTCGCGCTTCTGGGGTCGCGGCACCGCCGATATTTCAGCGGTATTCTATGGCCTGACAGTCCAGAGAGACTGGCCACAGAAAGTCTCCGCGCCAGCATCCACGTACTATCGCGTCAGGTTCCGGGATTATTAGTGTGCGCGGGTCAGGCGCTGTCCTTGTCCAAGTCGACCTGTGTGGACCTGCAGCAATTCTTAGACCAGCTCGAAGCTTGTGAGCGTTCAAGCTCACCTTCATGTCACGCTGACTGCGTGACCCAAATTTTGCAGGCCGAACTGCTCCCGGGGTGGTACGAAGACTGGGTTGTTCTGGAGCAGCAAAGGCTTCGGAACGTTCGCTTGCGCTCGTTGCTCACCCACTCGAGCCAGTGGCTGGAGTCGGGCGACGGTGAAAGAGCGGTCGTAGCTGCCAAGAGCGTTCTTGAAATCGAGCCGTTACACGAATCCGGCGTCGGCCTTATGCGCGCTGAAGTGAATGTCGGGAATCGCGCCCAGGCTCTGCAAACATTCGAGAACTTCAAGCGCAAATTGGCATCGGAGCTGGGAGTCGGGCCTTCGGACCACTTGGTGAGGCTTGCCGTTGCTATTCGAAGATGAGAAGAAAAGGACACATCGGGGCAGAAGAACGAGGCGCGTGTGCTGGACTGATTCAGTTGCCGATCCTCCATCTCTTGAGAAACGTTGCGATCCTTAGGCCGTTCCCATGGAAGGCGTGACGCTCCGGCCCGTCCACTGTTCGTAGCTCGGCTTCCATGAGCCGTACGACTTGGCGGAGTATCGGTGGCCCTTCTTCACTTTCTTGATGTGCTCGACAAATTCAGCAACGTCCCGGCGCGAGAATCCTTGAGTTATGGCCCACGCAGCAAGCTTGTTCTCGTTCAGCTCATGGCCATGTCGCTGGAGTTCAAGAAGGATGGAGACGCCATTTGGATCAGAAGCGTGTTCGGGGGTACAAAGTTGAGCGGTCAGTTGGCCGCACAGGCTAACGAAGGCGGCTTCAACGACCGGCTCGAGTCCGTCTGCAGCGCTGATGCCTCGCTTCTGATTGGTGATCAGGTCGATGGCTCCAATGTAGTCGAGCCACACGTTGGGAAAGGGGTCTGTCTCCCCGTAGGTGAGCACGCACATTGCCGACACACGGTCGGCGTAGCGGTCCGTGAGTTTGAGAAGTAACTCCCGGGTCGGGAATAGGGCAAGGAGTGGCCGGTTGCTCCCACCGGCTCCGATGCCCGAGTCTCTTGTGTGGACTTTCGCGAGAGACCGAAGCCAAGGACTTCCGGGGAGATCGTGAAGCGCGCTTGCTTGGTCGGACGCCAGGACGCCACGCTGGCCATTTGGTTGACTGCGCAGCCATTCGAGACCGGCCACGACCACCGTTTCAAAGCTGCGTCCATTTTGAACCTCAATAAAGTAGATAGGGGAAAAGCTGGGCTTGCTCAGGATCATGGGTTTCCTTAGTGTCGTGGGCTTCGGAAAGCAGTCTGCCAGCAAGCAATGACAATATAGCCGCGGCCTGAACCTGTCCGTGCTGTCTTGCATGCAACCCCATGAGATGAACTGGGAGCAGAATCCCGATCAGATCGCTGGTTGTCTACTTGTGGCACTTCGGTCCTCGAAATGGAAGCTGTCTAAGTGGCAATGAAAGCGTTTCAAACTGAAGGCTGCCGCAGCGCCCTGGTAACCGGTGCCCTCACGAAGAAGTTTTCAAGATGCTGGGCAAGGCTTCCAGCCATAGAAATTAAAAGTTGCATGCAGTCGCCGCCGACGTTATCGCGCATCTGAGGGGAAGCCCGCAGTCCCGCTGCCATTGGAGATTGTCGCGCGGGGCTTTCCCAGGCAGACTCGGTGCCGGCAGCCCGCGGCTGGCCAACCCCGAGGCTGTAGTGGCGGAGCGCTCCACTTTGGAAGGGATGTTGTCTTCGATGGAACCGGATCGCGCCCGGCTTCAGAATAGACTGGCACGGATAAGGATCCTATAGTCTCCAGCACCTCTTCTGGGTGAGACACCTTTGGATGCATATCCGGACCCGTTGATCAGGCTAGTCCTGGAGGGGCCGATCATCAGTGAGGCCGGCTGGTCGCTGTGACGACCAGCCCCTACCCTAGCCGACGCGACACGCATCAAGACTCGTGCGAGTGCTTGACCATCGTCCATGAGCGTCTAGCATGATGGCATGCAAAGGCTTGAAGGTGGTCATCATAAGTGACCCGTCACAGAGCCGTCGGTCGAAGTGTCGTAAGCGGCGCTGTCTTTTATCATGATTTCCGATCATATCGAGCTAATAGCAGTCGAGTACCCTTTTTCAGATGATCCTTGCGTTGACAATTGCACAACAGACGAAATCGACTAAATTCTATAAACTTGATTCCAGGAGGATCGCGTTTATGGGAATAGAAAAGCAATTTGGTGTTTCGAATGCGGAGATAATTCCGCGCTCCAATGAAGAATCAAGGAAGGGAAAATATCCCGTGGCAGTTGCGAATTTCACTCTCGCCCCAGAGCAGTTTGATTCACCTCGAGTTGAAGACATGCAAAGGCGGCTCGGGGCGGTTGGGGTGTACTCATCTCGAACGCCAGTCGAAGGCTGGGCCGATATTGAGCTAGAACTTGATGATGTCACCTATTACGGCGAAGACAGAGTAGAGGACGGTATTCAAGCTTACGTGAATCAGCACTCTGCTTCTTCCCGCTAGGGTCGAGCCCAAACAAAAGAAGGTACGCGATGTCGATTACGCTAATATGTGCGGCCCCAGGGACTGGACTCACCCGTGTAGGGCGGCGTGTTGCGTCTGAAGCCCGCCTCAACGTGTTCGACATCGAGCAGGAGTTGCTGACGAATCTAAGCACAGATGATCGAACCGCCGTTCGAAAGCATGTTAGTTCGGCCATATCCAATTTGGACATGGCCGCTTTCATGTCATCCTTTCCACGTCACAAGGCTCTTCAGCTTTGGTCGGATGCGGCCAGAAGAGTGCTTATGGAGGCTAGTCGGCATCCAGATTCAGTTGTGTTGTGTCACCTGACGTTGTTTAGGCCAGACCGAACTGAATACGTCTCCACGCTTGCTCAGTTCTTGAGGATCGTCAATGATTTGAATAGCCCCATCGGGCGCGTGATTCAACTGATTGACGATGTTTATGACATGTACGCAGAACTGGGAGCGGAATCGGGAGCACTCAATTTCCATGTGCGGTTGAAGAGTTGGGAGTCATTCACCAAACGTGCGACTCCCGGCTTCGCGTGGAAACGCTTCAATGGTGAGGGCGATGGCGAAAAGGAACACCTAAGTCTTGAGGCGCGAGTCCAAGCTATCAACATGCTCGTATCTTGGCGCCGAACCGAATCCATCGCTGCTGAAAGTCTCGCTCGCAGCCTTGACTGCCAGTTGATCGTCCTCGGGGTGAAGCATCCTTTTGTATTACTTGAGAATATCCTTAAGGTGGAAAAGGTTCGCCGGGTGTACATTTCGCATCCCATTAGCGCATACCGGCGCGAGATGAACAGTCTTATCCGGACAGGCACTACTCCGAGCGAATCAGACTGGAATCCCGCCGTGGCGGAGTGCAATGCGATACCCCTTTTGCTGAGTGAGGACCCAGAGCTCATCGCCATCATGCCGACGGCAATAGATGAGCTGCGATTTGCGCCCCTCCTTGAATCAGCCAATAGGCTGACAGAACGAAGCCTAGTTCTTGGTCCGCGGTGGCCGCTGATGACTGATGGCAATGCATTGATTCTAGACGAGACCCTCGATGCAGACGGTTCCCCTGCACGTGTGACCTACGACTCGACTCAGCGAGACGAGATACTTTTGAAACCCGCATCGCCAATCGAGCGCCTCTCCTTTTCGGGAGAGCTGGTCCGCTTCCTCGAAGGACTGATGTTTGCGGAAATCCCCTATAGAGATCATCTAATCGTGGCGAACACTGACGCTTTTCTTGTTCACCGTCCGAGGGCGGATCGCGCTCGGACGTCAAGTGGCGTGAAGCAGGAGGTAGCACACTGGTGGGACAGATTGGAATCAGGCGAGGCACATATTCGCATGACGTTTCTGCACACAGCTGAAGACCTGCAACTCCTGTCGTCACTCTGGCACGGCACGGCACCCTGGATGGAGACAAACCTCGAGCGACGGACTGCCGTTAGAGCCGCCTTGGAAGGGGTGGGGAGATCGGCGAAGGCTTACATCGCAGATCAATACAATCTCGATACTGAAGATGCGGAGACCGTTTGGAGTGGAAAGCCCCTGGACGTCGACCAGTTAGGGGGGCCGACGCATCTCGCAACGGAAACGCGAGTTGCGAGAGCTAGGGCCGCTGCAGCAGTGGAAGGCGTCAACGCGTTCATCAAGTCCGAGCTGACTCTATCTTTGCACGGTTCGCGTCGTCATTCTGACAATGTTCATGTGTTTGTCGTCGAGGAAGGGATCAAGCTGACACGGCGGCGAATGGATCCCGTGCGAAAATTCTTAGCGTCGGCAGATGGTGCTACAACTATGGGATACTCCCTAATCGGGGACGAGGAATACGAGACTTTTGCGACCCCACTAGAATCTGCAATCCTTCAAAAGCTATTACTCGGGCACGATCGACACCGGGACAACATCCAGACTCTTTGCTTGGACTTCGTGCAGCAGCTTGAAGAACGGGAAGAAGACTTGCGCTCGGCTCTTGATGCTTGAGATTGGGGCTCAGCGAAATCTGTTCGAACTGCTCAGCAACTAGCGCCTAGACCATCCCATAGCACCGCCAACCTACTCGCAATAGTACGAATTGCCATGCCTCAGTCCCTGAGTTGGTAAATCCAGGTCTCTTATGAGGCACTGAGTCGGTAGCTCCGTGACTTGACGATGGTGACGTGAGACGGCTGTCATCCAGCACCCTGGTGAGCCAACGGGGCGGTGCGACTTCACAGGTTTGAGCCCAGCGTTCGAGGAGCCTTGCCCTTCCGGGTGTTGAACGTGACGGAGCAGGGGCCGCTACGCAACTGTCAATCAATTTTCACAGTGGATGGAATCCGTGCATGGCAGGCGGTACGTTCGTCCATGTGAAGGCCTTGGTTTTGCTTGATATTGACGGAGTGCTGAATCCCAAGCTGGTTAGGGATGATTCAGTCGGTGAGGGACCGATGCTGCTGTTGTCGGATTCTAAAGCTGGACTAGTTAGAAGGCTGGCTGTCGTTGGCAGAATCGCCTGGGCGTCGACTCGGCCATCTCAACAGACCTACGGATTGGAACTGCAGTTACAGCTCCACGACGAACCACTTCGAGTTCTCTTGCCAGAGCGATCAGTCGGCCAGTCTTTTGCCGCCACCCCAAAACTGCACGCAGTCACTCGGTGGCTTGATCGAATGGAAGATGTTGGTGAGAGGACATGGGAGTCCATCATCTGGGTAGACGACGTGTTGGGCCCGGACGCCTATTCCTGGGCACAGGAGTATTGCAAGCCCGTGCTGCTGGTGAAGCCGAACGCGGGACTGGGACTCACGAGTGAGCACGTGCTGGACGTGGAGAAGTTCGCGGGCCAGTGATTCGCCTGAACGTCCAGTCATAGGGGGAGCGAGGGGGCTGAACTTGTGCTCCTGAAGTCGCCTTTCTTTTCGTTGCTTCTGCGCTTAGAACTGGTACGAGACGGGCAGCTAAGCGGGGGGAGCCGAATGGTGATAACTCAATGCCCAAGCGAGGTAGGTGACGGGCTAGTAGCTCACCTGCAGGGACTCGTCTGAGTTTCGCGAAGTGTCCGCAGAATACGGCGGTCGACGCAGTCCTCACCACCAGGAGTCTCGATTGGGGTGCCAGGTCCGAAGGTCCGGTGACAGTAACGCGGGTGCGGCTGGATGTGCTGTTGCCTTGTACGGTCCGGTGGCGCTCCAGCCACCCATGAATGGTTCCAAATCGGCCGCTTGCGGCTCTGGGAAATTGGGAACGGTTACGGGGTGATTGTTTGGATCGACTTCGGCTCTATAGTCATCAAGCCATTGGATCCATGCGAGCAGGGGTGGTTGAAATGCCTCATCCACGGTTGCTGCCCGGCCCCGGAGTTCCTCAGTGAAGTCCCCAAGCTCGGCTGCTAGCCTGCGCCGGCCCAGTTGCTCATAGAGCAGGTCGAGCTTCGCTTTCTGGAGATGTCATTCTTTTGCCTTCGACTTGGCTGCCTCCCAATTATGTTGGGTTTGGATACGCTCCTCTTCGAGCTTCTTACGTTGCTGGGCGGCGCGGTCGGCACGAAGCTCGATCTCCTGGAACAGCCGAGGCAGGAATTCGAGCCCTCCTCCCAGCGCCGATTCGCTCCATTCATGCCGCCAGAAGCTGCGTTCCCTTCCCATTATGCGAATACATAAAGAGTCGGCTTTCAGGTGGTCGAAGTCTCGTGCTGATCCGTTTCGCATTTCTCGTGCAGTTGGCACATGGGGTACTCGCTTGGTTTCCTGGCTTAGGACCAATACGTACTTTTCGGGCCCAACACGGACTTCCAGGTGGCCGGAATACTGCGGGTCATCTCGATAGTTTGGACCATTCATCCACTCATACTGGTTCTTGGCCCGCCCCCGAAGGGAGTAGCCGCGGTCAGCGCATTGTATAGAGAGTGCTTGGACGATGAGCAGAGCGTGGCGAAAGCAAGAGGGCGTCATGCCCAGCTTGTCGTCACGCTTCTGGAGCGTTGAAACAGCGTCCGATGGTTTGCCGAGACTGGCCGGTAGGTCTATGGGGTCAAGCTCTATGTACTGCCACTCCGGTCGATCAATAAGCTCAACCTTGACTGTCTTGGAGACGTATGATCCGCCGCTGACGTGGATGTCCTTGGCTTTGGGAACTAGGCCGCGCCTCTTCAAAAATGACACCTGAGCCTGAATGCTTTGGTAGTGCTTCGAATCCACTGTTACGGTGCCGTTTGATAGCAGTGACTGGAGTAGTTGCTCGCTCTTAGACTTTGGATTCCCGTCTGCGGTTCGTTCGCCGGGAGCGTTACTTTCCACGTCTGCGGAATCCGACGGGGAAGTGGGATCTGAGGCAGAACCCTCGGTGAGCGAAAGGAGTTCCTCAAGGTGCGCCGGCGAGGCCGCCTTAGCCAGAGCTTCCATTCCCAGTGTCGTCAAGGATGCCGTCCAGGCGGGGCCTCGGCCCTTGATCGTTATCAAATCGCGGCGGGCGAGTGCCCTGGCCGAAATCCTACGAGGGTAATCCGGGGGACCAGTCTCCGTATGACCATCGCGGATCCATTCGAGGATCATAATTTGGTGTTGCGCGAGCGGGGGATATGTGGGCATGCCTGAACAATGTCAGCCACGATGATTCCTGTCGAGGTCCCGATGGATGAGACCGTTAGTAGTTCAAGCCCCGAAACTTTTACCAGCGATGAGGCCTTCTTGGTCCAGCCCACGATCAACATAAGGGCCAGTTATCAGTGACTACGGGGTTCGCGGCTGACCACCCCAAACGTCCGTGCTTAACGTGTTGGGAAAGGGTATTTCGATCAATCTTCAAGGCAAGGCTAGGACCGATACTCTTCCCCTGCATCGGTCCTAGCCAACGAACTAGCCTCTGCTGCTTCGCGGGTCAGATGCTGGCCTGATGGTGTTCTTATAGCGGAACTGTCCGTTCACTCCGCTCACAGTCACGTCGCCACCGCCTTTGTTGCCGGAGAACTTCTTCGCTGCGGCGTATGCGTCCGCTTGAGTGTCAACGACTGCAGAGGCTCGGTTTGAGTCTTGTCCTTTAGCCACCCAGTCGTCGCCGCGCTTATACACGTTGTAGTTGTTGTTGGTCATGTTGTCACCTCCTTTCGAATGTCTCTTCTAATTATCCGTCGAAAGAACGTTTGTCTGGAGCGACGCGCCGGGGTTTAGGCAGCGCTAGAAGCCTTGGCGCACCTCGGTCAGGAGCGTGGTGCCCCCGCCTGTACGCCGAAGATTCATAATGGGCTGCTCGCTTGCGACCGTAGGCCTCTCCGTAGACCCGCATTTACACTGCGGGGTTGGGTGTTGGGGGTGTGATCGCCTAATCATGCAGGAACTGGACGACTGGAGTGCAAGGCCCGCTCGACCGAAGCTTCTCAGGCCCGCCAGTAAGAGCCCCTCTGCGTCTACATCTGAACTCGCCGTTGCCATGTCCCCAACCGCATCGGCGCATGCTTCGCCCGGCGGAGAGATCAGCGGCCATTCTTGCCTGAAAATCCTCGGCGTCCGCGGAACGCTGGGCAACAGAACTTTGATCGGTTCGCTCTGGGAGATGCTGCCCGGAGCACGTAATGCGCCGAATTAGACGCGCAGGTCTCACGCGCCCTGGTTAGGGCTGTGGATCCGGGAGGGACGAGGTTTGTTTCTGAGAATTTCAGGTAGTGATCGAGCTGGACCGACTGCCCGCCATTTGGCGGAGAGCCCGGCGTGACGGGCGACCTCCGTGTTGCCATAGAATGCGATGATTCGGGAGCCCGGAGTTAGACGCCGAATCCCTGGGATGAACCGTGCCCGGAAAAAGTATCTGACAGTGCGGTCTGTGATCATCGGGCATCTGTCGACTCTGGGGATGAGTACCAGTCCAGAGCCGAAGCTTTCCACCCAGCGACACGAAATGCCTTCGCCCTGAGGGGGTGATGCTGGGGACACGCCGGCGGTTTGGTCTGGCACATTATTTACTGGCTCCTGATGTAGTCTGTTTCCGTGACTGACAAAAATATGATCATTGGGTGCCTTCAGGGTGAGGGCATACCTGACGCCATAAGATGGGCCTATGATTCGGCGCTAAGTCGGACGCTCGCGGACTATTCAGAAGACGCCGGACACGACGCCACCCTGCTTGGAATCATGCGTCACACCTTGTTTCGCGATCGGCTGGACAGGGTCTTTTCCTGCGGGAAGTACCAGGTCCCGGACGATGCCGAGCCGAACAGTGGCTTGGCAGCACTGTTTGCGGAGCTCCCGGACAAAGACATTGCAACTATGCCCAGACTGGATCCGGGCTTGGTGCAACCATCTGCTCTAAACGGGAGTCCTGGTTGGAAGCATGAGGACCTCCGGATCCTCATGACCTCCTGTGATTTCGGTAAGACGGACAGCTTGCCCTGGGGTGAAAAGAGCGAAACCAAGCAGCGCGTGGCCAAGCAACACCACTGGGATAGTCATCCGTCACTTTTCGATGACACAAACCTTCTCGATCGTGACTGGCTCCTTCCTTTTTCAGGAGAGCAACTGGACCTCGAAACTTTCGTCGTGGCACATACGCTTGACGCGGTGAGTCAAAAATCTGAGTTAATCATCGGAAGCCCCCGCCTAAATGTTGATGGCGGCAACGCGTGGCACTGGCGCCATGACCTCGACCAAATGCCGCCAAGCGCGGGTGGTCGTCGATTTGAACAGCCCACCACGCCACCACCTGACGCGACGACGGAAGATGCTCCAGTGCGTCTCCGGCGGACAGTTACTGAAGAAGCAAGCGGGCGGACTCCGAGCAGTGCCAACTAGTGCTACGGCTGCAGATGCAGCCGCGTTGTTCTCCGGGCACCGGTTAAGGCTAGCTCGCCAACTGGCCGGGATGCGAAAGAGTGACCTCGCCCATCGTCTCGGAAAAAGTGCGACCGCATTGGCCGGGTGGGAAGCTGAAACCAAGCGTCCCTCGCCTGCGACCGTCGGTGAGTTGGCGCTGTCTTTGGGAGTGGATCCGGGATTCTTCATGGCGGGCCGTGAGCAACTGTCGCTGGCGGCCACCCCACATTTCCGGTCGCTGCGCTCCACGACGCAGATCGACCGGGATCAGGCGACGGCATATGGCCAGCTAGCCGTTGATGTTGCGGCTGCCATGGAACGCCACGTCGAGTTTCCGGAGATTGACCTTCCATATTTTCCGGTTTCTCAGGACGTCGCTGACGGAGTCGAACCTGAGGATGCTGCTCGGTTCGTGCGTAAGCAATGGGGGCTTGCTCCCGGACCAGTCGGGCACCTGGTTCGACTCATAGAAAACCACGGGGTCCTAGCCGTATTTAGCCCACCTGGTGCGGTGTCAGTCGATGCCTACTCTTTCGATGGTTCCGGCTGGCCAGTGGTCGTTCTCAACCCTTTGAAACAGGACTACTACAGGCAACGCTTCGATGTCGCACATGAGCTTGGCCATCTCATCATGCATCAAGACGCCGAGCCGGGTGGACGAACGGTTGAGGAGCAGGCGAACCGGTTTGCCGCGGAATTCCTCATGCCTGACAGTGACATCCGGGAGTCGCTGCCCACATCCATGAGCAGGTCAGTGTGGACAACGATCGGCCAGCTTAAGGAGCGGTTCGGCGTGAGTATGCAGGCGATTCTCTTTCGGGCTCGTCGCTTGGGTGAACTGAGTGATGTGTCATACAGGAACGCCATGATGACAGTTTCAACGCGAGGCTGGAGGCGAAGTGAGCCGGGGCTGGTTAACAGTGTTGAACAGCCATCCATGCTTCCGCGTGCAGTCGAAATCCTCGAAGAAGCGGGTATATCCGAGCTGGAGCTCGCCAGCCAGAGTCGAGTGCCCATCGAGCTCTTTCGACAAGTAGTATCGCGTGTCCCGATGGACTCGTATTCCACCGCCGCGTCCGATGCTGCAGGGTCTCATTCGGCTACCGTTGTGTCATTGATGGATGTTCGTCGGGGCGGTGTTTGAGGAGTGAATCCACGTCAACGGGGCTCGGCGCTTCGAGCGCTGGCGGGCGTGCCGGCTCTCGGTCGCGCCGCGGAATCGGGCAGCGAAGGAACGGCATGACTCCGCTTCCAACACCAAAGGGCAAGCAGAGCCACGTTGTTCACTTGGCCTCGGACCGGCACAATGTGGTGTTGGGCACGGCCGGAACGGGTAAGTCGACCATGGCCATGCTCCGGGCTATTCATCTATCGCGAGCAGCAACGGCGAACTCCGGACCAGTTTTGGTAGTCACCTACAACAACACTTTGGTCAAGTACCTCAGATTCCTCGGCCCTGAAGCCAGGAACAACATCACCATAGAAACTTATTCTCGCTTCGCTCGAGGTTACCTCGCCAGCAGGGGATTAATGCCGAAAGATGCCATAGCAGACCCCAATGCTGTTCGTGAGCATGTCGAATCAGCTCTGGCGGCTGTGGCCTGGGAATGGGCGCTGCGTGCTGTGGATCCAGGCACGGTCGCCTCGCGGCATCCCGACTGGTTCATAGACGAACTGCACTGGATTAGTGGCATGGGTCTCGGTACGGAGGCTGAGTACCAGAGGGTTGCTAGGATCGGGCGTCAAACTCCGCTTCAATCGGGTCAATCAAGGGCTTTCGTCTGGGCCGTTCGGTCAGAGTATGTCCGCCGCAGAGCAGCAGTCGGCTTGGTGTACGACTGGTATGACATGGCTTCCAGCGTCCGCAGTAGTTTAGCGACTGATTCCAACGGGCGACTCTATCGGCACATGATTATCGATGAGGGGCAGGACCTCTCACCGGAGGCCATCCGGTCGCTGACTGCCGCCGTCCAACCAGGTGGTTCATTGACCTTCTTTGGCGACTACCATCAGGCTATCTATGGCCAGGGACTCTCGTGGCGTAGCTCCGGAATCCGGCTCAATGGACGTCCAGTTGAGCGTTTCATAGACAACTACCGCAATACAGCGGAGGTGGCCCGGGTGGCCATTGCAATGGCCAGGTCGCCGTACATGAACTCAGGAGACGCGGATCTCGTCGAACCAGTGCAGCCAACGGCGGCGGGGCCTAAACCAGCCCTATCACGTTACCCGGACATGCGAGCAGAAGCTGCTGCCATTCGTGGCTTGGCGGCGGAGCTCGGAAGGGACCAAACGGTGGGTATTCTAGTGCGGACTCGAGCTGACGTGAGGACTGTCGGGAGGAACCTCCAGCACAGGCTGTTGCACGCCAGCATGCCCTTGTGGGATGAAGCCCCGGGAGTTTACCTAGGCACGTATCATTCGGCTAAAGGACTTGAGTTCGACACAGTGATTATGCCCTTTCTCAACGATGACAGCGTCCCAAATCCCGACGTACTTCGAGCATTCGACGAAGAGGAGGCGTGTTCTCGTGAAGCCAAGCTACTGTACGTGAGTGTTACCAGGGCTCGTGCCGGCCTTATTCTGACGCACACTGGTCAGGTCACCCGACTCCTGCCAGAGAACGCCGGTTTGTGGAGCGAAAGGGACCCTACATGACGCTGACCGTGGCCGAAGCACTGGCACAGGTGCCAGTGACGCGTCTCATTCATTTCGCACCAGCAATGAACGTCCACTCGATTTTTACGGATAACGCGATTCGAACAAGCCTTGACCTTCTTGAGAACGCCCCGCAGCAATTTTCGCCTACCGACGAGTTGCGGCTCGATGCGAGGAATAATCACGTCTGTTGTTCATTCGAATATCCGAATGCCTACTACCAAGCCATAGCCGCGCAAAAGACCGCATTCAGGAACTACCCTGACTGGGTGGCTTTTGTGCTCGACATTGAGTTGGTTATGAGGCCTGGGGCTCTTTTCTCTCCGTGCAATGCAGCTAAAGGAACTGGGGCATTCTTGGCCGAAGGCGGGATGGGACTGCTGGCGTGCTGGGCGAACCCGTCGACCCCCGGGCTGTACACCAGGTCCGCGACGCACAAAACGTCTGTGCCAACGGATCTGCAGAGCGAAGTGCTGATTCCGGGAGCGGTTCCATTGTCAGCGGTGTCTGCCATAGTTACACCAACCTCCGAGAAGGCCCGAGAGTTGTACGTGATGCTGCATGCCTTTGGCTTGAACCCAGGACGGATGGAATGGCGATATGCACCGTTGTTCTTCGACAAATGGAAGCTTGCCAATGCCCTACGCACCGGGGGAGAGATCCCGGAATCCCGGTGGACACCATCCCTTGAGGACTTAGTATGAATCCGACTCACCGTTTCCAGAATCCCGATCGTGCTGTCGGTATGTTTCTTGGCGCCGCGGTCGGCGACGCGCTTGGGTGGCCACAAGAAGATAGAAGCCAGATAGTCGGTGGCAAAGCTGCCAGACAAGGGGAGCCGAGAGCTTCGTTCCGTTCGTGGTTGAGGAACGGGGGAACCCAGTTCTCAAGGTATCGAGATCCGGTGGGTGCCGGTCAATACAGTGACGACACGCAGCTGTTGTTGGCCGTCGCGCGGTCGTCCCTAGTTGGTACTGACTGGTATGACTGGCTAACGAGGGTTGAACTGCCGCAGTGGCCACTTTACCAACGCGGCGGTGGCGGGGCAGTCCTACGCGCCTCGAGAGCTTGGGCGGAGGGAAGGCCACCGTGGAGGGCTGCAAGGGCAAGCGATAGGACTAAAGTCGCGTCCTACTTTGCAGCCGGTGCCAATGGTGTGGCCATGCGTATAGCTCCTCATATCCTCGCCACGACGGATGCTACGCGTGATAGCCTCCTCCGCCGAGTAGTAAAGGACGGGCTGTCTACTCATGGACACCCCCGTGCTCTCCTTGGTGCTGCGGTTCACGCCTTGACGCTCAGAACTGCCTTGACACAGTCGACGACACTAGAATATGGCGAGCTGCTGCACTCCGTCATTGACGACGAGTCTTGGCGAAGCCCCGGAATCCTGATGAATTCCGTAACCGACGAGTGGCATGAGTCTTTACAACAAGCTGACACTGAACTGAACTGGGAGGGACCCATGCTCCTGTGGGAGAGAACAGTGACGGAAATGGACACCCTGCTACAGATAGCTGTGGAGGGGTTGTCTCGTGGTCCTATGGCGAACGACCAGGAAGTCCTGACTGAACTCGGTTGCTTTGACAAGAGACAAAGTGGATCCGGAACTGTCGCGGCCGCCGCTGCCATGTACATTGCCGCTAGAACGGCCTCACGCCCCATGAGCGGCTTGCTCCGGTCAGGGTTTCTTGTGGATGCCGACACCGACACGCTCTGTTCGATGACTGGGTCGATTCTAGGAGCCTTGCACGGCTCGTCGTGGCTGGGGGAGCTGGGCAC